>DASUNW010000167.1:0-31261 GCA_036276955.1 Alcanivorax sp. | reverse complement strand
TACTGCGCAGCGCCTTTCTGCTCTCCACCACGCTGTGCTACTTCGGCGCCATCGCCTTCCTGCCGCTGGCCAATGCCCTGGCGCTGGCGTTCATCGGCCCGCTGGTGAGCACCGCCCTGGCGCCCTGGCTGCTCGGCGAGCACGCCGGAGCACGCCGCTGGCTGGCGGTGATGATCGGCTTTGCGGGCACCCTGGTGGTGATCCGCCCCGGCTGGGCGGCGTTCGAATGGGCCTCGCTGCTGGGCGTGGCCGCCGGCGTGTTCTACGGGTTGTACCAGCTCACCACCCGCCGGCTGTCCGGCAGCGGCCGCGCCTCGGTGACGCTGTTCTACACCTCGGTGTTCGGCTTCGCGGTACTCAGCCTGGTGGTGGCGCCGTTCTGGACGACGCCGGACCTGGCCGGCTGGGGCCTGATGCTGATCATGGGGCTGGTGGGGGCGCTGGCCCACTTTCTGATCATCAGTGCCTTCGAATACGCGCCCGCCCCGGTGCTGTCGCCGGTCAGCTATATGGAGATGGTGTCCGCCGTGGCGGTGGGCTGGCTGGTGTTCGGCGATTTCCCTGATGCCTTCACCTGGGCCGGGATCGCACTGATCGTCGTTAGCGGGTTGTTGGTGGTCACCGGCGGGCGCTTTCCCAAAACTTAAACTTTATAGTCGGGTTACGCTTCGCTAACCCGACCTACGAAGCCGCGTAGGTCGGATTAGCCGAAGGCGTAATCCGACACGGTCTGTTCGACACGGTCTGTTCGACACGGTCTGAACTTAATCCGCCTTCCAGCCGGTGAACATTTTGCGGACCAGGAAGGGCGTGAGCTTGAGGCTGGCGCCCAGCCACTGGCCGATGCCGGTGGGGAAGGCGAAGCGCAGGGCGTTGACCAGGCCCTTGTAGGTGGCTTGGTCGAACGGGTACCACCAGAGGTTGCGCTTGGCGGGCAGCAGGTCCCAGTTGATCACCTTGGCGTTGGTCATTTCCAGCAGGCCTTCGGGGCCGTGGGTGCGGCCGAGGCCGGATTCTTTCCAGCCGCCCCAGGGCGCTTCCGAGAGGCCGTGGGTGTAGAGGTGGTCGTTGATGGTGGTGACGCCGCTTTCCAGGCGCGCCGCCAGTTCCCGGCCGCGCTTGTTGTTGCCGGTCCAGATCGAGGAGGTCAGCGCCAGGTTGGAGCGGTTGGCTTTTTCCAGGGCCTGTTCGGCGTTGGCGACTTTTTCCACGGCGACGATCGGGCCGAAGGTTTCCTCGCAGACGGTGAGCATGTCGTCGGACACTTCGGTGAGCAGGGTGGCGGGGAAGAAGAAGCCGTGCTCCACGTCGCCCACCGGGCGGGACTGGGCCTGAATGCGCGCGCCCTTGGCGAGGGCGTCTTCCAGGTGTTGCTGGACGGTGCGCAGCTGACCTTCGGTGGTCAGGCTGCCGATATCGACGGTGACGTCCTTGCCGTGGCCGGGGCCGTGGCGCAGGGCGCGGGTTTTCTTGGCCAGCCGTTCCACGAAGTCGTCGTAGACGGCGGCTTCCACGTAGATGCGTTCCACGCCGCCGCAGCTCTGCCCGGCGTTCTGGTAGCCGGCCCAGGCGGCACCGTTGGTGGCGCGTTCTAGGTCGGCGTCGGCGAGCACGATCATGGCGTCGTTGCCGCCCAGTTCCAGGGACACCGGCGTCAGGGTCTGCGCCGCCTGGGCCATCAGGGTCTTGCCGGCGGGCACGCTGCCGGTGAAGAACAGCTTGTCGATGCCGTTCTCGAAGAAGGCGGTGGCCACTTTGGAGCCCGATCCGACGATGTGCTGGAACAGGCCCTCGGGCAGTTCGCCGGCGTCCAGGATGCGTTCGATGGCGCGGCCCACGGCCGGGGTCGCGGCGGCCACCTTGAGCAGCACCGCGTTGCCGGCCATCAGCGCCATGACGATCTCACCGAACGGGATCGACAGCGGGTAATTCCAGGGGCTGATGATGCCCACCACGCCCAGTGGCAGATGGCTCACTTCGGTGCGTTTGTTGGCGAATAGCAGATGGCCGGCGGCGCGTTTTTGCGGGCCGAGCACCTTGCCGGCGTTGTTGGCGTACCAATTGCAAGCCAGGGCGCAGGGCAGCACTTCCGTGGCCAGGGCGTCGATGCGGGTCTTGCCGTTGCTGTCGCTGACGGTGGCGGCCAGGTCTTCGGCGCGGTCGACGATGTAGCGACGCATCAGATTGATATGACGGGCCCGTTCCTTGAACGACTTGGCCGCCCATTGTTTCTGGGCGGCGCGGGCCCGCTGCATGCGCTCCGGCATGCCGGCGAGATCGGTTTGGTTGAGTTCGGCCACGGCGGCGCCGGTGGCGGGGTTGATATCGGTGACGGTCATCTCGTGGCTCCGGCCATGGACGCATAACGGAATAGGATAGGCGAATAATGGAAGCATACGCCACTGGCCGGGGGAATAGCGACGCGCGTGGAGCGTTAATGAGGCTGGCGGGGAGGAGCGGGGCCCGGACGGGCCCCGCTTCGCTTTGGGTCGCGGCTATTTACACATCGAACAAGCCTTCGTCACCGGCGTCGTCCCATTCGCCGTTGTCCCAATGGCCGTCTTCGTCCTCGTCATAGATACCGAAGTAGCCGTCATAGAATTCACCGGAATCAAGGTAGCCGTCGCCACTGATGTCCCAGGTGTCATAGTCCCAGTCGTAACCGAACTCGTTGAACTCGTCCTCGTCGATGAGACCGTCGTCGTTCAGGTCCCAATCGCTGTAGGTGCCGTAGTCCGCGGCTGAACCGTAAAACTCATCTTTGCTGATCTTGCCGTCATCGTTGGCGTCCTGGCTGCTGAAAGACGCTGATGCGGTGGTTGCTGACAGTGCCAGTGCGAGGCCGAGAATAATTTCCTTACGCATGATTCACTCCTTTGTTTCTCAACTAAGGGTTTTCAGGAACCGCCGAGTGACGCTTTGCGCCGGGCGGTTAAGGGTAGCCTGGATACAGCACGTTAATCGAACATTAGCGGTATTGAGATTTTACGTTGCGGGATGGATTGGCGAACGCGGTGGAAATGCGGCAGGCTTTGCATAGCCCGACGTTAAAGGGAGAAGTAATGCGTATTCTGGTGGTTGAGGACGACGAAGTGCTCGGTGACGGCCTTTGCCAGGGACTTGATATGGCGGGCCACACCGTGGACTGGCTTACCCGTGGCGAACAGGCGCGGCAGGCACTGGAAGGCGATCGGTTCGACGTAGCGATTCTTGACCTGGCATTGCCTGATTGTTCCGGCCTTTCGGTTTTGGAGCAGTGGCGGCGTAATGGTGAGGCGATGCCGGTGCTGGTGTTGACCGCCTACGGCGGTACCGAAGATTGCGTGACCGCTCTTGATCGCGGTGCCGACGATTATGTCGCCAAGCCGTTCGTTTTCGAAGAGCTGGAGGCGCGCCTGCGGGTGCTGTTACGGCGCGGCAGTGGGCATGCTGATAATTATCTCGATTGTGGCGATGTGCGGCTTGACCGGGTTTACCATCGTGCTTTGGTGGCGGGCCGCCAGGTGGATCTGTCCGCCTATGAGTTCGCCGTCCTCGAAGCGCTTCTTGAACGACCGGGCGGCGTTATCAGTCGGGATCAGCTGGCGTCGAGATTGTACGGTTGGAAAGACGGGCCGGAGAGTAACAGCGTCAATGTGCTAATCCACAAGCTGCGTTCAAAAATTGGCGCGCAGCACATAGAAACCGTACGTGGTCTTGGCTATCGGATGGTGCCGTGAAAGTTCGAAGAGGCGGTACACTGGGCCTGCACGCGCGTCTGATCCTCTGGCTATTGATGATGCTGGTCGTGGTGTGGCTCGTGATATGGGGCAATACGCGCAGCATTATCAACGATATCGCGGCCCGGGATGTGGATCGCCGTTTGCAGAACACGGCAGCGCTTTTGTTGCGGCTGTATGTTGACGGCGGGCTGCGGGAAGGAGGAGTGGATAATCTCATCGGCCCTGCCCCCGAGGCCGTCGGCGGCCCCCTTCATTTTCTGATAAAGACCACTGGGGGCAGGGTGCTGGCGCGTTCATCCGGGTTCCCGATAGCCGCACGGCAAAATGCTCCGGGATTTTCCAACCGCACCGTGGGGTTACAAAGTTGGCGTCTTTACACCTTGCCCGATGACGACAACCGCGTGACCGTGATCGTGGCCTTGGCGCCTTCCAGCGGCGAAGCGTATACCGATGCGCTCAATCGTGATTTTGCAGGTCCGCTGAACTGGTTACTTCCGCTTTTAGTGGTGATGGCGTTCTTTTCGGTGTGGCGGGGACTGGCGCCGTTGCGTGGCATCGAACGGGCGGTCGCCGGCCTGGATCCGCTGGATCCGCAGCCGCTCGACGTGGACCGGCGCGGCGCGCCGTCGGAACTACACCAGCTTATCACGACGCTCAATCGTCTGATCGCCAGGGTCAGAGAGGTTCTGGTAAGACAACGGGCGTTTACCGCCGGCGCGGGACACGAGCTGCGAACGCCGCTGGCCGGCTGTAAGACCCAGTTGCATGTCGCCAGCCAAAGCGTGGATGCGGTACGCCGGCAACGCGCGCTGCGTCAGGCGACGGTGTCCATGGACCGTATGGAAGCGTTGCTGGAGCAGTTGTTGCTTTTCGCGCGTTTGGACCCGGCCGCGCCGCCGCTGGAACGCAAGCATTTCCAATTGGATGCTCTAATACGCCGAGTGGCGGTGTCGCTCGGCGATCAGGCCGATCGCGCCGGTGTGGTCTTGGTGGTTAAGGACGAGGTGGGGCCGGCGACGATTTATGGTAACGCGGTACTGATCGAGGCGTTGATCTCGAACCTGTTAACCAATGCCATCCGGTTTTCGCCGACGGGCGGCGAGGTGCGGCTCACGTTGAGGCAATCCGGTCATAGGGTCCAATTGGACGTGCGTGACCAGGGCGAAGGCCTGTCCGAGACCCAGCGGCAATCCATATTCCAGCCGTTTTACAAAGGCGAGGGGCAGTCAGGTCGAGGCAGCGGTTTGGGGCTGGCTATCGTGGACGCCGTGGCGCGTGCCCACGGCGGCACGGTAGTGGCCGTGCCGCCTGAAGATGGCGGTACTGAAATCCGGGTTTGTCTGCCTCAGGCCAAGAGTCGTTCAAGCAACCGCTGATAAATGCCGGTGAGGGTGTCCAACTCCGATATGGAGGTGTGCTCGTCCACCTTGTGGATGGTGGCGTTCACAGGCCCCAGTTCCACCACCTGGGCGCCGGTGGGGGCGATAAAGCGGCCATCGCTGGTGCCGCCGGCGGTGGACAGTTGCGCGTCGCCGCCGGTGCGGTCCTTGATCGCCGCCATGGCGGCGTCCACCAGGGCGCCGCGATCGGTGAGGAAGGGCTGGCCGGACAGCTTCCACTCGATTTCATAATCCAGGCCGTGGCTCTGCAGGATGGTTTCGGTGCGCTGGCGCAGTTCGAAATCGGTGACCTCGGTGGAAAAGCGGAAATTGAACAGCACCTGGCAATCCCCGGGGATCACGTTGGTGGCGCCGGTGCCGGCGTTGATGTTGGAAATCTGGAAGCTGGTGGTCGGGAAGAAATCATTGCCGTGGTCCCATTCCGCCGCCGTCAGCTCCGCCAGGGCCGGTGCCAGGTCGTGCACCGGGTTGCGCGCCAGGTGCGGGTAGGCGACATGCCCTTGTACGCCTTTGACGGTGAGCAGGCCGCCCAGGGAGCCGCGCCGGCCGTTCTTGATCACATCGCCGACGGTGTCGGTGGAGGAGGGTTCACCCACCAGGCAGTAGTCGATCCGTTCATCCCGATCCTGCAGGGTTTCCACCACCTTGACGGTGCCGTTCACCGAGGGGCCTTCCTCGTCGGCGGTGATCAGAAAGCCGAGGCTGCCGTGGTGGTCGGGGTGGGCGGCGATAAAGTCTTCCACCGCCACCAGCATGGCGGCGATCGAGCCTTTCATGTCCGCCGCGCCGCGACCGTAGAGCAGGTCGCCGTCCTCGGTGGGCACGAAGGGATCAAAGCGCCATTTACCCACCTCGCCGGTGGGCACCACGTCGGTGTGTCCGGCGAACACGAACAGCGGACCCTCTTCGCCGCGCCGGGCCCAGAGATTCCGCACTTCCTCGAACCACAGGGTTTCACACCGGAAACCCAGGGCCTCCAGCTTTTCAATCATCCAGTCCTGACAGCCTTCATCCTCCGGGGTTACCGATGGACGACGGATCAGTTCCTTGGCGTACTCCAGAGTTCTGCTCACCGGTTACTCCGTAAAGCGATACAGGATTCAGGATACAGGATGAAGGGGCAAGGGCCGTGCTATCCGTCTCGCACCCAGGTCACGTCGCGCTGCTTAATGGACGCGGCGACGGGTCAGCAGCATGCCAACCCCTGTATCCTGTATCCTTCATCCTGTATCCGATTTTTAGTTATGTTTATGCAGCTCTTCGTTGAGCGCCACGGCGGTCTTGTTGGTCTGGCACTGGACCGCGCCGGTGATCGAGTTGCGGCGGAACAGCAGGTCGGACTGGCCGGCCAGGTCGCGGGCCTTGACGGTGTCCGCGACTTCGCCGTTCTGGTCCAGCACCTCCACTTTGGTGCCGGCGGTAATGTAAACGCCGGCTTCGATGGTGCAGCGGTCGCCCAACGGAATGCCGGTGCCGGCGTTGGCGCCCAGCAAGCAGTTCTCGCCCAGGGAAATGACGATGTTGCCGCCGCCGGACAGGGTGCCCATGGTGGACGAGCTGCCGCCCAGGTCGGAGCCCTTACCGACGAACACGCCGGCGGAGATGCGGCCTTCGATCATGCCCGGGCCTTCGGTGCCGGCGTTGAAGTTGATGAACCCTTCGTGCATGACGGTGGTGCCTTCGCCCACATAGGCGCCCAGGCGCACACGGGCGGTGTCGGCGATGCGCACGCCGGCGGGGACCACGTAGTCGGTCATCTTGGGAAACTTGTCGACGCTGTTCACTTCCAGCACCTTGCCGTTAAGGCGGGCGAGAAGCTGGCGTTCGGGCAGTTCTTCCAGGTCGACGGCACCTTCGCTGGTCCAGGCCACATTGGGCAGCAACGGAAAGATGCCGCTGAGCACCACGCCGTGGGGACGCACCAGGCGGTGAGAAAGCAGGTGCAGCTTGAGATAGGCTTCCGGGGTGGAGGCCGGCTCCGCGTCGCTTTCCAGAATGGTCAGTACCACCGGGCGCTCGGATTCCTGGAACGCCACCGCGTAACTGGCTTCGTGTTCGAAGCCGGCCTCGCGCCATTCACGGGCGAGGTGCTGGATTTGCCGGTGGGTCAGTTCCAGGGCCGCGTTGCCGCCCTGGTAGCCGACTTCCTCGCTGACCACCTCCACCAGCTTGCTGTCCGGGTTGATCACCGGATCCGGGTAGAACACTTCCAGCCATTGGTCGTCGCGGTTCTTGCTGCCACAGCCCAGTGCCATTGCGAAAATATTGCTCATGTTGACTTACCTCTGTTACTCGGTCCGGCGGTGTATGGTGCTCAGCCCAACAGTGTTTTCCAGCGGCCCTCTTCGAAGCCGGCTTCAATGATGTTGTCGCTGTGCAGAATCGGGCGTTTGATCAGTGACGGGTTGTCCCGTGCCGCGGCCACCGCGCTTTCCGCATCCATGTTGTCGCGGGTGCTTTGATCGAGCTTGCGCCAGGTGGTGCCGCGTCGGTTGATCACGGTGTCCCAGCCCAGGGCGTCGATCCAGCGTCGCAGCTGTGCCTCGGGCACGCCGTCCTTTTTATAGTCGTGAAAATGATACTCCAGGCCCTGCTGGTCGAGCCATTTCAGAGCCTTTTTCATGGTGTCGCAGTTCTTGATGCCGTACACGATTATCGCCATGGGATCCTTCCTTTGGGGCAGGTTTACAGACGCTCGATCAGAGCGCGTATGCGCTTGGCGCCTTCCACGCATTGATCCAGTTCCGCGACCAGCGCCATGCGCACCCGGTTCTTGCCGGGGTTGCGGCCCTGCACGGTGCGCGACAGATAGCGCCCGGGCAGCACGGTGACGTTCTCTTCGGACTTGAGGCGGCGGGCGAAGGTTTCATCGTCCACCGGGGTTTTGGGCCACAGGTAGAAGCCCGCGTCCGGGGCGCTAACCTTAAGCGGCTCGCCGAGAATGTCCAGTACGGCGTCGAACTTGCTGGCGTACAGGGCGCGGTTGGCGCGCACATGCTCTTCGTCGTTCCAGGCGGCGATGCTTGCCACCTGATGATGATTGGGCATGGCGCAGCCGTGGTAGGTGCGGTAGCGCAGAAAGCGGCGCAGGATTTCCGCGTCGCCGGCGACGAAGCCGGAGCGCAGGCCGGGCAGGTTGGAGCGCTTGGACAGCGAATGGAACACCACGCAGCGGCGGTAATCATGGCGGTCCAGTTCGGCGCAGGCCTGCAGTAATCCGGCGGGCGCCCGGTCGCGGTAAATTTCCGAATAGCATTCGTCCGAGGCGATCACGAAGTCGTACTTGTCCGCCAGGTCGATCAGGGCTTTGAGTTGCGCGCTGCTCAGGGTGGCGCCGGTGGGGTTGCCCGGGGTGCAAATGAACAGCACCTGGGTGCGCAGCCAGGTGCTTTCGTCGACGGCGTCGAAGTCCGGCTGCAGGCCGGTGCCGTCGGTGCAGGGCAGGTAGACCGGCTCGCCGCCGCCGAGCAGGGCGGCGCCCTCGTAGATTTGGTAGAAGGGGTTGGGCATCAGCACCAGCGGGCTGCGCTGGCGATCCAGCATCGCCTGGGTAAAGGCGAACAGGGCTTCGCGGGTGCCGTTCACCGGCAACACCTGATGGTCGCTGTTTACCTGTTGCAGCTTGAAGCGGCGGGTCAGCCAGCCGGCGATGGCCTCGCGCAGTTCCGGCAGGCCGGCGGTGCCCGGGTACTTGGCGAGCAGCGCGGTGTTGTCGCGGAGCGCCTGCTGGACGAACTCCGGTGCCGGGTGTTGCGGCTCGCCGATGGAGAACGCCACCGGGCTTTTGTCGCTGGCGGGCAGATCGGCGAATAACGTGCTCAGCTTCTCGAACGGATACGGATGCAGGCGTTCCAGATCGGGATTCATGGTGTTCCTTAGATTGAGATCGGGTCGGTTTTGCTGTGGTCGTCCAGTTCCTGTTCCAGCGTGGCCTGCAGGCGCTGACACAACTCCGGATCGGACACCGGCTGGCCGTCCAGATCGGTGACGAAAAAGACGTCCTCCGCTTTTTCGCCGAGCGTGGCGATGCGCGCATTCTGCACCAATAGCTCGAACTGCACGAAGATCCGCCCGATGTGCGCCAACAGGCCGGGGCGGTCCAGGGTGCGCACTTCCACCACGGAGCGGTCGTTGACGATGTCGTTGCTGATCGTCACCCGGGTGGGCACATCGAAATGCTTGTGGCGGCGCGGCATGCGGCGGCTCACCGAGGCGCCGAAGTTTTCCGGCTGCTTGAGCGTTTCGGTGAGGGTTTTGCGGATGTGTTCGATGCGCGGCCAGTCGCTGCCGATCGGCGTGCCTTGTTCATCCAGAACGATATAGGTGTCCAGGCTGAAACCGTCGGCGCTGGTGATAATGCGGGCGTCCATGATGGTCAGGCCGAGGCTGTCCAGCGCGTTCACCGTGGCGGCGAACAGGTTGCGGGTGTCCGGGGTGTAGATAAAGATCTGCGAGCCGCCTTCCAGATTGCCGGGGCTGGTCTCCGATTCGCGGATCAGCACCAGCGGGTCTTCCTTGTTGGTGCGCTCCAGCAGGGCTTCGGTATGCCAGGCAATGTCCCAGGGCGTTTCGCGCAGGAAATACTCGTCGCCGATATTGGCCCACAGGGTTTCGATGGCCTGGGGGTCGTGGTCGCGCTCGGTGAGCAGTTTCAAGGCGTCGTCGCGGGTCTCGTCGATCCAGTCCTGCTTGTCCTGAGGGTTGTTCAGGCCGCGCCGCAGCGCGCGCTTGGTTTCCAGGTAAAGTTGACGTAGCAGCGAGGCGCGCCAGGAATTCCACAGCGCCGGGTTGGTGGCGTTGATGTCGGCGACGGTGAGCACATACAGATAATCCAGGTGCACCAGATCGCCCACCGTGCGCGCGAATTCATGCACCACGTCGGGATCGGAAATATCCTTGCGCTGGGCGGTGACGCTCATGGTCAGGTGGTTGCGCACCAGCCAGGCCACCAGTTTGGCGTCCCAGTTGGTGAGGCCGTGACGCTGGCAGAAGGCAATGGCGTCGTCGGCGCCCAGCTCGGAGTGATCGCCGCCGCGCCCCTTGGCGATGTCGTGGTAGAGCCCGGCCACATACAGCAGCTCGGGCTTGGGCAGCCGGTAAAACACCTCGCAGGCCACCGGAAACTCGTCGCGCTGGTCCTCGTAACGCAGCCGCCGCATGTTCTTGATGACCAGCAGGGTGTGTGCGTCCACGGTGTAAATATGGAACAGGTCGTACTGCATCATGCCGATGATGCGGCCGAATTCGGGTAGGTACTTGCCGAGGATGCCGTAGCGTTTCATGCGCCGCAGCTGTGAAAACAGCGCATGGGGGCTGCGCAGCAGCTGCATGAACAGGGCGGTGTGGGCCGGCTCCTGACGGAAGGCGTCGTCGATCAGCGGCCGGGATTCGATCAGCGCCCGCACGGTGGCGGCGCGCACGCCTTTCAGGTCCGGGTTCTGGGCCAGCAGTACGAACACCTCGAGAATCGCCGAGGGTCGTTTACGAAACACGTCCGGGGCGCTGATTTCCAGGTAGTCGTTGCGTACCTGGAAGCGACGGTTGAGTGGCCGCACGTTCTCCGGCTCGCCGGCGCGCAGGATCACCTCGTCGAACAACTGCAACAGCATCTCGTTGAGCACCGAGAGCGCCAACGCCACCCGGTAGAAGCGTTTCATCAGTTGCTCCACCGCCAGGTTGGCGTCGGAGTCTTTATGGCCGAGGCGCTCGGCCAACTGGCGCTGGTGATCGAACAGCAGGCGGTTTTCGTTGCGCCCGGTGAGGCCGTGCAGTTGCCAGCGAATCCGCCACAACGAATCCAGGCATTTGCTCAGCACGCGGTGCTCGTCGGCGGTGAGGAAGCCGGCGTCGACCAGGGCTTCCAGGCTGTCGGCGCCGAAATGGCGCTTCGCCACCCAGGCGATCATCTGCACATCGCGCAGGCCGCCGGGGGCGTTCTTGATGTCCGGTTCCAGGTTGTATTCGGTGTCGTTGAACTTGCGGTGGCGGGCGGTTTGTTCTTCCCATTTGGCGGCGAAGAACCGGTCGGTCGGCCACATGGCCTGCGGGCCGGTGAGGGTTTCCAGCTCCGCCCGCACCTGGTCGTCGCCGGCCAGGGTGCGCGCTTCCATGATATTGGTGGCCACGGTGATGTCCTGGCCGGCCAGGCTCACGCATTCATCCAGGGTGCGCACGCTGTGCCCGATTTCCAGGCCAATGTCCCATAAAAAGGCGACGAAGCCTTCCAGGGCGGAACAGGCTTCCGGGTTCGGGGCGTCCCGGAACAGCACCATCAGGTCCACGTCGGAATGGGGGTGCAGCTCGCCACGGCCGTAGCCGCCCACGGCCACCAGGGCGGTCCGCGGGAAGCGGTCCAGCCCGAACAGGGACCAGGCGGCGATCAGCACGCGGTCCACCAGCCTGGCGCGGCCGTGCACCAGCTCGGTGATCGGTACCTCGTTGAACGCCTGGTCGAGCTGTGTCTGGCCGGCCTCCAGGAACTCCCGGGCGGCGAGGCCCGGCTGATCACTGTCGCGCAGGGTGTCGAGCAGCGAGGCTTGGCTCATCGGCGGTTCCAGACTCATAGAAGGGCGGCCTCGAAAGCGGCGTTAAGGGCGGCGTCAGTAAAGATCGGATTCTTCCTGACGGGCGGTGAGCACCTCGTAACCGTCGGCGGTGACCGCCAGGGTGTGCTCCCACTGGGCGGACAATTTGCGGTCCTTGGTGACCACGGTCCAGCCGTCGGGCAGTACCTTATTCTGGGCCTTGCCGGCGTTGATCATCGGCTCGATGGTGAACACCATGCCTTCCTGGAGTTCCAGGCCGGTGCCGGGCTTGCCGTAATGCAGCACCTGCGGGTCCTCGTGGAACACCTGGCCGATGCCGTGTCCGCAGTACTCGCGCACCACGGAGAAACGCTCGGATTCGGCCAGTTTCTGGATGGCGTGGCCGATGTCGCCCAGGCGCACGCCGGGCCGCACCATGCGGATGCCGGCCAGCATGCACTCGCGGGTGGTGTCCACCAGACGCTGGGCCAGCACCGAGGGCTCGCCCACGTAGTACATTTTGCTGGTGTCGCCGTGCCAGCCGTCCTTAATGACGGTGACGTCGATATTGAGGATGTCGCCTTTCTTGAGCACCTTCTTTTCGTTGGGAATCCCGTGGCAGATCACGTTATTCACCGATGTGCATACCGATTTCGGGAAACCCCGGTACCCCAGGCAGGCGGGGATCGCGTTCTGCTTGTTGACGATGTGGTCGTGGCAGATGCGGTCCAGTTCCTCGGTGGTGACCCCGGGCTGGACGTGCTCGCCGATCATTTCCAGAACTTCGGCGGCCAGGCGGCCCGCTTCGCGCATTTTCGCGATGTCTTCCGGGGTTTTTATGGTGACGTTCATGTTGATCAGAGAAACTCCAGCGTTTTCAGTGTCTTGGGCGGCAAATGCGGGGGCGGGGCGGTGTCTTGTATACCGCTTTTCCGTTGCCCGGCAGGGTCGCTTGTGGTATAAAGCGCGCGCCTTTGTCGCTCATGGGCGGTGCAACATTGTACCCGCTCGGTGTCGGCGAAGGGAAATCACACACGTTCCGTCACATGGCCCTGGGTGCCTTCCTGCTTGATCACTGTCACCGCGACGAAAGCGCGGCGGCACAGAGTAGAGAGGGTTGGGTCATGCGGGAATCGTGGAGGCCTAACCCAATTGGAGAAGAACCATGTCCAGCGTAACGATGCGCGATATGTTGAAAGCCGGTGTCCATTTCGGCCACCAGACCCGTTACTGGAACCCCAAGATGAAGCCCTTCATCTTCGGCGCCCGTAACAAGATTCACATCATCAACCTGGAAACCACCCTGCCTCTGTTCAACGACGCCCTGGCGTTTCTGAACAAGCTGGCGGCCAGCAACAACAAGATCCTGTTCGTCGGCACCAAGCGCGCCGCCCAGAACGCGGTCCGTGAAGAAGCCAAGCGTTGCGGCATGCCGTACGTGGATCACCGTTGGTTGGGCGGCATGCTCACCAACTGGAAGACCATTCGCCAGTCCATCAAACGCCTGCGCGACCTGGAAGCCCAGGAGCAGGACGGCACCCTCGGTAAGCTGACCAAGAAAGAGCACCTGATGCGTCAGCGCGAGATGGAGAAGCTGGAACGCTCCATCGGCGGCATCAAGGACATGGGCGGTCTGCCGGACGCTCTGTTCGTGGTCGATGTGGATCACGAGGACATCGCCGTCCAGGAAGCCCGCAAGCTGGGTATTCCGGTGGTTGCCGTGGTCGACACCAACTCCAACCCGGACGAAGTGGACTACGTGATCCCGGGCAACGACGACGCCATCCGCGCCATCCAGCTGTACGTGAAAGCGGCCGCTGACGCGATCATGGAAGGCCGTGAGTACGCCCAGACCCAGTCCGGTGGCGACAGCGAGTTCGTTGAAGTCGAGGAAGCCGAAGGCGAAAAAGCCGAGGGTTGATGACGCCGGGGCGGGCGCCGCCCGCCCCGACACCGGGGGTAACCCCCCGATTCAAAGATTTAAAGAGGTAAGCATGGCTGCTGTAACTGCTTCAATGGTTAAAGAGCTCCGCGAGCGCACCGGTCTCGGCATGATGGAGTGCAAGAAAGCACTGGTCGGCGCCGAGGGCGACATTGAGCGCGCGATCGACGATCTGCGTAAATCCGGCCAGGCGAAAGCCGCCAAGAAAGCCGGCCGCACCGCCGCCGAAGGCGTGGTGGTGGTGGCCACCACCGAAGACCGCAAGCGCGCGGTGATGGTGGAAATCAACTCCGAAACCGATTTCGTGGCCCGTGACGACAACTTCCTGGGCTTCGCCGACAAGGTGGCCAAGGCCGCGTTGGACGCCGACGAAGTGGACGCCGCCAAGATCGTGGCCCTGGCCCTGGAAGACGGCTCCACCGTGGAACAGGCGCGCGAGTCCCTGGTGCAGAAGATCGGTGAGAACATCCAGGTGCGCCGCGCGGTGCGTCTGAACGCCACCGACGGCGTGGTCGGCTCCTACGTGCACGGCGGCAAAATCGGCGTGCTCACCGCGCTGTCCGGCGGCGAGCCGGAGCTAGCCAAGGACGTGTGCATGCACGTGGCCGCCGTGGCGCCGATGGTGGTGAATTCCGAGAACGTGCCCGAAGAGGTTCTGGATAAAGAGCGTGAGATCATCCGCGCCCAGCCGGACATGGAAGGCAAACCCGCCGAGATCGTCGAGAAGATGGTCGGTGGCCGGATCAACAAGTTCCTCAAGGAAGTCAGCCTCACCGACCAGCCGTTCGTCAAGGACCCCAACACCACCGTGGGTCAGCTGGTTAAAGGCGCCGGCGCCGAAGTACTGGCGTTCGAGCGCCTGGTGGTCGGCGAAGGCATCGAGAAAGAAGAAGTCGACTTCGCCGCCGAAGTCATGGCACAGGCAAAAGGCTGATCGCCTTCTGTGCCCGTAGTACGAAGAACGCCTTGCTGGCCTGACCAGCAAGGCGTTTTTTTCGACTTGCATCCTGCCTCCGGCGGGGTAGTGTGCTGAATGGATTGAGATGAACGGCGGGTATTCATGAGTGGCGGAGATCAAGAGATGGCCAAGAACAAGGAGCGCTCGCCGCGCTACAACCGTATTCTGCTGAAGCTGAGCGGTGAGGCGTTGGCGGGCGAAGAAGGGTTTGGAATCGACCCGCGGGTGCTGGACACCCTGTCACTGGAAATCGGCCAGTTGGTGGGCATCGGTGTTCAGGTGGGCCTGGTGGTCGGCGGCGGCAACCTGTTTCGCGGGGCCGCCCTGCAAACCGCCGGCCTGGACCGGGTGGCCGGTGATCACATGGGCATGCTGGCCACGGTGATGAACGGCCTGGCTCTGCGCGACGCCCTGGAACGGTCCAATATCCGCACCCGGCTGATGTCGGCCATTCCCATGAGCGGCATCGTGGAGCATTATGATCACCGCAACGCCAACCGGCATCTGAAGAACGGCGAAGTGGTGATTTTCTGCGCCGGCACCGGCAATCCGTTTTTTACCACGGACTCCGCGGCCTGCCTGCGCGGCATCGAGATCAGCGCTGACGTGGTGCTCAAGGCCACCAAGGTGGACGGCGTCTATAACGACGACCCGGTGACGAACCCCCAGGCGGAGAAGTACGATCACCTCACTTACGACGAGGTCATCGACCGCAAGCTCGGGGTGATGGATCTGACCGCCATCTGCCTGTGCCGAGACCACGGCATGCCGTTGCGAGTGTTTAACATGAACAAGCAGGGCGCGTTGCTCGGCCTGATGCTGGGCGGCAACGAAGGCACCCTGGTTGTGGCTGACAAAGAAGGCGAGGAATAAAGGTGATCGAGGATATCAAGAAGGACGCCCAGTCGCGCATGAAGAAGAGTTTGGAATCGCTGGACGTGGCGCTCAAGCGGGTCCGTACCGGCCGCGCGCATCCGAGCCTGCTGGACGGGGTGACGGTGGCTTACTACGGCTCGCCCACGCCGCTCAGCCAGCTGGCCAACATTTCCGTGGAAGAAGGCCGCACCCTGGTGGTGTCGCCGTTCGACCGCTCCCTGGTTCCGGACGTCGAAAAAGCGATCATGACCTCCGATCTGGGGCTCAATCCCTCCACCGCCGGCACGGTTATCCGTCTGCCGCTGCCGCCGCTCACCGAGGAAACCCGCAAGGACCTGGTGAAAGTGGTGCGCTCGGAGGCCGAGCACGCCCGGGTGGCGATCCGCAATATCCGCCGTGACGCCAACGGCGACCTGAAAGACCTGCTCAAGGAAAAGGAAATCTCCGAGGACGAAGCCCGTCACGGCGAAGAGCAGATCCAGCAGCTCACCGATAAAAGCGTGGCCGAAGCGGACGCCATGCTCAAAACCAAGGAAGAGGAGTTGATGACGGTATAAGCCTTGGGGCGCCCCGAGGCGCCCTTCGACCGTCGTCCAAACACACTGTACGGGTGAATTCGGGATGCGGACCCACCGCAGCCCGATGTTTTTTTATGGAAGACAGCAAAGCCGACTCCTCCGCTCCCGATATCGACTCCCATCAGGGCGCCGTACCCCGCCATGTGGCCATCATCATGGATGGCAACAACCGCTGGGCGCGTCGCCGTGACTTGCCCGGCGTGGAAGGCCACCGGGCCGGTGAGCGCGCCGTGCGGACGGTGATCCGCCGGGCCGGCCAGCGCGGCGTGGAAGTGGTCACCCTGTTCGCCTTCAGCTCCGAGAACTGGCGTCGCCCCCCCGAGGAAGTGAATCACTTGATGGGCCTGTTCGTGCGTGCCTTGGGCGAACGCGTCGAGGAGCTCCGGGAAAACGGCGTGCGGCTGCGGTTTATCGGCGAGCGCGCTGCCTTCGGCGACGAATTGCGCCGTGGCATGGCCGACGCCGAGCAGCGCACCGCCGGCAACCAGCGCATGACCGTGGTGGTGGCGGTCAACTACGGCGGCCAGTGGGATCTGGCCCAGGCCGCCGCCGAGTTGGCGCGCCGCGTGCGTGACGGCGAGCTGTCCCTGGAGCGCGTCGACGCGCAAGCGCTGGGCGCCGGGGTCAGCATGGCGGATCTGCCGGCGCCGGACTTGTTGATCCGCACCGGCGGCGAACAGCGGTTGAGCAACTTTCTGTTGTGGCAAAGCGCGTACAGTGAATTCTATTTTACCCCGGTGCTGTGGCCGGATTTCGACAGCGACGCTTTTGATGCCGCCCTGGCGGATTACGCCGGCCGCCAGCGTCGTTTCGGCCGTTCCGGGGAAGAGGTGGAGCGCCTCAAGGGAGAACAATAATGCTGAAATTGCGGGTGATCACCGCTCTGGCCTTGCTGCCGGTTGTCCTCGGCGCGGTGTTCGGCCTGGAGCGGGGCCCCTTCGCCCTGGTGGCGGGCGCGTTTTTTCTGATCGGCGGCTGGGAATGGTCGGCGATGATGGCACGCTTCTCGATCGCGGCCCGGCTGCTCTGGTGCGTCTCCCTGGCGCTGCTGATGCTGGGCGCGGAAATGTTCCGTCCGGCCTGGGTGCTGAACACCTTGCCGTTGTGGTGGCTGCTGGCGCTGGTGGCGGTGCTCGGCTACCCGCGCACCGCCGCTCACTGGTTCCGCCCGGCGGTGCTGGTGCCGGTGGGCTGGCTGTTGCTGGTGCCGGCCTGGATGGCGGTGGTGGAGTTGCAGGCTAACGGCGCGCTCGGCCTGGCCGGGCCCTGGGCGCTGCTGTTCGTGCTGGTGTGGGTGTGGGCGGCGGACACCGGCGCCTATTTCGCCGGCCGCGCCTTCGGACGCCGCAAGTTGGCGCCGGCGGTGAGCCCGGGTAAAACCGTGGAAGGTCTGCTCGGCGGCGTGGCACTGGCGCTGGTGGTGGTGGCCGCGGTGTTTTACACCGGCTGGCTGGACGCCTCGCTGCCGGAATTGATGGTGGTGGCGCTGCTCACCGTGCTGGCCTCGGTGCTCGGCGATTTGTTCGAGAGCATGGCCAAGCGCCAGCGCGGCATCAAGGACAGCGGCACGGTGCTGCCGGGCCATGGCGGCATGCTGGATCGCATCGACAGTGTCACCGCGGCCTTGCCGGTGGCGTTGGCCGGGCTCAACTGGTTCGCTCTGCCGGGAGGCGCCTTTTGATGAGCGACCGGGGTTTGGAAACGGTCACGATTCTCGGCGCCACCGGCAGCATCGGCCGGCAGACGCTGGACGTGCTGGCGAGAAACCCGGACCGCTACCAGGTGCTGGGCCTGACCGCCGGTCATCGCTGGCGGGAACTGGCCGAGCACTGCCTCACCTGGCGGCCGCGTTTCGCCGCCCTGGCCGACCCCCGGGCCGCCGAGGCGCTCCGGAACCATCTTCATGAGGCCGGGTCTGACACCCAGGTCCTGGCGGGCCATGCGGGCGTGGCCGAGGTCGCCGCGCTCCAGGAAGCGGACACCGTGGTGGCCGCCATCGTCGGCGCCGCCGGTGTGCGGCCGACGCTCGCGGCGGTGGAAGCGGGCAAGAAGATTCTGCTCGCCAACAAGGAAACGCTGGTGGTCACCGGCGCCCTGTTCATGGACGCGGTGAAACGCCATGGCGCGACGCTGCTGCCGGTGGACTCGGAGCACAACGCTATCTTCCAGTGCCTGCCCGCCGACGGCGTGGGGCCGGGCGTGCGACGCCTGCTATTGACCGCCTCCGGCGGGCCGTTTCTCGGTTGGACCCGGGAGCAGCTCACCGAGGTGACGCCGGAGCAGGCGGTGTGTCATCCCAACTGGGACATGGGGCCAAAAATCTCCGTGGACTCCGCCACCTTGATGAACAAGGGGTTGGAGTATATTGAGGCCTGCTGGCTGTTCGATGTGGCGCCGCAACGCATCGAGGTGGTGGTTCACCCGCAGAGCGTGGTGCACTCCATGGTCGAATACCTGGACGGTTCGGTGCTGGCGCAGATGGGCACGCCGGATATGCGTACTCCCATTGCCTGCGCGCTGTCCTGGCCGGAGCGCATCGAGTCCGGCGCTTCGCGTCTTGATTTCGCGACCCTGTCGGGTTTGGATTTCCAGGCGCCGGACAACCAGGCCTTTCCCTGCCTGGGCCTGGCCCGGCAGGCGATGGAAGAGGGCGGTGCCGCCACCGCCGTGCTCAACGCCGCCAATGAAGAGGCGGTGGCCGCGTTTCTCGACCGTCGCCTGGGCTTCAACGGCATCGGCGCCGTGGTCGCGGAAACCCTGCAACGCACGCCGTCCTCGCGGTGTGCCGATGTGGATACGGTGATGGACGTGGATGCCCGCGCCAGAGTGCTGGCGCGGACGCTTATTAAGGAGTGGGCATGCTGACGGTGCTGGCCTTTGTAGTCACCATTGTGGTCATAGTGGCCTTCCATGAGTGGGGGCATTTCCTGGCCATGCGTGCGTTCGGCGTCCGCGTGCTCACCTTCTCCGTGGGGTTCGGCCCGCGGATCGCCCGCTTCACCGACAAAAAAGGCACCGACTGGGTCATCAGCGCGATTCCGCTGGGCGGCTTCGTCAAACCGCTGGACCGCCGTGACTCGGAGATGCCGCCGGACGCCAACCCGGACGAGGAGTTTTCCGGGAAACCGGCCTGGCAGCGGGTGATCACCTACGCCGCCGGTCCGGTGTTCAACTTTATTCTCGCCTTTTTTATCTACTGGTTGCTGATGGTGAGTGTCGGCCAGCGCGACGCGCTGGCCGTGGTCGGGGTGCCGGCGCCGGATTCGCCCGCCGCCGAAGCGGGCTTCCAGCCCGGCGATCAATGGCTGGCGGTGAACGGCGAGCCGGTGGAGGGCTGGCAGGACGCGGTCAGCGAACTGGTGCTGTATCTCGGCGAGGACGAACCGGTGACGGTGCGGGTGCGCCAGTCCGGCGGCGCCACCGCGGAGCGGCGCCTGCCGTTGGCGGCCTGGTCCAAAGACCCGGAGCAATCGCCGCTCACCGTACTCGGGCTGCGTCCGGCGGTGCTGATCGGCCAGGTGGCCGAGGACAGCGGCGCGGTGCGGTCCGGCATTCGGCCCGGTGATCTGGTACTGTCCACCTCCGGCGAGCCGGTCACCGGCTGGGGTGGCTGGAGCGAACAGTTGCGCGCCAATCCCGGCGGCGAGTTGCCGGCGCGGGTATTGCGCGACGGGCGCATCGTCGACCTCACCCTTTATCCGCAACCGGTGGAACGCGACGGCGCCACCGTGGGTCAATTGGGCGTGCGTTCCGGCGGGCTGGTGGAGCACACCTACAACCCGCTGGCCGCGGTGGGCGCCGCCGGTGAGCGGTTCGGCCAGCAGGTCAACGTGATTGTGACCAGCGTGGTGAAACTGGCCACCGGTCGTTTGCCGCTGGACAGTCTCGGCGGGCCGGTGACCATTGCCCAGGTAGCGGGTGACAGCGCCGCCCTGGGGATCGCCAGTTTTCTTATGCTGTTGGCTTACCTGAGCATTACTCTTGGGGTCATCAACCTGCTGCCGATACCGATGCTGGACGGCGGCTGGATTCTCTTCGGCATCATTGAAATGATTCGCGGGCGCAGCCTGCCCGAGCGGTTTATGATCGCCGCTCAGGGTGTCGGTCTGACGCTGGTGGTGAGTTTCATGTTGTTGGCCATCTACAACGACCTGGTGCGACAGTTTTCATGAATTTCGGAAACACCACTAAAACCCTGCTCAGCGGGGTCATGACCCTGGTTCTTATTCTCTCGCCGGTGACCGTCGGCGCGCAAAGCGGCGGCAGCGCGCTGCCTTTCGAGGTGCGCGATATCCGCGTCGAGGGTCTGCAGCGGATCCCGGTGGAACGCGTCTACGCGGAACTGCCGATCCAGCCCGGCGATACCGTCACCCGTGACGACGTGGTGCAGGCGGTCAAGCGTCTGTTCGCCACCGGCGACTACGAAGACGTACAGCTGGGCCGCGACGGCGACGAGCTGGTGGTGGTGGTGGCGGAGCGCCCCAGCATCGCCCGTATCGAGCTGGAAGGTAACAAGCAGATCGAAGAAGAAGACCTGCGCAAGGGCCTCACTCAGGCCGGTCTGGCGGAGGGCGAGGTGTTTCAGCGCTCGACGCTGGAAGCGATCTCCGGGGAGCTGGAGCGCCAGTACATCGCCCAGGGCCGCTACGGCGCCGACATCAGCACCGAAGTGGTGCCGCTGCCGCGTAACCGGGTAGCACTGGATATTCAAATTTACGAAGGCAAGGCCGCGCGCATCAGCGATATCAACGTGGTCGGCAACAGCGTGTTCAGCGATGAGGAGCTGCTCGAGGATTTCGAGCTGAGTGGCTCGCATTTCTGGTCGTTCATCAAGGGCGATGATAAGTATTCCCGTCAGCGTCTGGCCGGTGATCTGGAGCGTCTGCGTTCTTATTATCTGGACCGGGGCTACATCAACTTTTCGATTGAATCCACCCAGGTATCGGTAACGCCGGACCGGGAGCGGGTACTGATCACCGTTAACGTGGCGGAAGGCGACCAGTTCCGCGTCAACGACGTCAAGCTGTCCGGCGACTTGGTGGTGGCCGAAAGCGAGCTGAAGCCGTTGCTGGTGCTCCAGGAAGGCCAGGTGTTCAGCCAGCAACTGGTGACCTACACCAGTGATCTGATCAAGCGCCGGCTCGGCAACGAGGGTTACACCTTCGCCGAGGTGCGCGGCGTGGAGCGGGAAACCGGCGACGGCAATACCGTGGATGTGACCTTCTATGTGGACCCGGGCCGCCGCGTTTATGTGCGCCGCCTGAGTTTCGTCGGCAACGCCAAGACCGAGGACGAAGTGCTGCGCCGGGAAATGCGTCAGTTCGAGGACGCACCGGCCAATACCTCGCTGATTGATTTGTCCCGCGAACGCTTGCAGCGTCTCGGTTACTTCAGCAACGTGCAGGTCGATACCGAGCGCGTGCCCGGCTCCGAGGACCTGGTGGACGTGGAATACGAGGTGGAAGAGCAGCCCTCCGGTTCCATCGGCGCCAACATCGGCTATTCCGACGCGTCCGGTGCGATCTTCGGCGCCAGTGTCAGCCAGAGCAACTTCCGGGGTACCGGTAACCGGGTGTCGTTCTCCCTGAGCCGCAGCGCGATCCGCGATTCCTATAGCTTCTCGCACTACAACCCGTACTACACCCTGGACGGCGTGAGCCGTGGCTTCAGCCTGTTCCATTCCGAAATCGACTTCGATGAGACGCGGATTTCATCCTACGCCGCCGACCGCTCCGGCGGCTCGGTCACCTTCGGCTACCCGATTTCGGAATATTCCCGTCTCAGTTTCGGCGGCACCGTTGAGCGCACCGATGTGCAGAGCGGCGACTACATTGCCGTCGCCATCGACGACTTTCTGCAACGCGAAGGCCAAGAGTTCGACGAGTTCAAGTTCAACGCCTCCCTGCGCACCAGCACCCTCAACCGGGGCATCCTGCCGGACCGTGGCTGGGCCAGCAGCTTTAACCTGGAAGTGGCGGTACCCGGTTCCGATTACCTGTTCTACAAAGCCAGCTGGGACGGTGAGAAGTACTTCCCGATCACCCGCAACTGGACCCTGCGCGCACGCGGTGAAGTGGGTTACGGCGACGGCTACGGCGGCGACAACGGCCTGCCGTTCTTCGAGAATTACTATTCCGGCGGTATCGGTTCGGTGCGTGGCTTCGAATCACGCTCTTTGGGGCCGCGCTCGCCGGCGTTGTTCTACGCCAATTCCGCGACCAACGACCCCGATCCCGATCCGATTGGTGGTAACCTGCTCACCGAAGCCAGTATCGAGCTGATTTTCCCGACGCCGTTCGCGCCGGAATCACGCAGCATACGTACCTTCCTGTTCGTCGACGCGGGTAACGTGTTTGAAACCCGCCAACAGGATATCATGCAGGACTTCGACGCCACCGAGCTGCGCTCCTCCGTGGGTATTGGCTTGAGCTGGTTGACCGCCATCGGTCCGCTCAGCTTTAACCTGGCGAGGCCTATTAATGATGAATCCGGTGACGACACGGAAGTGTTCCAGTTCTCCCTGGGACAAACATTTTAGGAGTTGACGATGAAAAAATATTTGCTTGCTGTTTTATTGACACTGCCTCTCCTCGCCCAGGCCGAAGGCCGTACCGGTGTGGTCGATCCAATCGGCGCGCTGCAGGAAGCCGAGGAATTCCAGGAGCGCTTCGCAAAACTGGAAGCCTCGCTGAAAGACGAACAGGCCCGTCTCGACCGCCTCGGCGGCGAAGTGGAGAACCTGCGTGATCGCCTGGAGAAAGAAGGCATGACCATGAGCGAGGACGAGCGCGGTCAACTGCAGACCCAGGGTCAGCAAAAAATGATCGAACTGCAGAACCTGCGCCAGTCCGCGCAACGCAAACTGAACAAAGGCCAGCAGGAAATCCTTCAGGTGATGGAGCCCAAGCTCAAGCAGGCGGTGGAAACCGTGGCCGAGCGGGAAAACCTGGACATGGTGTTGAACGCCCAGGCGGTGGTCTATGTGAAGTCCGACATGGACATCACCGAGGCTGTGACCAAACAACTGAACACCATGAAGTAAGCGGATGCCTGTGACAGCCCCGAAGACGGTCAGTCTGGAATTTCTCGCCCGGGAGCTGGGCGCCGAGCTGCACGGACCGGCGGACCTTCAGGTCACCGGGCTGGGCACGCTGGGCGCCGCCGGCCCTGAACAGCTCACCTTTCTCGCCAACCCCCGCTACCGCGCGCACCTGGAAAACAGCCAGGCCGGCGCCGTTCTGTTGCGCGCCGATCAGTTGGCAATCTGTCCGGTGGCGGCGCTGGTGGTGAAGGACCCGTACCTGGCGTACGCCAGGGCCAGCCACCTCTTCGATACCGCTTCGGTACCGGCCGCCGGCGTGCATGCGGCGGCCTGCGTGGCCGACGACGCGGTGGTGCCCGCTTCCGCTTCGGTGGGCCCCAATGCGGTGATCGAGGCCGGCGTGGTGCTGGGCGAGGGCGTGGTGATCGGCGCCAACAGCGTGGTGGGGGCCGGCAGCAGCCTGGGTGACGGCTGTCGAATCTGGCCAAATGTTACAATTTACCATGGTGTCCACATTGGGCCGCGCTCTATCATACACGCCAATTGCGTACTGGGCGCCGACGGCTTCGGCTTCGCGCCCACCGCGTCCGGCTGGAGCAAGATCGCCCAGGTGGGCGGGGTGCGTATTGGCGCCGACGTGGAAATCGGCGCCGGCACCACCGTGGACCGGGGTGCGATCGAAGACACGGTGATCGGCAACGGCGTGATTCTGGACAATCAGATCCAGGTGGCGCACAACGTGGTCATCGGCGATCACACCGCGGTGGCCGGCAAGGCCGGTATCGCCGGCAGCAGCCGCATTGGTGCGTATTGCATGATCGGCGGCGCCGCGGGGATCTCCGGGCATCTGGAGATCTGCGACAAAGTGCAGATTCTCGGCATGTCGCTGGTGTCACGCTCAATCACTGAACCGGGCACCTACGGGTCGGCCCTGCCGGTGGACAAACAGGACCGTTATCGCCGTAACGTGGCCCGTTTCCGGCATCTGGATGAACTCTACCGCCGGGTCCTCAAGCTGGAACGCGACGCCGATTAGCTCGGCCGCGGGCGGCGACCAGCGCCACTTTTGGAAAACACAATCATGATGGATATCCATGAGGTCAGGGAATACCTGCCTCACCGCTACCCTTTTTTGCTGGTGGACCGCGTGGTTTCGGTCGAACCCGGCAAACGCATCGAAGCCTATAAGAACGTTTCCATCAACGAACCGTTCTTTAACGGTCACTTCCCCGAAGAGCCGATCATGCCCGGTGTGCTGATCGTCGAAGCGCTGGCCCAGGCGGCCGGCATTCTGGGTTTCGTGACCGCCAACAAAAGGCCCTCCGACGGCTTTATCTATTTGCTGGTGGGTACTGACAAGGCGCGCTTCAAACGGCCGGTGGTGCCCGGCGACCGGCTCACGCTGCACGCCGAGTGGCTCACCCTGCGTCGCAATATCGCCAAGTTTTCCTGTCGCGCGGAAGTGGACGGTAAAGTGGTGGCGGTTTCCGATCTGCTGGTGGCCGAAAAGCGCAGCTGACCGGTTGATGGGGCCGTCGCCGTCGGCGCCGGCCTCGCGTATACTCCAGCACCACGAAACAACACAACAAAACGCCACCAAAACGCCAGGGCAAAAGCGCAAAACAATGACTCACCCCGCAGCGATTCATCCGACAGCCATTATCGATCCGACCGCGGAGCTGGACCAGGACGTTCAGGTTGGTCCTTACTCCATTATCGGGCCCCGGGTGCGCATCCGCGCGGGCACCGTGGTCGGCCCGCATGTGGTGATCAACGGCCCCACCGTGATCGGCGAGAACAACCGGATTTTCCAGTTCGCGTCCGTGGGCGAGGACTGCCAGGACAAAAAGTACAAGGGCGAGCCGACCCGCCTGGAAATCGGTGACAACAACGTTATCCGCGAGCACTGCAGCATTCACCGTGGCACCGTTCAGGACCAGAGCCTGACCCGCATCGGCAATAACAACCTGCTGATGGCCACCGTGCACGTGGCCCACGACTGCATGATCGGCAACGACAATATTTTCGCCAACACCACCGGCATCGCCGGCCACGTGCACATCGGCGACGGTGTGATTCTCGGCGGCATGACCGGCGTGCATCAGTTTTGCCGCATCGGCTCCTACGCCATGACCGCCGGTTGCAGCCTGGTGCTCAAGGATATTCCCGCCTTCGTGATGGTCAGCGGCAACCCGGCCGGCGCGCGCAGCATGAACTTCGAGGGCATGCGTCGGCGCGGCTGGGACGCGGACGTGGTGGCCACCTTGCGACGCGCCTACAAAACCGTCTATCGCCAGGGTCTGACCCTGGAGCAGGCCCTCGCCGAGCTGCAGCCCCAGGTGGAGGCGTGCCCGCAACTGGCCATGTTCGTCGACTCCCTGCGCGCTTCGGAACGCGGCATCACTCGCTGATAGGGCGCTGATATGAACTCCTCTCCGGCGCCTCTCATTGCTGTGATCGCCGGCGAGGCGTCCGGGGATCTGCTTGGCGCCGGTCTGATCGGCGCCCTGCGTGAGCGTTTCCCGGACGCCCGCTTTATCGGCGTGGGCGGCGACAACATGGCCGCCGCCGGCCACCACACCCTGTTCCCGATGGAAAAACTGTCCGTCATGGGCATCACCGAGGTGATCGCCCATCTGCCGGAGTTGTTCCGCCTGCGCCGCCAACTGGTGGACGATCTGCTGGCGCGCCGCCCGGAGGTGGTGATCACCATCGATTCCCCGGATTTCACCCTGGGCGTGGCCAAACGGGCCCGCGCCGCCGGCCTGAAAACCGTTCACTATGTGAGCCCGTCGGTATGGGCCTGGCGCCAGGGCCGGATCAAGGGCATCCGCCGTGATATCGACCTGATGCTGACTTTGTTTCCGTTCGAGGCGCGGTTCTACGAGGAGCACGGCGTGCCGGTGGCGTTTGTCGGCCACCCGCTGGCCGACATGATCGAGCTGACCGTGGACGCCGCCGCCGCCCGGGCGGCGCTGGGGCTGGCCGCTGAAGGCCCTCTGCTGGCGGTATTGCCGGGCAGCCGGGGTGGGGAAGTGGCGAAGCTGATGCCGGCCTTCCTGGACGCCATGCAGCGGTTGCACCGGGCCCGCCCGGCATTGCGCTTCGTGATTCCCGCCGCCAACGCCGCCCGGGGCGAACAGATTCGCGCCGCGCTGGCGGCCGCGCCGGGGCTGCCGGTGACCGTCACCGAGGGCCGCAGCCGCACCGTCATGGCCGCCGCCGACGTGGTGTTGATGGCGTCCGGCACCGCCACCCTGGAAGGGCTGTTGCTGAAAAAGCCCATGGTGGTGGGCTACCGGCTGGGCGCGGTGACCTACGCCATTGTCTCGCGGCTGGTGAAAAGCGAACACGTGGCGTTGCCCAACCTGCTGTGCCGCAAACGCCTGGTGCCGGAGCTGGTGCAGGACGCCTTCACCGGCGCGGCTCTGGCAGAGGCGGTCCAGGTCTGGTTTGATAGTCCGGAGCGGGTGGCCGCCCTGGAGGTGGATTTCACCCGGGTCCATCAGCAGTTGCGGGGCGGCGCCAACGACAAAGCCGCCGACGCCATCGCGGCGTTGCTGGCGCCGGCCACGGGAACCCGTTAACGATGCGCGACCCTTTCGCCGAATACGCCCTGGCCGAGCCCTTTATTCCGTCGGCGTTCGACTGTTTTCCGGGCATGCATCTGGCCGGTGTCGACGAAGTAGGGCGCGGCCCCTTGGTGGGGGCGGTGGTCACCGCCGCCGTGGTGCTGGACCCGGCCCGGCCGATACCCGGGCTGGCGGATTCCAAGACCCTCAGCCCCCGGCGCCGGGAGGCCCTGGCGGAAGCGATACGCGAGCAGGCGTTGGGCTGGGCCCTGGGCCGCGCCGAGCCGGAGGAAATCGACCGCCTGAATATTTACCACGCCACCCATCTGGCCATGGTGCGCGCCGTGGAGGCGCTCGACGTCCAGGTCGACGCGGTGCTGGTGGACGGCAACCGGGGCCCGCGTTTCGCCTGCCCGTCGCAGCCGGTGGTCAAGGGCGATGGCCGGGTGCCCGCCATCGGCGCCGCCTCGATTCTCGCCAAGGTGGCCCGCGACGGCGAGATGGTGGCGTTGCATGAGCGCCACCCGGAATATGGTTTCGACCGCCACAAGGGGTACCCCACCAAGGTGCACCTGGCGGCCTTGAGAACCCACGGTCCGCTGCCGTATCACCGCCGCTCGTTCGCGCCGGTGGCGGCATTGTTGACAGGAGCTGGCAGTGACTGAACCCCGCTTTGTACACCTGCGCGTGCACACCGACTATTCCCTCGCCGATGGGGTGGTGCGCGTCAAGGAGCTGGTCAAGGCCTGCGTCGCGCAACGTATGCCGGCGGTGGCGGTGACCGACGAAAACAATCTGTTCGCCCTGATCAAGTTCTACTCCGGCGCCATGGGCGCCGGCGTCAAGCCGTTGATGGGCGCCGATCTCTGGGTGCAGGCGGACGACCCGGAGGACGCCCCTTACTACCTGTGTTGCCTGGTGCAGAACGAAACCGGCTACCGCAACCTGACCCTGCTGATCAGCCGGGCCTGGCAGAGCAACCAGCACCGCGGCCGCGCGATGATCCGCCGCGACTGGCTGATGGAGCTCAATGAAGGGCTGATTCTGCTGTCCGCCGCCCGCGCCGGCGACGTGGGCCGGTTGCTGGTGTCGGAGAAGACCGCCGAGGCCACCGAGCGGGCCCGCGAGTACCAGCAGGTATTCGGCGACCGTTTTTATCTGGAAGTACAACGCACCGAACGGTCGGGCGACGAGCAATGCCTACACGCCACCGTGGCGCTGGCCACCGAGCTGGGCGTGCCGGTGGTGGCCACCAACGACGTCCGCTTTATCGACCGCGACGATTTCGAGGCCCATGAAGCGCGCGTCTGCATTCACGACGGCAACACCCTGGACGACCCGCGCCGCGCCAGAAAATATTCCGAACAGCAGTACCTGAAAACCGCCGACGAGATGGCGGAGCTGTTCTCGGATTTGCCGGAGGCGCTGGAAAACACCGTCGAGATCGCGCGGCGCTGCACGCTGGACATCCGGCTTGGTGAAAACTTCCTGCCGGAGTTTCCGATCCCGCAAGGGCTGACCCTGGAGGAGTACTTCGAAAAGGTGGCCCAGGAAGGGCTGGAAAAGCGGCTCGCCGCCATTCTCGATCCGGCCGCGCCGGACTACGCCGAACGGCGCGCCGACTACGATCAGCGGCTGCGGTTCGAACTGGGCATCATCAACCAGATGGGCTTCCCCGGTTACTTCCTGATCGTTGCCGACTTTATTCAATGGGGGAAGCAGCACCAGGTACCGGTGGGGCCGGGCCGGGGTTCCGGCGCCGGTTCGCTGGTGGCCTACGCCATGGACATCACCGACCTCGACCCGATTCAGTACGACCTGCTGTTCGAGCGGTTTCTTAACCCGGAACGGGTCTCCATGCCCGACTTCGACGTCGACTTCTGCATGGAAAAGCGCGACCGGGTGATCAACTACGTGGCCGACAAATACGGCCGCGACGCGGTGAGCCAGATCATCACCTTCGGCACCATGGCCGCCAAGGCGGTGGTGCGTGACGTGGCGCGGGTGCAGGGCAAGCCCTACGGCCTGGCGGACCGGCTTTCCAAGATGATCCCGGGCACCCCGGGCATGACCCTGAAAGCGGCCCTGGAACAGGAAGAACCGCTGCGCGACTTCCTTCAGGACGACGGTAATTCCGACAAGGAATCCGCCAACGAAATCATGGAGATGGCGTTCAAGCTCGAAGGCCTGACCCGTAACGTGGGCAAGCACGCCGGCGGCGTGGTGATCGCCCCCGGCAAGCTCACCGACTTCGCGCCGCTGCATTGCGACGAGAACGGCGACAACCTGGTTACCCAGTACGACAAGGATGACGTGGAAGCCGCCGGCCTGGTCAAGTTCGACTTTCTCGGCCTGAAGACGCTGACCATTATCGACTGGGCGGTGAAAGCGGCCAACGTGCGCCGCGAGCGCGACGGCGAAGGCCCGCTGAGCATCGAGCGTATCCCGCTGGACGACAAGCCCAGCTTCGACCTGCTCAAGAAAGGCGACACCACCGCCGTGTTCCAGCTGGAAAGCCAGGGCATGAAAGAGCTGATCAAGAAGCTCAAGCCCGACCAGTTCGAGGACATCATCGCGCTGGTGGCGCTGTACCGGCCCGGCCCGCTCGAGTCCGGCATGGTGGACAACTTCATCAACCGGAAGCACGGCCGCGAGCCGGTCTCTTACCCGGATGTGAAGTACCAGCACGAATGGCTCAAGCCGATCCTGGCGCCCACCTACGGCGTGATTCTGTACCAGGAACAGGTGATGCAGATCGCCCAGGTGCTGGCCGGCTACACGCTCGGCGGCGCGGACCTGCTGCGCCGGGCGATGGGTAAGAAAAAGCCCGAAGAGATGGCCAAGCAGCGCGAGATCTTCGAATCCGGCGCCAAGGAAAAAGGCATCGAGCCGGACTTGGCGATGAAGATCTTCGACCTGGTGGAAAAGTTCGCCGGCTACGGCTTCAACAAATCCCACTCCGCCGCCTATGCCCTGGTGGCGTACCAGACCGCCTGGCTGAAAGCCCATTACCCGGCCGAGTTCATGGCGGCGGTGATTTCCGCCGATATGCAGAACACCGATAAGGTCGTGACCTTCATCGATGAAAGCAAAACCATGGGCCTCAAGGTGTTGCCGCCGGACGTGAATTCCTGCGGCTACCGGTTCACGGTCAACCCGGAGGGCGACATCATCTACGGCCTGGGCGCCATCAAGGGCCTGGGCGAAGGCCCCATCGAGGCAATCGTCAGCGCCCGCGGCGACAGCACCGCCGGCGGTGAGGAAAGCGCCTTCGAGGATCTGTTCGATTTCTGTCGCCGCATCGACCTGAAGAAAACCAACAAGCGCTCCCTGGAAGCGCTGGTGCGCGCCGGCGCCCTGGATAAGCTGGGCCCCAACCGGCATTTCCGCGACCGCGCCGTGCTGATGGCGACCCTGCCGGACGCCATCGCGGCCGCCGAGCAGGACGCCCGCAACCAGGAAGCGGGCATGATGGATTTGTTCGGCGGCGGCGGGGAAGAACACACCCCGGCCACGGCGGTGGCCTGGAAACCCGGCCGCGACTGGAACGACGACATCCGCCTCAACGGCGAGAGAGACACCCTGGGCCTGTTCCTCACCGGCCACCCCATCGATCAGTTCGAAGGGGAAGTGCGACAGTTCGTCAGCAGCCGCCTGAACAGCCTGCAACCCACCGCCAAGGGCGAGGCGGCCACCGTCGCCGGCCTGGTGGTGGCGCTGCGCATCACCCGCAGCAAACGCAGCGGCGAGCGCATGGGCTTCATCACCCTGGACGACAAAACCGGCCGGGTGGAAGTGTCGGTGTTCGGCCGCACCTTCGCCCAGTACGGCGAGCGCATCCAGAAGGACGCCCTGCTGGTGGTACGCGGCGGCGTACGCATGGACGATTACACCGGCGGCTTCAACCTGGTCGCCGACGAGGTGATGGACATGTGCCAGGCGCGGGAGATGTTCGCCCGCCGGCTGCGCGTCAAAGTGCCGGTGGAGGACGGGCTGCCCGACACCCTGGGCCGCACCCTGGCGCCGTACCGCGCCAACGGCCACGGCGGCGGCACCCCGGTGACCCTGCAACTGGCCCACCGCGAAGCGGACGCCGCCATGGCCCTGGGCGACGACTGGAAGGTGATTCCCCACGAATCGCTGATGGACGACCTGCGGGGGCGTTACGGGGATAGCTCGGTGAGCCTGGAATACTGAGCTTCAAGCTACAGGCCGCAAGCTGCAAGCAGGCCGTGCGGGAGGGGAAGGCCGTGCCGCTGGCGGGGCCTTGGGCGGCTTGCGCCGCCCGATACAGGATTCAGGATGCAGGATACAGGGGCGAGGGCGGTGCCGTCCGGGTGGCGCCTCGCTTCGCATCGTGGTCCGGCGCTCGGTTGTGGTGCCAGCTTAGAAGGTTGGCACCACGTCATCCCCTGCATCCTGCATCCTGTATCCTGAATCGTCTTTTGCTGCTTGACCGGCACGGCCGGCCCGTCACCATCGCTGGCTTGCAGCTTGCAGCTTGCAGCTTGCAGCTTGCAGCTTGCAGCTTGCAGCTTGCAGCTTGCAGCTTGCAGCTTGCAGCTTGCAGCCGGTAACAACTTGCAACCATCGTGCGGCGCCGGTGCCTCGACGCTGTCGGGTGCTTGGGGCTACACTTGAGCGCAC
>DASUNW010000166.1:0-13581 GCA_036276955.1 Alcanivorax sp. | reverse complement strand
TTCGCTGTTTTGCGCTTTGATCTGGGTGATGTCGGTGCCGAAATAAATATAGCCGTCGTCTTCATCGGTGATGTACGACAACGGGAAAATAAACATATTCACCCAATAGAGCTCGCCGTCCTCGCCGCGGCCGCACACCTCGCCGCTCCAGACCCCGCGACGTGCCTGTTCGCAGCGCATGAAATGGGCGCTCAGCTCGGGGCGGTCCTTGGGGTGGTGCAGGCTTTCGTGCTGGCCGATCAGTTGCCGGAAGGAAAAACCGCTGAGCGACAGAAAGCGGTCGTTGGCGAAGGTAATGATCCCTTTTTCGTTGGTGGTCATTACGCAGTATTCATCGATGATGCGCGCCAGCGGGCCGAGCACTCTTTTGTTGAGTTTGTACTCGTCGGCATTGACTTCGATCAGACGCAGCTTACGACCGAACGGGCTCTGGCTCAGCGACGCGAACTCGGTCAGCTTGGCCTCCACGTTCATGGAGGCCCGGTAGGTTTTGTACATGAAGAAAATGATGATCAGCAGGATCACCGTGGACGACATCAGAAACAGCCCCTGGCTCCCCAGCCCGACGAACGGCCCCTGCAACGATGTGAATAAGTCCATGCGTGCTAGTCCCCCTCGTACCCCATGCTTCTGAGGGCTTCGCGCTGGTCGCGAACGGTCTGCGCGAGAATTCTGTTTTCCACCAGGATGTCGCGGAATTTAAGACCTTCTTCCACACTCGCCAGCAATTGATCGTCGTCCCAGGGTTTGGGCACGAAACGGAAGGCGCCGGCCTGGTTGATCGCGGACATCAGGGTGTCGATGTCGATCACGCCGGTGAGCAGAATCCGGATGGCGTCCGGCTGCATGGCCCGCAATGCCTGGAGCATTTCGATGCCGTCCATGTCCGGCATCCGGTAATCGGTGATCACCGCGTCGAATACCGTGGTGCGCGCCCGCCGCAGCGCGGTGGCGGCGTCGGTATAGGTTTCCACTTCCCAGTTCGGGCGCGCGGCCAGCACCCGGTTCAATGCCTTGAGAATATAATCTTCGTCGTCGACAACCATGATGCGATGCATGGCGATCCCCCTTGACCCTTTTGTTCGAAGTATCGGCGCCGCTGGTTAAAAGTCATCACTGCTCACGGCGTGTTCATTTATTCTACGAAGATACTACTACGAGTCCCGGGCGAACAGCCCATTTCATCGGCTGGTTGGGCGGTCTTGTCGCCTCGCGGCCGCTCAGGCCCCACCCGGGGAAATGATCGATTTGGTCACCGAACCGGTGGCGATCAGCTTCTCGCTGCCGTCCGCTTTGACCGCGAAGGCGTCCGCGCGCATCGCCGCCAGGGTGCGGCCGAGCCGGTCCACCCGCGCGCGAATCAGCACCCGGTCGCCCTTGAACGCGGCGCGCAAAACGCTGGTGTGGGTTTCGATGGACACCGGATGCTTGTCCGCTTCCAACAGGGTCAGGCAGGCGAAGAAGCAGGCCACGTCGAAAAACGTATAGAGCATGCCGCCGTGCAGCGAGCCTTCCGGGTTGAGGGTGAAGTCGTTCAGCTCGATTTCCACCTCGCTCTCACCCTCGGCGGCACGGTGCAGGCGCAGGCCGCAGGCCCGGTGCAGCGGGTGGGACAGCACGTCGTCGCGGACTTCTTCAAAACGGGTCATTCCGGGTCTCCTGTGATTGGCGGCCACTACTATGCCCGGTGGTTCGCGGACTGCAAGGGGCTGGCGTCACCACGTCAGGGTGTCGGCGGCCCGGAACGAGGGTATGCTGACGTCGGTCGCGGGCGCGCACGCCGCCGCGGACGAGGTCAGTACAGAGGCAGCCATGCGGAACAAATCCTTCTACGTTTTTCTTATTATTTTCTCGCTGATGTTTCTCGGCAGCGTGGCGATGAACCTGCTCACCGATCGGGTGGTTTACCTGGCGCCGGTGATCGGCCTGGCCGGCATGGTCTGGTCGTTGTTGCGGCTGCGGGGTATCACGCACATCGCCGGCTTGCGCATCGGCCGCGACGACGAAGCCTGATTCCGCCCGCGCCGCGGCGCTGGGTCAGCGCGCTAAAGCAGCGTGCTGACGCCCAGCACGCCGGCGAAACCCACGGTGTAGGCGACCAGCAGATAGCCGGAGTATTTCAGATAGCTGAGAAAAGTGAGCGATTCCACCTTGCTCATCGCCACCACTCCGGCGGCGGAGCCGATCACCAGCAGTGAACCGCCCACGCCCACCGCGTAGGTGAGGGTGAGCCACTGCGGCAGCGTCATCTCGATGCCGGAATTCAGCAGGGCGGCGGTCAGCGGCACGTTGTCGAACAGCGACGACACCAGCCCCATCACATAGTTGGCGGCCAGCGGCGGCATCAGATCATACAGTTGCGGGAAGTAGGCGAGGATGCCCAGCTCCTTGAGCATGCCCACCAGCAGCAGCACACCGAGGAAGAACAACAGGGTGTCGAACTCGATCTTGCGAATGTACTCCAGGGTGGGTTCATCGCGGTTGAGAAACTGCACCACCATGAACATCAGCGACAGGCCGAACAAAAACATCAGTACCGGTGGAATGCCGAACAGAATATTGCCGCCGATGGTGGCCAGAATAGTGGCGAAGAACAGCCCGGCCACCACCTTGTCGCCGCCGTTGATGGGCACCTCTTTCTTTTCCATCACCAACTGGCCGTCCAGCCCCCGGGACAGCATTAGTGACAGCGACGCCACCGCCAGGAAGGCGGGCAGGCTGAGCAGCAGCAGGTGAGGAATTTCCACTTTGTCGGCCAGGAAGATCATCAATGTGGTGACGTCGCCGGTAATCAGCGCGGTGCCGCCAGCGTTCACCGAGAACACCACCAGCACCACGTAGCGCAGCAGCTTATCCGTGGGCAGACGCAGGTTAAGCAGAATGGCGATGCACACCAGGGTGGCGGTGATGTTGTCGGCCAGGGATGAGAAGCAGAACGCGAACAGGCCGGTGAGCAGCATCAGTTGCCGTTCGCTCAAGCGCTTGGGGATCAGCCGGTTGACGATGCCGTCGATGATGCCCTTGCTGGACAGATAGGCCACGAACGTCATCGCCGCCATCAGGAACAACCACAGCGACGCGATATCCAGCAGGTTGTCGTCCAGGGCCAACATCAAGGCTTCGCGGGTCTCGCCGGAGGGTGGCGAAATGAAATGCAGCACCCAGACCAGCGAGCCGAAAAACAGCGTGGTCTTGGCTTTGTCGATATGGACGACGTCTTCCACAACGATGGAGACGAACCCGAGAGCTACGAGGCACAGCAGCACGGCGGACATGGCGGACTTCCAGGCAGGACAGGGGGAAAGACGGCGGCGATTCTAACGCCGATACGTCAAGAATGCGACCTACCCCGGCCGGTCACTGATTCTGCTTACGGGCCACCGCGTCCAGTTGCCGGCCCAGCAGGCGAATCACCACCTCGAACGGCCAGGCGAACTTGCGCTTGAACCAATAGCCGACACGTATTTCCGGCGACGTGTAGATCAGGTAGCGGTCGCGGCGGATGCCTTCGAGGATCGCGGCGGCCGCCTTTTCCGGCGTCACCGCGTGCTTCTGGAAACGTTTCTTGAGCCGGACCACGTCCGGGGCGGTCTGGTCGATGCCGACAATATCCAGGGTCTGCACCAGGCCGGTATCCACCGCGCCGGGGCAGGCCAGGCTGACCTGGATACGGTGCCGGCGCAGGTCGTAGCGCATCGCTTCGCTGATGCCGCGCAGGCCGAACTTGCTGGCGTTGTAGCCGGCGTGCCAGGGCAGGCCGAACAGCCCCGCCGCCGACGACACCGTCATCACATGGCCACCCCGGCCGGCCGCCACCATCGCCGGCAGAAAGCACTCGAACACGTGCGCCGGGCCCATCAGGTTGACGTCCACCAGGGCGCGCCAATGCTTGTGTTGCAGCTTTTCCACCGGGCCCCAGATGGCGATGCCGGCGATGTTCATCAGAACGTCCATGCTGCCGTGCTCGGTGTGGATGTCCTCGGCGAACGCCTTGACCGCCGCATGGTCGGCGATATCCAGGGCGCGGCTCGACGCCACCGAACCGCCCGCCGTCTCGATCTCGCGAACGGTATTCTCCAGCGCCTCCCCGTTGATGTCGGTGAGGAACAGGATCGCCCCGCGGCACGCGCTTTCCAGCGCGGCGGCGCGGCCGATGCCGCTGGCGGCGCCGGTGATAAAACACTTCTTGTTATTGAGATCGGTCATTGCCGGGGCTCCTTGGTGGGGCGGTGGCTTTATCCTGCCCGGGGTGGTGCGCGCCGTCCCGTCCGGCTGGGCCATAAAGCGGGCGTATCGATCCGCGAAGGCGTCACCGTGCGATACTCGAACGCGCCTTTGTCCCGGTCCAAACAGGAGAAACCCGATGACCGCAGTGGAGGATTATCTGCAACCCGAAGGCGGCTGGCGCCAGCCCCGCGAAACGCGCCTGCCACCGCCGCCACCGTCGCAACGGGGCATCGCGTTCCGTGCCACCTCGGGCGTCAGCAAACTGTTCGGGCGCGAGGAACTGCCCCGCATCTTTCCCGTCTTGAACACCAACCGCCGTCTCTTCTGGCCCTGGCTGTGGTTCGCGTCGCGGCTGATGCCGTTCGGCAAACTGCCCGCCGATCTGCGCGAAAAACTGATCCTGCGCACCGCCTGGCATTGCCGCAGCCGCTACGAATGGGGGCAGCATGTGGAGATCGCGCTGTCCGCCGGCGTCTCGGACGCGGACATCGTGGCGCTGGCGAGTGGCCGTGACGACGCCGACCCGAGCCACGCCGCCGCCCTGCGCGCCTGCGATGATCTATGCCGGAAAAAGCTGATCAGCGACGCCAACTGGCGGGTTCTGGCCGGCTATTTCAAGCCCGCTGCGCTGGTGGAGATCACCGTTCTGGTGGGGCACTACGAGATGGTGGCGGGGCTGCTGATCAACAGCGGCATCGACCTGGAACCGTCCATAGACGCGGTGCTGGCGGACTTTAACCGGCGCGCCCGGGACGTTCGCCTGGCCTAGATATGCTCGCTGTCGCAGCGGCCATGGTCGGCCAGTGTCTGGATCACGCCGCAGTGGGCGATGTCGCCGCCGGCGCAATCGCGCAGCATCCGGTCGAGTTCATCGCGCAGCGCCTCCAGCGAGTGGATGCGTGCTTCCACGTCCTGGCGGTGGTGCCGGGTCAGGGCGTCCACGGCGGCGCAGTCCTGGTGGTCGTGGTCGGCCAGGCTGAGCAGTGCGCGGATCGCCTCGATGCTGAAGCCCAGTTCCCGGGAATGGCGGATAAAGCGCAGCCGGTCGCGGTGGCGCTTGCCATAGCGGCGCTGATTGCCGGCGCTGCGCGCCGGCGGCGGCATCAGGCCGATCTTTTCGTAATAGCGGATGGTTTCCGCCTTGCAGCCGGTGGCGCCGGCCAGATCACCGATGGAAAACATCGCGCCTCCCTCTTGAACCTATAGTCACTACAGGTATTTAACTCCTATCCTGGGTTCAGTGAAACAGGTAAGACCTCATGAAATCCTCTCTTCGCCGGGCATTCCGGCATGAAATGGATCTGGCGCGCGCCGCGTACCGGCGCCGAGACTGGGAAGCGGCGTTCCACTACCTGGAGCGGGCACACATTATCGGGCAGCGGTTCATCCGGCCGCACACCAGCACGCACTGGTGGATGCTGAAAGTGGGATGGCGGCGGCGCGATTGGCGGGAAATCCGGGGCCAGCTTTTGCGTCTGCCCGCGGCCCTGCTGCTCTCACGGATCTGGGTGCCGCTGGGCACCACCGGGGGCGCCGACGTCAGCCCTGTGAAGCCGATGCCGCTGCCGGCGGATCTGGCCGATCTGCTGAAGTAGCACCCGTCCACGCAAGGGTTGAACCGGTAGTGGCTGCAGGTGCTGAAATGCACCGGAACCTATCATCATCTGGAGACCGGCATGGCATGTTGTGAACCGGAATTGGACAAGCGGGCGCCCGCCGCCTATCGAAAGGCACTGATCGCGGTGCTCGCGATCAACCTGATCATGTTCCTCGTGGAGGCATCGGTGGGCCTGTTCTCCGGGTCCCGGGCGCTGCGCGCCGACGCCTTGGACTTCCTGGGCGACGCCGCCACTTATGGGCTTACCCTGTGGGCTCTGGGGCAGTCTCTGACCTGGCGCTTTCGCGCCGCTCGCATCAAGGGGTATTCCCTACTGGTGCTCGGGCTGCTGGTGCTGGCGGACAGTCTGGTGGCCTTGATCAGCGGCGCCGCCCCCGCGGGTGTGATGATGTCGGGGATCGGGGCGCTGGCTCTGGTGGCCAATCTCGCCAGTCTCATGTTGCTGGTGCGCTATCGCCAGGGCGACGCCAATATTCGCTCCGCCTGGTTGTGCACGCGCAATGATGTGCTGGCGAACGTTTCGGTGATCATAGCCGGCCTGCTGGTGCTGTCGACCGGCAGCCACTGGCCGGATGTGCTGGTGGCCCTGGCGATCGCCGGGTTGTTTACCCACAGCGCGCTGTCGATCCTGCGCCAGGCCGATGACGAACAGAGGGTCGAACAGCGGACCGGGCGCGCGCCGGGTGATGACGGCTGCGACTCGGCGCGTTAGTCTGCCCGGCATTCCCGCACCAACGGCACCGCCATGAGTTTCAAGAACGAAGACCTGATCGCTGTCTGCCAGCGCACCATGCCTTTCGGTAAATACCAGGGCAGACCGTTGATCGATCTGCCCGAATCCTACCTGCTGTGGTTCGCCGATCGCGGTTTCCCGCGCGGTGAGCTGGGCCGCCTTATGGCCCTGGCGATGATTCTCAGCGTCGAAAACCTCAAGCATCTGGTCACGCCGTTCCGCGACTGAACCGCCGGCGTGCGCCGTGCTTGGCGGTTTGACGCATATTCCTTGCATCTTTTGCCGGATCCGCAAACGCTTTCCCGGCGGCGACCAGGACGTGGAGATGCTGCACGGCATTTCGCTGACCATCGAAGCCGGCGAATGCGTGGCGATCATGGGTAGCTCCGGGTCCGGCAAGTCCACGCTGATGCACCTGCTCGGTTGCCTGGACCGGGCCAGCGACGGTGAATACCGCTTCGCCGGCCAGGACGTCAACGCCATGGACCACCAGGAACTGGCCTGGCTGCGCCGGGAAATGTTCGGCTTCGTGTTCCAGAGCTACCACCTGATCGGCACCGCCAGCGCCTGGGCGAACGGCTGGACCATCGCCCCAACCAGTTGTCCGGCGGCCAGCAGCAGTGGGTGACCCTGTACCGGGTGCTGGGGCAGGGGGTGGCCGGGTTCGCCGAAGCGCCCTGAAGGGCGCCCGTGGGCTATCGCCCGCTCGATGCAGGATGCAGGAGATGGCACAGTGCCAGACCTTCATCCTGTATCCTTCATCCTGAATCCGGCCCACCCATTGTGGAGGCAGTAATGAGCAAAGCCCTGTTGATCATGGCCCACGGCAGCCGCGCCGAAGCCGCCAACGACGAGTTCCGTTTGCTGGTGGAGCAGGTGGCGGAACAAAACCACGACTACGTGGCGGTGCTGCCCTGTTTTCTGGAGCTGGCGCGGCCATCGCTGATGGAAGCGCTGCAACAGATCGAGCATCAGCCGGTGGAAACCGTGCAGGTGTATCCGCTGTTCTTTAACAAGGGCAAGCATGTGTCCCGGGATATTCCCGGCCAGGTGGAAGAAGCCCGCCAGCGTCACCCGCATCTGCGCATTGAGTTGCTGGAATATTTCGGTAACGCCAGCGGTCTGGTGACGCTGGTGCGCGACCATATCGACGCCCAGGGCTAGAACGTTCTGGCGATGATCAGCCCGCCCCACAACAGATTGCGGTCGGCGGCGCCTTCGCGTACTTCCGAGGTGTGCCCGCGCAGCACATAGCTGAGCCGCCAGCCACTGGCGAATGATTGGGTATAGCCGAGCCAGGCTTCCACGATCATGTGGTTCAGTTGATCGGAATCGTAACTCACCTCGCTGTCGCGGAACTGACCCTGAAGAAAGACGTTGTAGCCGCGTGCCACCACGGCGGCGCCACCCCACAGATAGCTCTCGGTGCGCGCCGGGCCGCCGTTGCCGCGTGCCGAACCCTCGCCGTAGCTGGCCAGCTCCGGATTGAACCGCCACCAGGGTTCGGCGATGCGCCCGCCCCGGAAGCTCAGGCTCCAGCGCGCCTCGGTGAGATAGCCGGCGGACGCCTGCACGGTGCTTTTCAGTTCCAGGTTCGGTGACGACACATCGAGGTATTTCTGCCGCGCCACCGTGTAGCGGGCGGTGGGCTCGCCACCCTCGCTGATCTGATGCTTCCAACCCTCGGCGTGCTCGCTGCCGATCACCTTGTGCACCGCGTTCTGGCCGTTGCCGACAATCGCCAGGCCGAGCGCCCCCAGGGTCAGGCTGCTGTGCCAGGCCACGTTCTCGCGCGGGTCGATGCGCACCCGGGATTGCGCCAGATAGATCAGGCTGGCGTAGGGGCGGTCGTCATAAACCGGCGTCGACACGTCCTTGTTCTCCGGTGTGAAGCCGAACAGCCCGAACTCGATACTGTGGCCGTCGACGCTTTCGGACCCGCGACCGTCGACGCCGATCAGCCTATCCAGGGCGCCGAGCACGGGGTTCAATGAGTACCCGACATCGCGGGCATCCCGGCCGGTGTAGGAAAAGCTCAGGCCATAGGTGTAATCCTGGTCCCGATTGGAGGGCACCAGGGCGTCATTGTCGAAGGCGAACGACCAGCTTTCCTTGTCCGGCTCGCGCAGCGGCTCGGGCCGGGGCCGGCGTGGCGTGCGTTCCTCCCGTTCCAGTAACGCCAGCTGTACACCGTCGGTGGACCAGGCCGCCGGGTCGAAGGCCGGCGCCGGGCGGGTTTGCGCTAAAAGGGCCGGGGCCACGCCGAGGCCGATCAGAAAAACGACCGTCAGCAGCAGGCCGCCGTTGCGGTGAACGCTCCGCCGTGGGGCGGCGTATTCAGGTGCATTGTCCATCGTTCTCCGTTCCACAGACATATCGCCGATATTGGGGGCGCTACGCTAAGCGCGCGCCCGTTATCGGCGGTAGGTCAAAACTGGCGGTTTCTTGCCCGTTTCTGCGGAACGGATTCGTTTTTCCGCGACGTTTTATCAGCGCAGTCGATAAGTGAGCGACGCCATGCGCACTTCATCGTGGTTGCGGTCTTGCGTAGTGATCACCCGAGCGGCTGGCGCCCGGGTGATTTAGCGGGGGGCCTGGTAGGTACGGCTGCGGTGGCCGGGCTTGCTGAACACCCATTGGTAGAGCTGGATATTGCGGGCGCGGAAGGCGCCGGCGCACACGTTCAGGTAGTAGCGCCACATGCGATAGAAGCGCTCGTCGTAACGGTGCTGAAGCCGCGGCCAGCCGGCTTGGAAGTTAGCGTCCCAGGCTTTCAGGGTGCGCGCGTAATCCGGGCCGAAATTGTGCAGGTCCTCGACCACGAAACCGGCTTCGGCGGCGCGGGCGATTTGTTTCACCGACGGCAGTTCGCCGTTGGGGAAAATGTACTTGTCGATCCAGGGGTCGTGACTGTGGCTGCTCTCGTTGGTGCCGATGGTGTGCAGCAACATCAGGCCGCGGTCTTTGAGCAGCCCCAGCGCGGTGTCCATGAAGGTTTGGTAGTTGCGGCGACCGACGTGCTCGAACATGCCCACGGAGACCACCCGGTCGTAGCGCCCGGTCACGGCGCGGTAGTCCTTGAGCAGCACTTCCACCGGCAGGCCCTGGCAGCGCTCGCGGGCCAGTTGCGCCTGCTCGCTGGAAACGGTGACGCCTTCCGCGCGCACGCCGTAGTGGCGGGTGGCGTATTCCAGCAGGCTGCCCCAGCCGCAGCCGATGTCGAGCAGGGTCATGCCCGGCTCCAGCTCCAGCTTGCGACAGATCAGATCCAGTTTGGCGATTTGCGCCTCGTGGAGCGTGGCCGCTTCTTTCCAGTAGCCGCAACTGTAGGCCATGGTATCGTCGAGCATCAGCTCGAACAGGTCGTTGCCCAGGTCGTAGTGTTGTTCCGCCACCTGGCGGGCGCGGCGCAGGCTTTGCCGGTTGCGCAGGGTGTGGGCGAGCAACTGAAGCGCCGTCATCCAGCGGTTCTTGCCCAGGTTGTCGCCGCCGGCGCGCAACATACGGAAGGCGAACTCATCCAGGGCGTCGCAGTCCCACCAACCGTCCATATAGGATTCGCCCAGGCCCAGGGACCGTTGCGCGGCGATGCGGGAAAGCGTGTCGGGATGGTGGATTTGCATGTCCCAGGGGCGGCGGCCGTTGATCTGGATATCCGCTTCGGCGAGCACCCGGCTGATCAGGGCGTCGATAGAGTCCGACCCGGTGCTTTCCGCCCGGTCGTCCCGGCTGTCTCGACTTCGTGAACCAAGCATACAGAGACTCCTTGTCTGGACATGGAAGACTGCATGGTTGTCACGGGCTACTGCGCCGCTGCCCCGACAATTAAAATCATTCTTTGACGCTTGGCTCACGGACGCAAGCGTCAAAGTGGCCGCGAGCCGCGTAAAGCGTGCCGGTGGCCGCATTTTTACAATATTATTCAGTGGCTTGGGCGCTGGTAAGCGCGTGTATGAAAGCGTTCTATTAATGTGATTTGACGCCGCTATACCAGCGGCCGGGGCAAAACAGTATGGATTCGATCACCCAGCCGGCCCTGGGCGGCGCCCTCGGTGGCGCCGTGCTGGGGCGCCGCCTGCGAGGGGGTACTGCCGCCGTTGCGTTCGCCCTGAGCCGCGTTACGGCCAGCCGGCGAGCACCAGCTTGCCGATGGTCTTGCCGGACTCGATGCGCCGGTGGGCCTCTTTAAGGTTGGCGGCGTTGATCGGGCCCAGCGACTCGGACAGGGTGGTTTCCAGCAGGCCCTGATCCATGAGTTCGGCGGTGGCGCGCAGGATCTCGCCCTGGCGCTCCATGTCGACGCCGAACAGGGCGCGGGTGAACATGAACTCCCAGGCGAAGCGGGCGCTTTTCGGTTTCAGCGGGTTCACGTCCAGCGGGCCGCGGGCGTCGACGATGGTGACAATGCCGCCCAGCGGCGCCACCAGTTCGCAGGCGTCGCTCCAGTAGGCGTCCGGCTCCTGGGCCAGCAGGATGGCGTCCACCTGGTCGATGCCGAGTCCTTTCATGGGTTCGAGCAGGCCGTTGCGGTAGTCGATGGTGTGGGTGGCGCCCATGGCGGTGCACCAGTCCGCGGAGGCCTGGCGCCCGGCGGTGGCGATGACCGTCATGCCGAAGTGGCGGGCCGCCAGTTGCGTGGCGATGGAACCCACGCCGCCGGCGCCGCCGACCATCAGCAGGGTTTTGCCGGCGGCGTTGTCCGGGGTCAGGCCGAGCTGGTCGGTGAGGCTTTCCCAGGCGGTGAGCACGGTGAGCGGCAGGGCGGCGGCTTCCTGCATGCCGGTGTTTTTCGGCATTTTCGCCACCAGGCGCTCGTCCACGCACTGGTATTGGGCGTTGCTGCCCTGGCGCTGCATGGCGCCGGCGTACCAGACCCGGTCGCCGGGCAGAAAGTCGCGGACTTCGGCGCCTACCGCTTCCACGCGTCCGGCGGCATCATAGCCAAGGACTTTATGGCCCTTCTCCGCCAGGGGGCGTTGGCGTACCTTGGTGTCCACCGGATTGACCGATACCGCCTCCACCGCCACCAGCAGGTCGCGGGGGCCCGGCTTGGGCTGCTCCAACTGGATGTCTTCCAGGGCGTGGACGTCTTCGATGGCGCGGGGTTGGTTAAAGCCGACGGCCTTCATAGGGTCTCCGTGGGAGTACGTGTTTTAACTGGGGTTCAAATAACAAGGATACCATCATGCGTTTTGACGAATACCGCAATCTCGACGGCATGGCGCTGGCCAGGCTGGTGGCGGAGGGGGAAGTGACCGCCGCGGAACTGCTGGAGCTGGCCATCGCCCGCGCCGAGGCGGTCAACCCGGCCCTCAACGGCCTGGTTATTCCGCTTTACGATCAGGCCCGCGAACAGGCCGCCGGCACCCTGAACGGGCCGCTGGCGGGGGTGCCCATGCTCACCAAGGATCTGTTCCAGGAGATCGGCGGCGCGCCCAACTACCAGGGTAACAAAGCCCTCAAGCAGGCCGGCCATAAAGCGCCTGTGGATTCCGAGCTGGTGCGCCGCTGGAAGGCGGCCGGGGTGGTGTTGTTCGGGCGCACTAACACGCCGGAATTCGGCGCCAAGGGCATCACCGAGCCGGAATCCTTCGGCGCCACCCGCAACCCCTGGAACACCGACCATACGCCGGGCGGCTCGTCCGGCGGTTCGGCGGCGCTGGTGGCGGCGGGCGTGGTGCCGTTCGCCGGCGCCAACGATGGCGGCGGCAGCATCCGTATTCCCGCCGGCTGCTGTGGCCTGTTCGGTCTTAAGCCGGGGCGCGGGCGCACCCCCTGGGGCCCCAACTTCAGCGAGGCCATGCACGGTATTTCCATGAACCATGTGGTGACCCGTTCGGTGCGTGATTCCGCCTTGCTGCTGGACGCCACCCAGGGCGAGGAAGTGGGCAGCCTGTTCCGCATCGCGCCGCCGGAGCGCAGCTACCTGAGCGAACTGGAGAGCGACCCCAAGCCGCTGCGCATTGCGTTTTCCACCACCTCGCCGATCGGCACCGAGGTGGACCCGGAAGCGGTGGCCGCGGTGGAGGACGCCGCCCGTTTGCTGGAGTCCCTGGGACACAAGGTGGAACAGGGATCACCGAAAATGGACATGCTGGCCATGAGCATGGACTGGCTGTCCATGTGGTTCGCCAACTGCGCCGCCAACGTGGACTGGGTGCGGGAAGAAACCGGCTGCGGCAACGACGGCTTCGAGCTGGACACCCTGGCGATGGCCGCGTTCGGCCACGCCACCTCGGCGCCGGACTATGTACGGTGCTATCAACGCTGGCAGGGGTATTCCCGGGCGCTGGCGGAATTCCACCAGCAGTACGATCTGTGGCTGACCCCGACGCTGGCGCTGCAGCCGGCGCGCATCGGCGCGTCCGAGACGCCGGCCTGGCAGCAGCACATGCTGAAGGTGATCCTGAAAGTGGGCGCCGAAAAGCTGGTGATGAAAACCGGCCTGGTGGAACAGATGGTGAAAGAGAACCTGAAGTACGTGCCCTTTACCCAGCTCGCCAACGTCACCGGGGTGCCGGCCATGTCGGTGCCGCTGCACTGGTGCCAGAGCGGCCTGCCGCTGGGGGTTCAGTTGGTCGGCGATCACGGCAGTGAAGGCATGCTGCTCAAGCTGGCCGCTCAGCTGGAGCGGGCGCGGCCCTGGTTCAATCGCATACCGGATCTGTAACCGGCCTCAGGCCCCTTCGCCTTGAGGGAGGGGCGGCCACCAGGCCTGGATGCGGTGCTCGGACACCGCCGCCAGGTCGCCGAACTGCAGCAGCACGAACTCGCTTTGCGTGGGACGGAAGAACAGCTGGTCGCCGACTTCCAGTTCGGTGGCCGGCGAGCCGTTGTACATCATCTGGTTGGTGCTGACGCCGTACAGGTCGTTGCGGCGGATGCCCGGCGGTGACACCGGCTCGGCCTTCCAATAGCCGCCGTAGATGAAGTAGGTGCGGCGCCGGTTGGGGTCCCACAACGCCCAGGCCTCACCCAGGGGCAGTGGGCCGGGCAGCGTCAG
>DASUNW010000165.1:0-3790 GCA_036276955.1 Alcanivorax sp. | reverse complement strand
CCAGGCGCGCATCCATAGCGGCAGGCGGTGGTAGGAAGCCTGGATGCGGTCCAGGCGTTCTAGATGACTCATGGCGCGCTTCCCTGACGGCGATAATGAGACAGAATCCATCTCGGCTTGCCGGTGACCCGAGGTGTCACCACGAAATATGGCTGTGCCATCGCCACAATATCGTGATGAGCAGTTGTTGGGAAGTTGGGGTCGCGCGCCCTCTTTTCAAGTGTTTCGTGCCAAGCCGGGCGGTTCAGAAGTCCAGACTATAGCCCAGGGTCACGGTGCGGCCCCTGCCTTTGAAGTAATAGTCGTCGCTGGCGCGGGCGGCTTGGGAGTAGTAAGTAAAGTAGTCCTTGTCGAGTAGGTTCTGGATACCCAGGTCGAGTTCGCCCGCCGGGAGAGCGTAGGCGAGGGACGCGTCGAACAGGCCGTGGCCGTCAAAATCCAATTCCGGCTCTTCCGCGTTGCGGGCGAAATAATGGCGGTATTGCAGATGAGAGGACAGCTTGTCGTTCCAGCGGGCGCTCCAGGCCAGGCGCAGGGTGTCCGGGGCGATATTCAGGCCGGTCAGGTCGGTGTCCAGCGAGCCGTCGCCGTCGGTGTCTGATTCGCCTTCGGCGCGCGTATAGGCCACCTTCAGCAGATGCCCGCCCCCGAGGCGCGCATCGCCGGAGACTTCCACGCCCCGGATCTCGGTTTTTTCGCGATTGCCCACCCAGACGCCGTTTTCCTCGGTGAGACGTTCGCCGTAATCGGAGCGGGATTCGTAGTAGCTCAGTTCCAGGCCGTAGCGGTGCCAATGGAAGCGCGAGCCGACCTCACGGTTGTCGGTGATGATGGGCCTCAATTGCAGCAGTGTGTCCACGTCCTGGTCGGGTTGTTCGATGCCGCGCAGCACCCGGCCCACATCGGGCATGCCGAAGCCCTCGGAGTAGTTGGCGTAGAGCTGGGCCCAGGACGACGCCTGATAGACCAGGCCGGCGTTGAACAGCGTTTCGTCGAATTCCGGGCTGCCGCCATTGACGATAACGCCGTCGCGCATTACCGCGCCGCTACGATCGACGGCCTGGTAGGTGTCGACCTTCAGCTTGGCCCGTTCGTGGCGGGCGCCGGCCTGCAGGGTCAACGTGTCGGTCAGGCTGAAATCGGCTTGCGTAAAGACGGCGCCGTTGCGGAACTGGGTGTCGGGCACATAGGTACGGCCGGTTTCAACCAGCATTTGCCGGGTTTCGTCCTGTAGCAGGTCCAGGCCGGCGGTCACCTTCAAACGGTCGTCGAGCAGGCCGTCCCGGCTCAGGGTGAATTTGGCGCCCAGCTTGTCGGATTCATTGCGGGTCTGGTCGAACTGCTTTTCGCCGTCGGGGCCCTCATAGGGGAAGTAGGGTGTGGTGGCGAAACGGGCCCGGAAACGCTGGCTGTAGAGCTGGACGTCGACCCGGTTATCCAGCCAGTCCACGTGGGTGTAGGAGAGCTGGGCCGTGGTGACCTTGTTAAAACCGGGCTCGCCGTCGGGTTCGCCCTTGCGCGCCCGGGTAGCGATACCGTTGGCGCGATCACCGCGTACCGGTACGTAGTCGCCTTCGCCTTCCAACTCGAAGCGATTGACCATGAGCTCAATGTTTTGATGGTCGTCGATCCAGTAGCCCAGGCGGCCCATCAGATCGTGGCTGGTGGAGTTCTGCAACTCGCCGGGGTAGGCGATCCCCACCAGTTTGTCGTCGCCGGAGTAGAACACACCGCGCTCCTGTCGGGTGGCGGCAGCCAGGTAGTCCCAATCGCCTTGCTGGCCGCTTATCTGGTAGCTCAGCTTGTGGCCGAGGCTGCCGGAGTCCACGTCATCGTCGGCGGTCAGGCTGACACCGGCGTGCTGATTGACTTGGCCCGGGTCGGCGCGTTTGGTGACGAAATTAATGATGCCGCCGGTGGCGCCCAGGCCGTGCTCGGCACTGGCGCCATGGATGACCTCGATGCGTTCCACCATGGCCAGATCGATGGTATAGCTGTCGCGGGCGCTGTCGCGCAACGGGTTACTTTGCGGCACGCCGTCGATAAGGAACAGTGGCGAACGGCCGCGAAAGGTCTCGCCGGCATTGGACAGCTTTTGCCGGCTGGGTGAATAGGACGGGATCAGGTTGCTGAGCACCTGACCGGGATCCTTGCTGATCGCCAACTGCTGTTCAATCTCTTTCCGGGTGATGATGGTGATCTTTTGCGGGGATTCTTCCACCGTGCTGTTGGCGCGGGTGGCGGTCACCGTGATCGCTTTCAGGGCGTTGGTGTCGGTCTGGGCCTGCAGGGGCGTGGCCAGGGTGAAAAGAGACAAAGGCAAGCACAAGCGTGAGAAACGCACGGAAGAATCTCCTTGCGGTCAGGTAAGTGTAAGAGGGGTAAGCACGGCAGAGAACTTATTGAAAATGAGAATCAATGTCAACTATGGCGTCGCCGGAGAGGCCGTCGCTTGCGCCACCACAGGTAGAGGCCGGTGGCGAACAGTAGGGCCGGAAACACACCGCTGGCCAGGATCAGCCAGCGGCCGGCGAGGCCGAGAGCATCGCCGTTATGCAGGGGGAATTGCCAGGACAGGAATTGGCTGCCGGCGGCGGCGGTGAGCGGATTGTACGTGGCCAGGATGGTCCCGTTGTATTGATCCACCCAGACCCGGGTGGCGCCGTAATGGGACCAGGGCTCGTCGGGCTGATTAAAGGCGAGCCGGTAGGGATCGGTGGGGGAGGCGGGCAGATCCACCCGTATTAGAGCCGCATTCGGGAAGGCGCGCCGACCGGCGGCCACCACTTGGTCCACGTTCAGAGGGGCACCGTTGGGTTCGGCGTGTGGCACCGGCGAGGCTTCCAGCGGCAGCACAGCGCCGACCATGGCCCGCACCGCCCCCGGGAAGACCAGACTCACCCCGGAGAACGCCACCACCATCAATACCGGCAACAGGTAGAAGCCGGCGGTGCGGTGCAGATCGAAATAGAAGCGGAAGCGGCCGGCGTCGCGGCGCAGGGTCAGCGCCCGCCGCCAGCGACCGGCGCGGCGGCCCCGGGGCCACCACAGATACAGGCCACTAACACAGAAGAACAGCAGGAACAGGCCGCTTGCGCCCACCACATAGTGGCCGGTGGTGCCGGCCAAAAGATTGTAATGCAGACGGTAGACCCAACTGACGGGGTATTGGCCCCAGTGGCGGATCGCCCGCACCTCGCCGGCGGGGGTAACACTGACTTGCAGTGGCCCGGGCGCGCCTGGCGGACCCTGGAACCGCACTTCATGCGGACTCCCTGGACCCCGTGAAAGGTTTAGTCGTTGCGGCGCTTTGCCGGGCACCGCCGCGTCGGCGGCGGCCAGCACGGTTTCCAGGGAGGCCGGTTCGGTAGCCGGGTCGCTGGTCAAACGCGGTGTCAGCCACTCGTCCAGAGTGTCGTGGAACACCAGCAGACTGCCGGTGACGCCGGCCACCGCCAGCAAAAGACCCGCGGTGAGTCCGGCGTAAAGGTGCAGTTTGAATAGCAGTCGGCGCATTGAGCGGGGCTAGAAGTCCAGGTTGTAGCGCAGGGGCGCCACGCGTTCGCGCCCCTTGAATGTGTACAGGCGAAGGGAACTTATAGGGAATGAGAATGGTAGTCAATAAGGTTATGGGTTGTTACTGTCCACATTCAGAGACCAGTCGTAATCCAGAAAGCGGATCGGTAAGTCGCCGGCTTCGAGACCGCGGCGGGTCCGCGGCGGCAGCGCCAGGATGTCGGCGTATTGGAGCAGGTAGTCGCCAAGGCTGCCGGCGCTGTCCTCGAAGTCC
>DASUNW010000164.1:0-26867 GCA_036276955.1 Alcanivorax sp. | reverse complement strand
GCCATCAGATTCACCGCGTCCTCGTTGCGCAACCCCTCGTCGGTGTCCTCGCAGCCGGCGGCGATCGGCTTCAGGCCGTAGCAACTCAGCCCCGCCTCCCGGGCACGCTCCAACAGCCGACAACTGACCCAGGTTTTGCCCACCTCGGTGTCGGTGCCGGTAATGAAGAACACGCCGTTGAGAACGGGAAGAGGAGGACGTTCGGGTTGAGACGTTTCAGCCATGGGATTCCTTTTCGGTTAACCGGCGGCTTTCACCGCCTCCACGAACAACACGTCCCAGGTCAGCGGCAGCCCGGCCGGCTGGCGGCGCGCCTCGTAGGCGTCGCACAGGGCGCGCCAGGCGCCCTTGCCGGTAAGGCCGGTGGCGCCGCCCTGGACATGATCGACGCCGGTGGCCTTGAAGGCGCGGACCAGGGTTCTGACGTCGGGGTAATGCTCGGTGAACGCCATCCGCCGCCATTGCTGGGGGAACAGGCCGGCGCCGGTCAGCGCCTCTCGCCAATCGCTTTCCGCCGGCAGCCGGTTAAGGCGCGGACGACGTCCGCCGTCGGCGGCGGCCCAACTGTCGCGCAGCTCGTGCAGCGAACCGGCCAGCGGCACCGCCAGCAGCAGCTGGCCGTTGGACACCAGCACCCGGGCGGCTTCCGCCATGGCCCGCTCCGGCACGCACCATTGCAACGCGAAGCTGGAATACACCAGGCCCCGGGTCGCATCGGCCAGGGGCAGCCGCTCGGCGTCCGCGCACAACGGCTGGAAGCGCTCGCCGGTGCGCCCGCGCGCCCGGGCTTCCGCCAGCATCGCCGGCGACAGATCCACCGCCAGCCAATGGCTGTCCGGCCAGCGACTCTGCTGGCGCCGGGCCAGCGGCGCGGTGGCGCAGCCCAGCTCCAGGGCGCGGTTGTCCGGCAGCGCCGCCGGCGCCATGTCCAGCAGGCTGCGCGCGCAGGCCAACTGCAGGCCGGCGTGGGCGTCGTAGCTGGGCGCGGCGCGACCGAAACGGTCGCCCACCGCCGCCTTATCCATCAATGAGCGGGTGTCGGCGATAGAAGTCATAAACGGCCCGGGTAAAGGTATCGGGGGCGGATAAAAAAGGCACATGGGCGACCTGCTCGATCATCGCCGCGTCGCCGCGCTCGTTCAGCAGCGGTTCAACGGCGGCCATGGCCGCCGCCGGCACAATGTTGTCGCGCTCGCCGAAGATCATCCGCAACGGCATCGCGAGCGCCGCCAGATCGCCGCGCAGGTCGGTGTCGCGCAGGATGGCGAGCCCCTCGCGCAGCGCGCGGTGGGCCGGCAGCCCGCAGAAATAGAGAATGTCCTTAAGCCGCGCCACGTCCTGGCGCATGCTTTCCGCGCCCTTGCAGTTGAGCGCCAGGAAGCGCACCAGCGTGCCTTCGTAATCCTCGCGACACATCTGCTCGAAAGCATCGAAGATGTCCGGCTTCATCGCCGCCGGCCAGTCGTCGGCGGCGGTGAAGCGCGGCGTGGTGGCCACCGTGACCACCGACCGCACCCGCTCGGGGTGATCCAGCGCCAGCCGCAGCGCCACCAGCCCGCCCAGCGACCAGCCCAGCAAATGAGCGCGCTCCGGCATCACGGCGGCGACCTGCCCGGCCAGGAAATCCAGGGTGTAAGGGTCGTTGGGCAGGGGGCTCTGCCCCATCCCCGGCAGGTCCACCACCGTCACCCGGAAACGCTCCAGCAGCGCCGGCACGATGTCATCGAAGACGATGGCGTGCAGCCCCCAGCCGTGGATCAACACGATGTCCTGGGCCTGGTCGTCGCTGACGCCGGTGGCTTTGTAGGTGTTATGGAACGGAATCAAACGCGGCATGGGTTAGCCTCCAGAGCGCCCAGCAACCGATCCACATCCGCCTCCTCATGGGCGGCGGAAAGCGTCACGCGCAGGCGCGCCTGGCCTTCCGGCACCGTGGGCGGGCGAATCGCGGACACCAGCACGCCGTGCTCCGCCAGGGCACGGCTCAGGGCCAGGGCGGCGCCGTCGTCGCCGATCAGGATCGGTTGGATCGGGGTGTCGGAATCGATCAGCGTGTAGCCCAGCTCGGCGGCGCCGCGACGGAACCGCTCGATCAACGCGCTCAGGCGCTGGCGGCGCTCCGGTTCCCGGCGCGCCTTGTCCAGGCTCACCAGGGTGGCGGCGGCCACGGCGGCGGGCATGGCGGTGGTATAGACGTAGGTGCGGGCGAATTGAATCAACGTTTCGATCAGTTCATTGGAACCGGCCACGAAGGCGCCGGCGGTCCCCAGCGCCTTACCGAGAGTGCCCATATACACCGGCACCCGTTCGTTGACCCCTTGCGCGAACGCGGTGCCACGGCCCTGGCCGTCCAGCACACCCAGACCGTGGGCGTCGTCCACCATCAGCCAGGCGTCTTCGGTCTCGCAGGCCTGCAGATAGGCGGCCAGGGGCGCCTGGTCACCGTCCATGCTGAACACGCCGTCCGTGACCACCAGCTTGCGCCCGGCGTTGCTGCGCGCCAATTGCGCGGCCAGGGCGCCGGCGTCGTTATGGGCAAAGCGGCGAAACCGGGCGCCGCTGAGCAGGCCCGCGTCCAACAGGGAGGCGTGATTAAGACGGTCCTGGAACACCCCGTCGCCCTTGCCGACCAGCGCGGTGATGGTGCCGATATTAGCCATGTAGCCGGTGGAGAACAGCAACGCCCGCTCGCGGCCGGTGTGCGCCGCCAGGGCCTCTTCCAGCCTCTGGTGCGGGCGCTGGTGCCCGCACACCAGGTGAGAGGCGCCACTGCCCACGCCCCAGCGATCGGCGGCGTCACGGAACGCCGCCACCACGTCCGGGTCGTTGGCCAGGCCCAGGTAGTCGTTGGAGCAGAAATTCAGGTACTCACGGCCGTCCACCACCGCGGTGCGGCCGCAGGGGCCGTCCATCAGGGTCGGCTGGCGGAAACGCTGCCGGGCGCGCCGCTCATCCAGGCGCGCCGTGAGATCGAAAGCCAAGGGGTGACTCCGCGCGATTCAGGCGTCCGCGTGCCGATGGGCGGGGCGGCCGGTATCCTTGTCCAGCACGTGCTTGGCGCCGCGCTTGGACGCACCGCCGTACGCCAGCGCATCGTGGTACAGGCCGCTTTGCGCCGCTTCGTTTTCCGCCACCTGCTGGCGCAGCGCTTCCTCGTGGGCCTCGTCGGAGGCTTCGTGGCGCGGGTCCAGGGCATGGATGCCCAGGCGCTTGAACAACTGGTGGTCGTGGCTGGCTTCCGGGTTGTCGGTGGTCAGCAGACGCTCGCCGTAGAACATGGAGTTGGCGCCGGCCATAAAACACAGCGCCTGGGCCTCGTCGTTCATTTCCTGGCGCCCGGCGGCCAGCCGCACGTAGGACGCCGGCATCAGGATTCGCGCCACCGCCACGGTGCGCACGAATTCAAACGGGTCCAGGTCGTCCACGTCGGCCAGCGGCGTGCCCTCGATCTTCACCAGCATATTGATCGGCACCGACTCCGGATGCTCCGGCAGGTTGGCCAGCTGCTGCAGCAGGCCGACCCGGTCGTTACGGTTCTCGCCCATGCCGACGATGCCGCCGCAGCACACCTTCATGCCGGCGTCGCGCACATTGGCCAGGGTGGTCAGACGGTCGCTGTAAGTGCGGGTGGTGATCACCTGGCCGTAGTACTCCGGCGAGGTGTCCAGGTTGTGGTTGTAGTAGTCCAGGCCGGCCTCGGCCAGGCTTTGTGCCTGCCCTTCGTCGAGCATGCCCAGGGTCATGCAGGTTTCCAGCCCCAGGGATTTCACCTGGCGCACCATGTCCAGCACATAGGGCATGTCCTTGGCGCGCGGACTGCGCCAGGCGGCGCCCATGCAGAACCGCGACGCGCCGTTTTCCTTGGCGGCGCGCGCCTCCTCCATCACCCGTTCCACTTCGAGCAGCTTTTCCTTTTCCAGTTCGGTGTTGTAGTGACCGGACTGGGAGCAGTACTTGCAGTCTTCCGGGCAGGCGCCGGTCTTGATCGACAGCAAGGTGCTCACCTGCACCGCGTTGGGATCGAAGTACTGGCGGTGCACGGCGGCGGCCCGGAACACCAGGTCGTTGAACGGCAGGGTGAACAGGGCTTCGATTTCACCGCGATGCCAGTCGTGGCGTACGGCGTTGGGGGCGGCTTCGGACAGGGGCGTGGCGGCGGCTACAGTCATGATGATTTCTCTCTGAACAGTCAGCGACAGACTAGCAGCGCCCCGGCGCCTGTCAACTTCCAGGAAGTAACAAGGTTTACCAGTGGTTATTTATTAATCTCTTGCGGCCGGGTTTCGGGCTTACCGGAATTCCAGCCTTGGCCTACACCACACCGAGCGGATATCGGCTGGGCGGGCACGGCGGCCTTGGCCATCATGGACCCTTCCACACCAAGGGCCACAAAGGTATACACGGATGTTTTTCGATCTCTCCGCGCCCTGTCTGTTGTGCGGGCGCCGCAGCCACCAGGGCCTTTGCCGGCTGTGCACCGGGGAGCTGCGTGACGGCGGCGCCCTGTACGACCCGCTGTGCCGCTGCGGTTTACCCGGTACCGACGGCGGCGCTCTGTGCGGGCGCTGCCTGCGCCGGCCGCCGCCGTTTACCACCACCTACTGCCACTGGATCTATCAGTTTCCCCTGGACCGGCTGATCAACGCCTACAAGCACAAGGGGCATCTGCCGGCGGAACGGGCCCTGGAGCCGCTGCTGCGCGAACAGCCGCTGCCCTGGCCCGACGCGGACGTGCTTTGCCCCCTGCCCGCCCACTGGCGGCGCCGGCTCGCGCGTGGCTTCGATCAGGCCGAGCGGTTGGCGCTGATGCTGGCGCGTCACTGGCACCGGCCGGTGGAGCCGTTGCTGCTGCGCCACCGGCCCACCGGTCATCAACAAGGGCTCGGCCGCGCCGAACGAATCCGCAATCTGCGGCACGCGTTCGTGGCTCGCCCCGCTGCCCGACATCGCCGGGTGCTGCTGATCGACGACGTGATGACCACCGGCGCCTCCGCTCGCGCCGCCAGCCGCGCCCTGCTTGAGGGCGGCGCCGCGGAAGTGCGGGTCTGGGCTTTGGCGAGAACATTACAGTCCGAACGCTGACACCGGCGGCGAACGTCCGTCATAATGGGCGCTTCGTTCCGCAAACGGCCGCGCCCATGAAAGTCAGCATCGCCCAAGGGCACAATCCGCCGCACAACATTAACGGCATCACCGTCATCATCGATGTAATCCGCGCCTTCACCACCAGCCACGAGGCGTTTCTGGGCGGCGCCAGCCACATCTACCCGGTGTCCAGCGCCGACGACGCCTTCCGGTTGCGCGAAGACTACCGGGAAGGCCTGCTGGTCGGCGAGGTGCAGGCGCTGCCCATCGAAGGTTTCGACCACGGCAACTCGCCCTGGGAAATACGCCACACCGATGTGCGCGACCGCTATCTGATCATGCGCACCACCAATGGCGTGGCGGCCACCCTGCGCGCCCGCGACAGCCGTCAGGTACTGGTCGCCGCGCTGATCAACGCCGAAGCCACCGCCGACTATATTCGCGACCAGAGCCCGGAGACCGTGGTGCTGGTGGCGTCGCACCCCACCGGCGACGAGGACGTGGCCTGCGCGGAATACATCCGTGGACTGCTCGGCGGCGAAGGCATCAGCCTGGAGCAGGCCCGTGAGCGCACCCGCCATGCCTTCGCGGCGCAGAAATTCCTGGACGGCAGCCACCCGCGCCTGCGTCCCCAGGACATCGATATGGCCGCCTCCAGCGCCGGCCCGGACGCGCTGATCATGGGCGTGACCTACGAGCCGGTGCCCCGCATCGACGTGATCCCGCGCGCCTCCTGACCTTTTCCATCAACCCCATCGCTCCCCTTGATCAATGACGGCCCGGCGGGCGCCTGTTAGCTTCCTGGGCATTCATTTATTAATTCTTAATTCATTGCCTGGAAACGTCATGATCGAGTGGAACGAACAACAGCAGATGATCCAGAAAATGGTGCGCGACTTCGTGGCCAAGGAAGTGGTGCCCAACCTGGACGATATCGAATACAACGGCGTACCGCCTTACGACATCCTGCGCAAGATGATCAAAACCTTCGGCATGGACGTGATGGCCACGCAGAACTACGAAAAGCAGATCGCCCGCGAAAAAGCCGCCGCCGAGAAAGGTGAAGAAGCGCCCACCAAGAAAAAGGACGGCCCGTCCGAAGGCGCCGGCGATCAGGCGGCGATGACCATGATCCCGATTATCGAGCTGAGCCGCCACGCCCAGGGGCTGGTCACCGCCATGGGTGTGTCCATGGGCCTCACCGGCGGCGCCATCATGAGCAAAGGCACCACCGAGCAGAAAGAACGCTGGGCGTTGCCGCTGCTGACCCTTGAGAAAGTCGGGGCCTGGGCGATCTCCGAGCCCAACTCCGGCTCCGACGCCTTCGGCCAGATGAAGACCCTGGCGCGCCGCGACGGCAACGGCGGCTACATCATTAACGGCAGCAAGACCTGGATCACCAACGGCCCCTACGCGGACACCATCGTGCTGATCTGTAAGCTCGATGAGGAAGGCGTGGAGCCCCAGGACCGCAAGATCGTTTCCTTTATTCTCGATGCCGGCATGGAAGGCCTGGAGCAGTCCAAGCCGTTCAAGAAAATGGGCATCGGTTCCTCGCCCACCGGCGAGCTGTTCTTCAGTGACCTGAAAGTGGGCGCCGACCGGCTGCTCGGCGGCAGCGAGACCAGCTACGGCCGCTCCGGCGCCAAGGCCACCTTCATGCAGGAGCGCGCCGGCGTCGCCGCCATGGCCCTGGGCATGGTGGAACGCGCGCTGGAACTGTCCACCGGCTACGCCCGTGACCGTGCCCAGTTCGGCCGCCCGATCGGCGACAACCAGTTGATTCAGTTAAAGCTGGCGAAAATGGAAGTGGCGCGCACCAACCTGCAGAACATGGTGTTCCGTTATATCGAAATGACCGCCGCCGGCAAGCAAATGAGCCTGGCGGAAGCCTCGGCGATGAAGCTCTACGCCGCCCAGACCGCCATGGAAGTGTCCACCGAGGCGGTCCAGGTGCACGGCGGCTACGGCTACATGCGTGAATCGCGCGTGGAGCAGCTGATGCGCGACGCCAAGATCCTGCAGATCTACGCCGGCACCGACGAGATGCAGATCATCGCCATCGCCCGGGACCTGCTGGGAAGAAGCTAAGGGCCTCTGAAAAACACGCTAAGCGGCAGGCTTGGAGCTTGCCGCTGGAAGCTTGTAGCCTGTTGGAAACAACAAGGAGGATTCCCCATGGCACTACAGCAACAGTATTGCGAAGCCTGCGATGCCGAGGCACCCCGCATCAGCGATAAAGAAGCCGACGAACTACGCGTCGAAATCCCGGAGTGGAAACAGGTGGAAGAAGACGGCGAAGAGAAACTGCAACGGCAGTTCAAGTTCAAGGACTTCGCCCAGGCTCTGGCGTTCACCAACCGGGTGGGCGATCTCGCGGAAAAGGAAGGCCACCACCCCGCTCTGCTGACCGAGTACGGCAAGGTCACGGTGACCTGGTGGACCCATAAAATCGGCGGCCTGCACCGCAACGATTTCATCTGCGCGGCGAAAACCGACGCGCTTTTCGAAAAGAGGACCTGACCGCCGCATGGACGCCCCCGCTCCCTGGACACTAAGAGGCCACGCCTACGCCGCCGCCCTGGCCCTGCCTGAAGACCTGCGCCGCGAACAGGGCGGCACCGCCGAAGCGCTCGGCCCCGCCACCGGTCGTCTGGGGCTGGTGATGTTCGTGGCTTACCAGCGCTCGGAGGTGGGGCCCTGGCTGCCCGAGCGCTGGCGCCGATTGGGCCAGGTGCGCGATAACCAGCAATTCGTCTTCGCCCCCTCGGTGCGGGGCCGGCTGGGCCTCGCCGGCCTCGGCGATGCTTGGGGCAACGGCGAGGATTTTCCGCAATTGCAGCACGGCCGGGCGCGGGAGGCGGCGTACCTGCCGGACTTCCGGCTCGACTTCCCCAAGGCGGGCATCCAGCCGCTGTCCTGAACCACACGATGACCGGAAGCATCATCCGGCTGTCGTTTCACGACAGCCGCGCCGCCGGCGCCCTTTGCTAGCATGGGTCACGGCAATCAGGAGAAACCCATGGCTTTAAGCGAAGAGCAAAAACAACAGATCAAAGCGGCTTCCGATAAGACCTTTCCATTCGTGGAGCGCTGCGGCGCCAAGACCCTGGAAGTGGATCGCGGCTATTGCAAGATGATGATGCCGCTGGCGCCCAACCTGAACCACGTCGGCATCATGTACGCCGGCGCCCTGTACACCATTGCGGAGCTGCCCGGCGGTGTGATCTATATGTCGTCGTTCGATACGCGGCGTTTCTATCCCATCGTCAAGGACATGCGGATTCGTTTCCGCCGCCCGGCCACCACCGACGTGACCGTGGAAGTGCGCATCACCGACCAGGAAATAGAACGCATCCAGACCGAGGCGGACGCCAACGGCAAGTGCGATTTTGAATGGGATACCGAGATCAAGGACGAAACAGGGGAAGTGGTGGCGCTGACCCACAACGTCTATCAGCTGCGCAAAATCGGCAGCTGAATCGACAACGGAAAAAGGTCAAAGCGACATCCGCAATTAATTGCTTCTTTCGCAAAGATGCATTGACAGGCTTTGTTTTTCAGAGCTAGCCTGGAATCGCACTCTGACGAGGCACGGAGCCCGGGAGTGCGATTCCGACATGAGAGTCTGGAAATCACGCGCGGCCTTCGGGCCGCGCTTTTCATTTGCGCTCGCCCAGCTCCACCACCGCTTCGATAAACACCTTGGCGCGTTCCGGGTCCACTTCCGGCGTAATACCGTGCCCGAGATTAAAAATATGCCCGGGGTGATCACCGAAGTCGTCGAGAATCCGCGCCACTTCGGCGCGGATCGCCGCCGGCGACGCGTACAGCACCGCCGGGTCCATATTGCCCTGCAACGCCACCCGGTCGCCGACCCGGCGACGGGCCTCGCCGATATTGATGGTCCAGTCCAGCCCCAGAGCGTCACAGCCGGTGTCGGCCATGGATTCCAGCCACAGCCCGCCGTTCTTGGTAAACAGAATCACCGGCACCTTGCGGCCCTCGGCGTCCGGCTCCAACCCGTCAACAATGCGCTGCATGTAGCGCAGCGAAAACGCCTGGTAGGCTTCCGCGGACAGGGCGCCGCCCCAGGTATCGAAGATCTGAACCACCTGGGCGCCGTGACGAATCTGGGCGTTCAGATAACCGGTGACCGCCCGGGCCAGCTTGTCGAGCAACGCATGGGCCAGTTCAGGACGGTTATAGACCATCCCTTTGAGGTGACGAAAATCCTTGCTGGGGCCGCCTTCCACCATATAGGTGGCCAGCGTCCAGGGACTGCCGGAAAAGCCGATCAACGGCACCCGACCGTTCAGCGCGCGGCGAATCGTGCCCACCGCGTTCATCACATAGCCCAGATCGGTTTCCGCGTCGGGCACCGGCAACGCCGCGATGTCCTGCTCGGTGCGCACGGTTTTGCGGAATTTGGGGCCTTCGCCGGGCTCGAAGTACAGGCCCAGCCCCATGGCATCGGGGATGGTGAGAATGTCGGAGAACAGAATCGCCGCGTCCAGCGGGTAACGCTCCAGCGGTTGCAGCGTCACCTCGCAGGCCAGGTCGGCGTTGCGGCACAGATCCATGAAGGAACCGGCCTGCTCCCGGGTGGCCCGGTACTCCGGCAGATAGCGACCGGCCTGGCGCATCATCCAGATCGGCGTGCGGTCCACCGGCTGGCGGGCCAGGGCTTTCAGTAAACGATCATTCTTCAGCGGCGCATTCACAATATCAGCCTCTCTGAGCGTCGGGGCGACTAGACATCCAAGTAATCAAGGATGCCTTTCGCCGCTTCGCGGCCTTCCCAGATGGCGGTCACCACCAGGTCGGAGCCGCGCACCATGTCGCCGCCGGCGAAAATCTTCTCGTTGCTGGTCTGGAACGGGAAGGCCTGTTTCTCCACGGCGGTAACCCGGCCGGCGTCGTCGGTGACCACGTTTTTAGCATCGAACCAGTCGGACGGGCTGGGGCGGAAGCCGAACGCCACGATCACCGCGTCGGCGGGCAGCACTTCCTCGCTGTCGGGAATCGGCTCCGGGCGGCGGCGGCCGTTGTTGTCGGGCTCGCCGAGCTTGGTTTCCACCACTTTGACGCCGACCACCTTGCCGTTCTCACCGACCACCTCGATGGGCTGGCGGTTGAACAGGAACTGCACGCCCTCTTCCTGGGCGTTGGCCACTTCCCGGCGGGAACCGGGCATGTTGGCCTCATCCCGACGGTAAGCGCAGACCACGCTGTCGGCGCCCTGCCGAATGGAGGTGCGGTTGCAGTCCATGGCGGTGTCACCGCCGCCCAGCACCACCACGCGCTTGTTGCTCACGTCGATGAAATCCGCCGGGTCTTTTTCAAAGCCCAGGTTGCGGTTGGCGTTGGCGACCAGGAACGGCAGCGCTTCGTGCACGCCGTCCAGATCCTCACCGGGGAAACCGCCCTTCATGTAGGTGTAGGTGCCCATGCCCATGAAGACGGCGTCGAACTCTTCCAGCAGCTCGTCGATGGTGACGTCAGTGCCGATCTCGGTGTTAAGACGGAACTCGATGCCCATGCCCTCGAACACTTCGCGGCGCTTGGTCATCACCGGTTTTTCCAGTTTGAACTCGGGGATACCGAAGGTCAGCAGACCGCCGATTTCCGGGTAACGGTCGAACACCACCGGCTTAACGCCGTTGCGGACCAGCACGTCGGCGCAGCCGATGCCCGCCGGGCCGGCGCCGATTACCGCCACTCTCTTATCGGTCCACACGACCTTGGACATGTCCGGGCGCCAGCCCATGGCCAGGGCGGTGTCGGCGATGTACTTCTCGGTGGCGCCGATGGTCACCGCGCCGAAGCCGTCATTCAGGGTGCAGGCACCCTCGCAGAGACGGTCCTGCGGGCACACGCGACCACAGACTTCCGGCAGGGAGTTGGTCTGATGCGCCAGCTCCACCGCCTCCATCAGGTTGCCTTCGCTGATCAGCTTCAACCAGTTGGGAATGTAGTTGTGCACCGGGCACTTCCACTCGCAGTACGGGTTGCCGCAATGCAGACAGCGATGCGCCTGGTGCTCCACTTCCCGGGTTTCATACGGGTAGTAAATCTCCTCGTAGCGGCCCTTGCGCTGCTCGATGTCCTTTTTCTTCGGGTCCACCCGGGGGACATCAAGAAACTGGAAATGGTTGTTTAAACGTTCAGCCATGTTGTTCCCCGTTATGCCGGATTCGCACGCGTGCTTTTGAGCAGATCTTCCAGGCTGGCCGCCTTGGGCTTAACCAACCAGAATTTACGGCTCATGGCATCGAAATTATCAAGAATGTACTGGCCCCATTCACTGCCGGTCTCTTCCACGAATTCATGGATCACGTGGCGCAGGTGGCTACGGTGGGATTCGGTGGCCTCGGAGCTGATGCGGTGCAGCTCGATCAGTTCCGGGTTCACGCGGTCGAAGAAATCGTTGTCTTCATCCAGCACATAGGCGAAACCGCCGGTCATGCCGGCACCGAAGTTGTGCCCGGTGCGGCCCAGAATGGTGACGCAGCCGCCGGTCATATACTCGCAGCAGTGATCGCCGGAGCCTTCCACCACGGCGTGTACCCCGGAGTTACGCACCCCGAAGCGCTCGCCAGCGGTGCCGGAAGCGAACAGCTTGCCGCCGGTGGCACCGTACAGACAGGTGTTACCGATGATCGCGGTATCCTGGGTCTTGAACGGGCTGCCCTTGGGCGGACGAATCACCACCTTGCCGCCGGCCATGCCCTTGCCGACGTAATCGTTGGCGTCGCCTTCCAGATACAGGTGCAGGCCGCCGGCGTTGAACACACCGAAGCTCTGCCCGGCGGTGCCGGTGAAGCGCGCCCGGATCGGCGCGTGATCCATGCCCAGGTTGCCGTGGTGCTTGGCGATTTCGCCGGACACCGTGGCGCCCACGGAACGGTCGCAGTTGGTGATGGTGTAATGGAACGAGCCGCCGGATTTGTTTTCCACGGCGGTGCGCATTTCCTCCACCATCTTGCGGTTGAGCGTGCCCTTATCGAACGGCTCGTTGCGCTCCACCTGGCAATGGGTGGGCTTGTCCGCGGCAATATGGTCGTTGCGCAGCATCGGCGTCAGATCAAGACGCTTCTGCTTGTCGGTGTTGCCCTCGATGCGCTCGAGCAAATCGGTGCGGCCGATCAGGTCCGGCAGACTCTTCACGCCCAGCGCCGCGAGCAGCTCCCGCACTTCCCGTGCCACGAAGGTGAAGTAGTTGATCAGCATTTCCGGCGCGCCGATAAAGTGCTCCTGACGCAGGTCTTCACGCTGGGTGGCCACGCCGGTGGCGCAGTTGTTCAGGTGACAGATACGCAGGTACTTACAGCCCAGCACCACCATCGGCACGGTGCCGAAACCGAACGACTCGGCGCCCAGAATGGCCGCCTTGATCACGTCCAGGCCGGTCTTCAAACCACCGTCGGTCTGCAGCCGGATCTTGTCGCGCAGGTCGTTGGCGCGCAGCGCCTGGTGCGCCTCGGACAGCCCCAGTTCCCAGGGGGAACCGGCGTAGCGGATCGAGGTGAGCGGGCTGGCGGCGGTGCCGCCGTCGTAACCGGAAATGGTGATCAGGTCCGCGTAGGCCTTGGCCACGCCGGACGCCACCGTGCCGACACCGGGCTCGGACACCAGCTTCACGGAAACCTGGGCCGCCGGGTTGACCTGCTTAAGGTCGAAGATCAACTGCGCCAGGTCCTCGATGGAATAGATGTCGTGGTGCGGCGGCGGTGAAATCAGCGTCACGCCGGGCACCGAATGCCGTAGCCGGGCGATCAGGGCGTTGACCTTGCCGCCGGGCAACTGGCCGCCTTCACCGGGCTTGGCGCCCTGGGCCACCTTGATCTGCAGCACTTCCGCGTTGACCAGATAATGCGGGGTCACACCGAAACGGCCGGAGGCGATCTGCTTGATCTTGGACACCCGCTCGGTACCGAAACGGGCCGGGTCTTCGCCGCCCTCACCGGAATTGGAACGGCCGCCGAGGCGGTTCATCGCCGTGGCGATGGCTTCGTGGGCCTCCGGGCTGAGCGCGCCCAGGGACATGCCCGCGGAGTCGAAGCGCGGCAGGATGTTCTCGATCGGCTCGACCTCGTCCAGGTCGATCGCCGGCACGTCCTGGCGCACGTGCAGCAGGTCGCGCAGGGTGGCGATGGGGCGGTCGTTGACCAGCGCCGCGTACTCTTTGTACGCGTCATAGTCGCCGTCCTGGGTGGCGCGGTGCAAGGCATGGATCACGTCCGGGTTGAACGCGTGGTACTCCTTGCCGTGGATATACTTGAGCACGCCGCCCGGGTCGATCGGCTTGCGCTGCTTCCAGGCGTCCTTGGCGATGATCTTCTGATCGTTCTCGAAGTCCTCGAAGCCGGCGCCTTCAATGCGGCTCTGCACGCCGCGGAAGCACAGGTCCACCACATCGCTGGCGACCCCTACCGCTTCGAACAGCTGTGCGCCACGGTAAGAGGTAATGGTGGAGATCCCCATCTTGGAGAGGATCTTCATCAGGCCTTTGTTGATGCCCTTGCGGAAGTTCTTCTGCAGTTCCACCGGATCACCGATCAGCTCCCCGCTCTTCACCATGTCCGCGATCACGTCGTAGGTGAGATAGGGGTACACGGCGGTGGCGCCGAAGCCGAACAGCACCGCGAAGTGGTGCGCGTCGCGGGTGGTGGCGGTTTCCACCACGATGTTGGCGTCACTGCGCAGACCGCAGGCGGTCAGGTGATGGTGCACCGCGCCGGTGGCCATCAGGGCGTGGATGGTGAGTTGATCCTGCTGGATACCGTGATCCGACAGCACCACGATGATTTTACCATCACGTACCGCCTGGGCGGCTTGCTCGCACAGTGCCTTGACCGCGTTTTCCAGGCCCTGGTCGGGCTGGTAATGCAGCGACAGACGGGCGTGGCCGTAGCCGGGCCGGTCGATCTTGAGCAGGTTGGTGAACTTGGAATGCGACAGCACCGGCGTGGACAGAATCGCCCGGTCGGCGTGGTCGGAGGTTTCCTCGAACACATTCCGTTCCGAACCGACACAGGTTTCCAGGCTCATCACGATCGCTTCGCGGAGCGGATCGATGGGCGGGTTGGTGACCTGCGCGAACTGCTGCCGGAAATAATCGTAGAGCGGGCGCTGGCGCTCGCTGAGCACCGCCATGGGGGTGTCGTCGCCCATGGAGCCGGTGGCTTCCTGGCCGGCTTCCGCCAGCGGACGAATCACCTGATCGCGCTCTTCGAAGCTGATCTGGAAAAACTTCTGATAGCTGAGCAGATCCTGCGGATCGATGTCGTCGGTGCGCTCCACCTCGTGGTCGTAGTTGGCCTCGATGCGCAGCGCGCTTTCCTTGAGCCACTGACGATAGGGATGGCGAACCTTGAGACGGTTGTCGATATCACTGGTGTGCAGTAACTCGCCCTTTTCGATGTCCACGGCGAGAATCTGGCCGGGACCGACACGGCCCTTGGCGACCACGTCTTCCGGCTGATAGCTGTACACGCCGATCTCGGAGGACAGCGTGATAAAGCCGTTCTTGGTAATCACCCAGCGGGCCGGGCGCAGGCCGTTGCGGTCGAGCATACAGACCGCATGGCGGCCGTCGGTCATGACCAGACCGGCGGGGCCGTCCCACGGCTCCATGTGCATGGAGTTGTACTCGTAGAAGGCGCGCAGGTCCGCGTCCATGGTTTCCACGTTCTGCCAGGCCGGCGGCACCATCATACGCACCGCGCGGAACAGGTCCATGCCGCCGGAAACCAGCACTTCCAGCATGTTGTCCATGCTTGAAGAGTCGGAGCCTTCGCGGTTAACCAGCGGGCTCAGGTCGCTGAGGTTCGGCAGCAGTTCGTTCTCGAACTTGTTTTCCCGCGCCAGCGCCCAGTTGCGGTTGCCCTGGATGGTGTTGATCTCACCATTGTGCGCCAGGTAACGGAACGGCTGGGCCAGCGGCCACTGCGGCGAGGTGTTGGTGGAGAACCGCTGGTGGAAGACCACGATGGCGGTTTCCATGGTCTCGTCGCTGAGATCCGGATAAAACGCCGGCAGGTCCACCGGCATCATCAGGCCTTTATAGGAGACCACCGCCGAGGACAGGGAGCAGACGTAGAAGTAGCCGTCCGCTTCGATGCGCTTTTCCGCGTGCCGGCGGGCGAAGAACAGACGCCGGTTAAGCTGGTCTTCACTGTCGCCGTCGGCGGCCACCAGCACCTGGTGAAAACCGGGCAGCGATTGCTTGGCCAGATCGCCCAGGCAGGACGGATCGGTGGGCACTTCGCGCCAGCCCAGCACATTCACGCCCTGCGCTTCCATCTGTTCCTGGAGCACGGCTTTCTGGGCGCGGGCGCGCTCGGCGTCCGGGTGGGTGAAGACCATCCCCACGGCATAGGTGTCGGGCAGGTCGATACCCTGCTCGCCGGCCACCTTGCGGAAGAAGGAGTCGGGCTTTTTCAGCAACAGACCGCAGCCGTCACCGGTTTTTCCATCGGCATTAATGCCGCCCCGGTGGGTCATGCAGGTGAGTGCTTCGATGGCGGTTTGCAGGAGCTCGTGGCTGGCCTTGCCCTCCATATGGGAGATCAGGCCGAAACCACAGTTGTCCCGGAATTCTCCGGGCTCATAGAGCCCACGCACCAGCTTGGAATTCTGCTGCATCAAAACCTTTCCTCTTGAAATTCAGAGACTTACAGAAGGCGGAACAGGCGTCGAAAAGACGGCGACGGCAAAAAAGGGATGTGCATTCTACACTTTGCGCCGATCAGCCACAAACGGGAAGACGGCACTGTGCAAACCGCACAGTGCCGGGCGGACGGTGCCGCGGGCAACCCTAGCGCAACTCGGTGCGTATCGACGCCATATCCCGAGGGAAGGGTCCACCACGCCGCAGGGCTTCAGGCAGCTCATCGCGAGCCGCCAAAGCCGCGTCCCGACTGGGATAGGGGCCCGCCAGCACCAGGTAGACCGGTTCTCCACCCCGTTCCGCCCGGTAGTAGGCGCCGTTACGGTCGATCTGGTCAAGCACCCCACGCGCACCGTCTTCCCGGCCGGTGGCCACCAGCTGCAGGAACCAGTCGCCGTCGTCGCGGGTGGCCAGCCAGTCTTCCTGCCGGTAACCGAGGCGGGCATCCAACCCGGACAACTCAGGCTCACCGCCCGACACCGTGGCCGGCGCCTGTTCCTCCGCCGCTTCGGCGGGCTCCGGGTTTGCCGGCGCGCGCGGGGACGCGTCATCGCCGGCGTTCGCGGCGGGCTCAGGGGCCTCCGGTGCCGGTGGTGTGCGGGCGTCTTCCCGGGCCGGCTCGGCATCCGCCTGCTCCGGCATATTTTCCGCTTTTTCGAAGGCGCGGGCGGAATCGTGGTATTCGGCCAGGGCGCGGCGGGTGCTTTCCGGATCAGCGCCGCTTTGCGCCGTTTGCGGGTCCGGTTCCGCCGGGGCTTGCGCTTCCGCCACCGGCTCATTGGGTAAATCGAGGCTTACAACTTGATCCTTATCCGCCTCGTCGTCACCGCCACTGGCCAGCCACAGCACCAGCACCAGCAGAACCAGCGCGCCCACCGCCAGGCCGTGCCGCCAGGGCACCGGCTTGTTGGCCAGGCCGCCAGCACCGCCGGCCCTTGCCTCCAGCATCGGCAACAGCGCCGCGATACGGCCGTCGCTCTCCTCGCTCAGTTCGTGGGCCTGATCATCATCCAGCGCCAGCGCAAAGCCCTGGTCGGCGAAGGCCGCCACGTCCTCCGCGTCCAGCGGCGGCACCACCAGCACATCGTCCACGCTCAGCCCGGCGTCGCGCAGGCGCTCAACGCTGCCCGGCTCACCACCAAATACATAGGTGAGGCGCTGCCCCAGCTTGGTTTTCAGGGACGCCATGGTGGCCAGCGCCTCGGTAGGCGCCAGGTGGGCGTTGTCCACCACGATCACCAGACTGGTGTCCGCCAGGGTCTGCTTGAGGGTGTCGGCCAGGTCGGCGCGCTCGATATCGAAGTGCACCAGCATGGCGTCCACCACCGCATTGGCGCCCAGTTCCTCGGCGCCGTCCAGGCGGATCAGTTCGAAGTCACCCACCAGGGACATGGACAGCATCCCCAGCAGGGTGGAGACACCGCTGCCGGCGTCGCCCTCCAGCGCCGTGGTGGCGCCTTCATGGGCGTGGCCGTTCAGGGCGTCGAGAAGGTCGCCGCGCTCGGCGCCCTCGTAGAAAAAATCCTCATCTCTCACAAAAGGCCTCGAGCGTTCGCGTCAATGCGTTCGTATCGTATTCGCCTGTGACCAGGGCGTCGCCGATTTGGTTCAGCAACACCAGCCGCAGACGGCCATTCTGTACCTTTTTATCCAGCGCCATAAGGTCGCTGAAATCCGACCGCGCCATGCCTTTTGGCGCGGTGACCGGCAGTTTCCAGGCCGCCAGACTGTCGCCGACCCGCTCCACATCGGCCTGATTCAGCCAGCCCAGCTCCCTGGACATGCGCGCCGCCATCACCATGCCGGCGGCCACGGCTTCACCATGCAACCAGTCCCGGTAGCCGGTATAGGTTTCCATGGCATGGCCGAAGGTGTGGCCCAGATTGAGCAGAGCGCGGTTGCCCTGCTCGGTCTCATCGGCGGCCACCACTTCAGCTTTGTTACGGCAACTGCGCAGAATCGCCTCCGCCACCGGCGCCTTGTCGCGGGCCGCCAATGCCGGCTGATTATCCAGCAACCACTGGAAAAATGCCGGATCGCGGATCAAGCCGTATTTGATCACCTCCGCCATGCCGGCGGCGAATTCCCGCTCCGGCAGGGTGTCGAGCACCGTGGTATCGATCACCACCGCGCGGGGCTGGTGAAAGGCCCCGATCATATTCTTGCCGCGCGGGTGATTCACCGCGGTCTTGCCGCCCACCGAGGAATCCACCTGGGCCAGCAGCGTGGTGGGCACCTGAATAAAATCCACGCCGCGCTGATAGCAAGCGGCGGCGAAGCCCACCATGTCACCGATCACCCCGCCACCCAACGCCACCAGGGTGGTGGTACGCGAATGACGGTTGGCCATCAGGGCATCAAAAATACGCTCCAGGGTAGCCAGGGTTTTATGCTGCTCGCCATCGGGGAGTATCAGGGTGTCGCACTGCAAATCGGCCAGGCCGGTGGTGGCCGCCCTCAGATACAGCGGCGCGATGGTTTCGTTGGTAACCACCATCACCTGATTACCGCGCACATGCCGGCGGATCAGGTCCTGGTTAAGCAGGCCCTGGTCGATGTAAATCGGATAGCTGCGCTCGGCCAGCGACACGTCAAGCTTCTGCATACGGCCTCGTTAAGCGGAATCGGGGTACGGGCATTATCGGCTGGCGTGGCCGGCCAGACAACCGAGCACCTGATCGATCACTTTCTTGAGGTTACCGGAAGCGGTGGAGACTACGCCGTGCGCCACTTCCCGGTAAAGCGGATCACGTTCACGGAACAGAGCTTCAAGACGGGTCTGGGGATCGCGGGTCTGCAGCAGCGGCCGGTTGCGGTCGTTACGGGTGCGCGCCAATTGCACCTCCACCGGCGTCCACAGGTAAACCACGCAGCCGCGCTCATGCAGGTGGCGCCGGTTCTCTTCCCCGGTGACCACGCCGCCGCCAGTGGCCAGAACAATGCCCGGCCTGGCGGTCAACTCGTCGATCACATCGCGCTCGCGGCGGCGAAACCCCTCCTCGCCCTCCATATCGAAAATCCAGGGGATATCGGCACCGGTTTTCTCTTCAATCACGCGGTCGGAGTCGTAGAACGGGCGGCCCAGAACCTGGGCGAGGTGTCGGCCCAGGGTGCTTTTACCCGCACCCATGGGCCCGACCAAATACAAAGACGTGGAATCCTTTGGGTTCACCGACTAGCCATTGCGTCTTTCACCAGGCGAGGCGTAATAAAGATCAGCAGTTCCTGCTTGTTATCACGGCTCACCTTTTTGCGGAATAGGGCACCCAACCAGGGGATATCACCCAGGAAGGGGGTTTTGACCGTGGATTCTATCGTTTCCTGCTGGAAAATGCCGCCCAAAACCACGGTTTCGCCGTCATTGACCAGAACCGTGGTTTCCACCCGGTTGGTATTGACCGTCGGCGTGTCGGTGTCGGTGCCCAGGGAATCATTATTGATCTTGAGCTGCATGATCACATCGCCTTCCGGGGTCACCTGCGGGGTCACCTCGAGACGCAGTTCCGCCTCGATGAATTCCACCGCGGTGGCGCCGGACGCGGTGGCGACATTGAAGGGCACCTGCTGACCGGAGGCGATCACCGCCGGCTGCTGATCGGCGGTCAATACTTTCGGCGTGGCGACCAGCTCGCCGTGCCCTTCCGCTTCCAGAGCGGACAACTCCAACTCGATCAGGCCGGAATCCAGGGAGGTAAAGCCGATGGCGAAGCGGGTGGCTTCCTGGGAGGCGACCCCCATGTCGACGATCAGATCGTTGTTCTGCTCTTCGTCGAATTCCTCGAACTCGCCCAGGGAGCCATCGTCGTCCCGGTCAATATTAGCGTAGTGCAGCTCGCGCAGGGAGGTATGACGACCGGAGATCGCCACGCTCTTGCCTTCGTTGACCAGGCTGTCGCCGTCATAGGCCAAGCCACCCCAGCGCACGCCGAATTCGTCGGCTACGTCGGTGCTGGCCACAACCACGCGGGCCTCGATCAGCACCTGCTGCACGGGAATGTCGAGCTGCTGAATCAGGCCGCGAATTTCCTGCAGCTTGGCCGCGGTATCCTGAACGATCAGAGTATTGGTGCGCTGATCCACGGTCACCGAGCCGCGCCCGCTAATCAGGGCGGAGCCTTCACCGCCTTGGGAGGTGATCAGGTCCTTGAGTTCTTCGGCACGCGCATAGTTGATGCTGATGTACTCGGTGCGCAGCGGTGCCAGCGAGGCCAACTGCTTTTGGCTTTCCAGTTCCTGCTTTTCGCGCGCGGCGATCTCGTCCGCCGGCGCCACCAGCAGCACGTTGCCGACCTTGCGCTTGGCCAGGCCCTTGGTCTTGAGAATCAGATCCAGCGCCTGGTCCCAGGGCACGCTCTGCAACCGCAGGGTGATTTTGCCGCTCACGGTATCGGAAGCCACCAGGTTCAGGTCGGTGAAATCGGCGATCAACTGCAACACCGAGCGTACTTCGATGTCCTGGAAGTTCAGGGACAACTTCTCGCCGGTGTACTTGAAGGCATCGCGACGCTGGCGGTCTTTTTCCGCCACGGTGAGCGGCTTCACATTGATGCTGAACTGATTATCCGCCTGATAGGCCAGATATTCCCAACTGCCTTCCGGCTCGATGGTGATCACGGTGCTGCCATCCACTTCCTTGGTATCGACGAACTGCACCGGGGTGGCGAAGTCACTGACGTCCAAACGGCGCAGCAGCTCGTCATCCACACCGGCGCCGACGAAACGGGCGATAATGCGGCCGCCCTCCTCGCGCACGTCCACCGGCATGGCGTCGTCGGCCAGCTCAACCAGCACCCGGCCCTCGCCGTCATCACCCCGCCGGAAATCGATATCGAGGACGCCGGCGCTGCTGGCGGCCACGCTACGCCGCACGTTCTCGCTGGCCGGATCCATGGAAGGCGTGGAATTATCCGCGCCCAAGGTGATCACCACCTCCTGGCCCTCGACCCGGGTTTTATAGCCAGTCAGTTGGTCCAGATTGAAGATCAGACGGGTTCTTTCCTTGGCGTCGAGCACCATCAGGCTGCGGACGTTGCCCGAACCCAGATTGTGTTCCTTGACCTCAATCTCGTTACGGGTGTCGAGCAGGTCCAGCGCGATCCGCGCCGGCTGCTCAATACTGTAACCCTTGACCTCCGGAGCGTCGCCCTCGAAGGACACACGTACTTCCACGCCATCGCCAGGCAGGGTGTTGGCGCGCAGGTCGGTTACCGTCGCCGCCCGCCCCAGGGTGGCCACGCTCAACCCCGCCAGCGCCAGCAGCAAAGCCGCCCAGCGCCGGGACGCAGCCCTTGTTTTTGTTGAGGTGAAGATAATCATAACTGGCATCCCCAGCAGCGGTTATTCAGCAAGCGAAATGTTTCGGGCGCGTTCCACCCAGCCGTCTTGTCCATCCGGGACGATCTCGACCAACGCGATCTGGTCATTGGACACTTTCACCACGCGTCCGAAGTTCCTACCCATGTAACTGCCCACTCTCACCCGGGTCACCGAGCCGGTGGGGTCTTCGATCAAGGCTTCCAGCGGGTTGCCGGGCTTGGTGATGGTCCCCACCATGGCCAGCGCGTCCAGACTGAAACCCTCCAAATATTGCTTGGGCCGGCTCAGGTCCGGCTCCACAGGCCGCCCTTCCGGCACCGCCAGGAGCTTCTCGTCCACCGGCGGCGAGAACGGCGCCCGCAGTTTATGCGCCGCGTAGGTATAGGTGGCGATAGGCTTGAACTCCGGCGGCGGCTCGATACGCCCGCGCGGGCGCGCTTTGATCTCGGTCATCCGCGCGTCCAGTTCATTGATGCCGGGCCCGGAACCGCAGCCCTGCAGCAGCGCCGCCAACGCCAGCAGCACCAATCCGTACGCAATGGATATACGTCCATTCATGTTCGTTCCCCTCAGGACCGGTCGCCTTTGGCCCGGTTATTCTTCTGCGCACTCTGGCCGCCACCGTCGTCATCGCCCCCGGCGTAACGGTAGGTCTTTGCGGTAATCGCCATATCCAGCATACCCCGTATTCCGTCTTCTTCCTTAACCGGTACTATCTTGAAGTCATGCAGCGTCACGATGCGCGGCAGTGCGGCCACCCCGGACACGAAGGCACCAAACCCGTGATAATCCCCGGTGACCTTGATATCGATGGGCAACTCGGCGTAGAACTCCTTCTCGATTTCATCCTTCAGGGCAATGGTCTCGAACTCCAGGCCGCTGCCGAGGCCGGTATGGGTGATATCTTCCAACAGACCAGGCACCTCGGTGTCCTTGGGCAGTTGGCTCTTGAGGGTTTCAAAACTGGCCTCCAGCTCCACCAGTTGCTGGCGGTACTGATCCAGGTTGTGGGCGCGGAACGCCTTCTGCTCGAAGCTTTCCAGCAACGTCACTTCCTCGCGCCGCAGCTGTTCATGACGGGTGTTGAGATCCTTGATGCTCAAAAAATAACCCAGCCCGAGAACAAAACCGAACACGAGCACCGCGGCGCCGATCTTCACCGGCATCGGCCAGCCGCCGATGTTTTCGAAATCCAGGCTATTGAGCTCGTCGATCAGCTCGCGCACATCCAGGTTCTTCAGTTCGGACGCCTTCATTGCCCGGCCTCCTCTTCATCATCGCGCGGCGAGCCTTGCTTGACCGTCAGCACGAAGGTGTTGGCCTGGGCGCTTTCTTCACCACCGGCGGCACGCTGGCTCTCTTCCAGCGCCTTCACGTTGAGCAGGTTGGGCTCCACAAACCAGTCCGAGGCGGCCAGGTTACGCATCAATCGTGAAATCCGGTTGTTGGACTCGGCCACCCCTTCGATCCTGTAGCTATCACCGGTACGCTCCACCAAGGTGTAGTACACGCCTTCGGGGAGGGTGCGAACCAGCTGATCGAATACATAGACGATAGTGGGCCGGTTGCCCTGGAGCTCCTGGATCACCTTCATCCGCGCCACCAGTTCGTCGCGGCGGCGCTGTAATTCATTGATTTCCTTGATCTGGGTGTCGAGTTTAGCGATCTCGCTCTGGATGTGATTATTACGGGTCTGTTGATCGGCGATCTGGCTTTCCACCATGCCTTTCCAGAGCCAGAAAATCAGGCCCGCCAGCAGAGCGGCGAACACCAACATGGCGATAAACTCATGTTGTCGCTGTTTGCGTCGCTCTTCGCGCCAGGGGAGCAGATTGATCATGGTTGTCATTGTTCGAAGCTCCTCAGGGCCAGGCCACAGGCGATCATCATCGCTGACGCGTCGTTCTCGAGCGCCTTGGCGTTAACCTTGTTGGCCAATGCCATACCGGCAAAGGGGTTGGCCAGGGAGCACCCGGTACCCACCTTCTGCTGGATCAGGTCAGGCAGGCCGTCAATCGAGGCCGAGCCGCCGGCAAGCAGGATGTAGTTCACTTCGTTGAATTGGGTGGACCCGTAGAAGAACTGCAGGGAGCGGTTGATCTGCTGAACGATGGCGTCCTTGAACGGCTGCAGGACCTCGCTTGCATAGTCCTCCGGCAGCTCGCCGGTTTTCTTCGCCAACCCGGCCTCCTCCATGGAGATGCCGTAACGCCGCTGAATCTCCTCGGTGAGCTGCTTGCCGCCGAACAACTGCTCGCGGGTATAAACGCTACGCCCCCCGTGGAACACATTAAGGGTGGTCATGGTGGCGCCGATGTCGAACACCGCCACGGTGTCCAGCTCCTCGGCATTGGGCAGACCGGGCAGGATCAACTGGAAGGCGCGCTCCATGGCATAGGCCTCCACGTCCACCGCCTTGGGCTGCAGCCCGCCGATCTCCAGGGCGTCGGCGCGCATTTCCACGTTCTCGGTGCGCGACGCCACCACCAGCACCTCCACCCGCTCCGGGTTGTCCTCCACCGGACCGACCACCTGGAAGTCCATGCGGACCTCGTCCAGTGGGAACGGAATGTACTGATCGGCTTCCACCCGAAGCTGATTTTCCATGTCGTCCTCGCTCAGCGAGGCGTCCATTTCGATCATCTTGGTGATGGTCGCCGAGCCGGGCACCGCCACGGCGGAGGTCTTGACCCCCGGCCGGGCACGCCCCACCAAACGGGCGACCACGTCCCCGACCCCCTCAACGTCATTGATGTTCTTTTCCACCACGGCGTTCGGCGTCAGCGGTTCGACACCGTAACTTTCGACCTTGTAGCGGTTCCCCGTTCTGGACAATTCCAGCAACTTAACCGCGGTGGAACTGATATCAATCCCCAGCAGTGTCTGGGCCTTTTTTCTGAGAAAAGGCAGCACAGTCGTCGTCCCGTATGATTGTTTTAGAGATGTTTTTACTTCAAAAATATATACTTACGTGATTCTTATGCCTAATCACTTTAGGAGTAAGTAATAACAGAACAGATATTAGATCACAACAACCTTTCCACCGTATAATGACCTGCTTCACGGGTCTGCTAGCCCTTTCTTCTGATCGCCACAGCAGTTGCCACTTTATGCGCTCTACCATCGTCTGGATTCGCTCCCTCGCTCTCCTTGCTCTCGCTGGTGTCGGCGGCACCCTTATGGTCCTCGCCGCCTGCTATTTGTACCTCGCGCCTCAATTGCCCGCCGCGAGCGCCATTCTCAAGGTCGACTACCAAATTCCGCTTAGAATCTACACCAGCGACCGCAAGCTGATCGCCGTATACGGCACCAAACGCCGCGAGCCGATCACCTACGAAGAGCTGCCCGAGCCATTTATCCAGGCGGTGTTGGCTGCCGAGGACGAACGCTTTTTCGAGCACCCCGGGGTCGACCCGAAAGGCCTGCTCCGCGCCGCCGTGGAGCTGCTCCGCTACCAGGAGATCCGCTCCGGCGGCTCCACCATCACCATGCAGGTGGCGCGCAACTTCTTCCTCAACCGGGAGCAGCGCTTTCTGCGCAAGTTCAACGAGATCGTGCTGGCGATCCAGATCGAGCGAATCCTCGAGAAGGAAGATATCCTCGAACTGTATCTGAACAAGATTTACCTGGGCCACCGGTCCTACGGCGCGGAAGCCGCCGCCCAGGTCTACTACGGCAAGTCGATCAAGGACCTGTCATTACCCCAGTGGGCGATGATCGCCGGGTTGCCCAAGGCGCCCTCGGCCCATAACCCGATCACCGACCCGGAACGGGCCCTGGTGCGGCGAAACTGGATACTGCAGCGCATGGTGGAAACCGGCGCCATCGATCGCGAGACCATGGAAAAGGCACAAAGCGCTCCCGTCACCGCCAGCTACCACGCCGCCCAACCCGAGGTGGAGGGCGCCTACATGGGCGAGGTGGCCAGGATACTGGCGAAAGACCTGGTAGAACAGGATCTGTACACCGAAGGCTTGCGCATCATCACCACACTGAACAGTGAGCGCCAAAACGCCGCCGTGACCGCCCTGCGCCAGGGGCTGCACGCCTACGACGAGCGTCACGGCTGGCGTGGGCCACTAGCGCGCATTGATGTCGGCGAGCTGCCTGAACTGGACTGGCCAGCGGCGCACGATACCGAGGCGGCCCCCGACACCGGTCAGCCGAAACCGGAAATGGCACAGAAACAAGAGCCGGACCCCCTCGACGGGCTGGACGAGGACCTGGCGGCCTGGGTGGAACAGTTCAAGGACCAGGTCGACTACGGCCCGCTGCGCACCGCTGCCGTCACCGCCGTGCGGGACCGCCAGGCCGCCGCCCTGCTCCGCGACGGCAAGCAGGTGGTGCTGGACTGGGACGCCATCCGCTGGGCCCGGCCAGCATTGAATAAAGGCTATGTGGGCGAAGCGCCGCAAACCGCGTCCGATGTGCTGGCGCCCGGCGACATCATCTATGTGCGCCCGGATGGACGGGGCGACGACGCCAGCTGGCGTTTGGCGCAATTACCCAAGGCGCAATCCGCGCTGATCTCGCTGAACCCGAACACCGGCGCGGTGGAAGCCATGCAGGGCGGTTACAGTTTCTATGCCTCCAAGTTCAACCGCGCCCTGCAGGCCCGCCGTCAGGCCGGCTCTGTATTCAAGCCCTTCATCTATACCGCCGCCCTGGAGAATGGCTTTACCCCGGCCACCATTATCAACGACGCACCTCTGGTATTCGATGATAACAACCTGAAGGACGCTTGGCGCCCAACCGGCGCCAGTGACCGCTTCTACGGCCCGACCCGCTTGCGAGAGGCGCTATACCGCTCGCTTAACCTGGTCTCAATCCGCATCCTGCGGCAGGTGGGGATCAGCCAGACGATGGATACGTTGGAGCGGTTCGGCCTACCCACCGAGCGCTTCCAGCGCGACCTGTCGCTGGCGCTCGGCAGCGCCTCGGTGACGCCGCTGGAGGTCGCCCGCGCCTACTCGGTGTTCGCCAACGGCGGCTACCTGATTGACCCGTGGTTCATCGAACGCATCGAGGACAAGGACGGCAAGGTGCTTTGGAAAGCCCCACGGGTGGAACGCTGCGAGCCGCCATGCGCGGAAGTGGCCTCTCACCGCGAGGCGTCGCAAACCGACGAGGACGACCGCCCGGTACAGCCCCCGCCGACCCAGGCGCCCCGGGTGCTTGATCCGGACACCGCCTGGTTGATGAATTCCATCCTGCAGGACGTGGTGAAACGCGGCACCGGCCGTGACGCCCGCCGCCTTGGCCGCTCCGATCTGGCCGGCAAGACCGGCACTACCAACGATCAGGTTGACGCCTGGTTTTCCGGCTACTCGCCGGCGCTGGTGGCCACCGTTTGGGTGGGTTTCGACAATCCCGCGTCCCTGGGCGTCGGCGAATACGGCGGGCGTGCCGCCCTGCCCATCTGGATCAACTACATGGAAAAGGCACTGGAAGGCGTGGAAGAAATCCAGCCGCCGCAGCCGCCCGGTGTGGTGTCGGTGCGCATTGATCCGGAAAGCGGCCTGCAGGCCCGTCCGGACAACGAAGCCGCGATCTTCGAATACTTCCGCGAGGACAATGTGCCGGAACTGGAATCCCCCTACGCTGGGGACGGTCGTTCGCCGGAACAGATCTTCTGAGCTGCAAGCTGCAATCAAAAAAAGGGCCGGCAATGCCGGCCCTTTTTCATATTCAAGCTTGTAGCTTGAGGCTTGTCGCTTGCAGCCCGCTTTACAGCTCGGGAAAGATCTCATCGAGCGAATTGAGTGGGTAATGGGACGGGTAACCCTTCCGG
>DASUNW010000163.1:0-2558 GCA_036276955.1 Alcanivorax sp. | reverse complement strand
CGGCGGCGTGCACGTGATCGACCTGCCGGTGGACTACAGCGACAACGACCGCGTTCTCAACCAGGAAATCCGCGAGCTCAGCCGCAAGGTCTGAGTCTCCCCTGATACGGGGCGGGTCGGTGCGACACAAAACCGACCCGGCCCGGTAACACCGCTTTCATCGCCCCTTGCTTAGCTGGGGAGTGTCGGCCCAGGCCGCCTCCCAACCATAGCTAACAAAAGGTCGGACGATGGACACCAGCGCCCTGCGAACACTCACCACCGCCTGTCTGGCGGCCCTTGCCTTTTCCGCCAGCGGCGGCGACGACAACGACCCGGCACCGGCGCCGCCGGCGGCAACCACGACCTGGACGGCGGCACCGCCGAGTTCGCCGGCATCCTGGGGCGCCTTTCCAGGCGCCCCGATCTTTCATACCGGCAAGAAACCAGAGCCAAAGGCGGGCTACAGCGAAGCCAGTATCTGGCCAGCCGCGTAGTCGGCGGCATCCTGGTAAGGCCGTAGCACTATCCCGTGGCCGGATGCTTCCAATTGCTGCCCGTCCCGTTCGTGGTGCACCGTTACCGCCAGCTTCCCCTGAAACCCCCGTTCACGCAGCACCTCCGCCAACCCCCGGCTGGCCCCCATTTCCGGGACCGTACTGATCACCCAGCGCACCTGATCCAGATCCAGATGTTCCAGGAATTCGCGACTTTCGATATCCCCATAGGCAGCCGGCACCCCCTGACGCTGATACTGGCGCACCGCCTCCGGATCGAAATCCATGGCAAGCACTTTGGCGCCCGCCTCGTGCAGCTTGGTCACCAAGCGCCCCCCATAACGCCCCAGGCCAAACACCAATATCGCCGGACGGCCCTCGGCCGCCGCCACCTGATCGCTTTCACGATACGGATGACGGCGCTCGAACACGCCGAGCCAGCGTCCCAGCCAGTCATAGAGCCGATAGGAGTAGAGAATCATGTAGGTCGACAACGTAATAGTCACGATGCCGACCAGGGTAATCAGCCCCAGGGCGCTTTCCTCAACATGCCCCAGGGAAATACCCATGGCGATAAAGATGATGGAGAACTCACTGATCTGCGCCACCGTCAAGCCAGCCAGAAAACCGGTACGGCGTCGGTAGCCCATATAACCCATGATCGCCATCACCACCAGCGGGTTACCGATCAGTACAAACAGGGAGAAAATCACCGCTGGCAGCAGCTCCGATCCCAAGGTATCGAACTGCAACTGGGAACCCAGGTGCACGAAGAAAAACAGCAATAAGAAATCCCGCACGCTGGTAAGACGGGCGCTCATCGCTTCCCGATAAGACGTGGAGGCCAGGGAAAAACCGGCCAGAAAGGCCCCCACTTCCTTACTGAAACCCACCATGTCGCCCAATGCCGCCGCCGATGTCCCCCAGGCGATAGCGAAGATCAGCATCAATTCCGGTGACCGGGCCAAGAGGTGCACCAGATTGGGCAGCACATAGCGCATCGCCAGGGCGACCAGCAACAACGCTGCCGCCAGCTTGCCGACAATAGACAGCAGCAGCAGCCACGTGGTGCCGGCATCCACGCCCTGGGACGCACTCAGGCTGCCCACCACCATCATCGCCAGCACCACCGCGATGTCCTGGACGATCAGAAACCCCATGGCGATCCGGCCATGCAGGGAATCGATTTCACGCTTATCGGACAATAACTTGACGATAATAATGGTGCTCGAGAAGGTCAGCGCCACCGCGATATAGGTCGCCTTGATCCAGTCGAACCCCAGCACCAACCCGAGCCCGAACCCCAACACGATGGTGAAGGCGAGCTGCCCCAACCCAGTGGCCAGGGCGACCAGTCCCAGATGCCGGACCAGATGCATGTCAAGCTTCAGGCCGACCACGAACAACAACACCGTGACGCCCACCTCGGCCAGCAACGCGATCTGTTGCTCGGCGCTGATCATGTCCAGCGCCGAGGGTCCGACCAGAATACCCACCAGGATGAACGCCACGATCAGCGGTTGCTTAAGCCGTACCGCCAGCACCCCCACCACCGTGGACGCGAACAACAAGCCGGCGAATTCGTAATAGTGATGATCCATGATGCCCTCGTCGTCGTGATATCGGTTGAATTCAGCCGCCGTGGGAGCGGCGCCAGCGGGCGGGGCTTTCGCCGCTCCAGTGGCGGAAGGCGCGGGTAAAGGCGCTGTGCTCGGAGTAACCGAGCAGCGCCGCCACGTCGGTGAGTTCCAGGCGCGGGTCGCGCAGGTATTCCCGCGCCAGCCGGTAGCGGGTGCGCGCCAGCAGCGCCTGGAAACTGTCGTCGCGCTCGCTGAGCCGCCGCTGCAGGGTGCGCACGCTCAGGTGGTTGACCGCCGCCAGCGCCTCCAGGGTCGGGCGCCGTTCGCGCATCAGCCGCGCCAGCTGCCCTTCCAGCGGGTCGGCGGCCTCGCCCTGGCGGGCCAGCAGCGCCTCCGCCTGGCGGTCGAGAATGGCCAGCAGGTTGGCGTCCGGCTCGCGCAGCGGCAGCGCCAGGTACTCCAGCGGCACCCGGATCACCGTCTCCGGCTGGTTGAAGCGCAC
>DASUNW010000162.1:0-4203 GCA_036276955.1 Alcanivorax sp. | reverse complement strand
CTCGGCAAGCCGGCGTCCCGTCGGGCGCGGCACTTTCATTACAAGCAGTTCCAGTATTTCGGCGTGGTCAGTGATGAACTGCTGATCGGCTGCGCGTTCGCGGATACGGCCTATCTGGGCATGGTGTTTTTCTATGTGTTCGACACCCGGACCGGGGCGCTGCGCGAGCACACCTGGCGCTCGCCGCTGGCGCGGGCGCTGACGTTGAGCGATTCGCCGGTGGACGGCGAGAGCCGCTTCCGGCAGGGCAAGGTGGATATCACCATGGGCTACCGGCAGGCGCCGGACGGTACGCGGCGGAAGTCGCTGACGGTGGCGATGCCGGGGTTGGATCTTAAGGCGGCTCTGCATGAGCCGGCCGGGTATCAACCCATGTCGCTGTGCACGCGTACCGGCATCAACGGCTGGACCTACGCCAACAAGGTGGCGGGGGTGGACGTGGCCGGGGCATTGCGTCGCGACGGCGACACGCTGGATCTGGGTACGCTGACCGGCGCCGGCGGGCATCATGATTTTTCCGCCGGTTATATGCGGCGGGAGACGTTCTGGAACTGGGCCTGTTTGTCGGGGCGGGTAAAGGGGCGCCGGCTGGGGCTGAACCTGTCCTGCGGGGTGAACGAGACCAGTGTCAATGAGAACTGCGTGTGGGTGGATGGCCGGCGGATCAAGGTGGACGGCACCGCGTTCGCGTATGATCGCGACGATCTGACACAACCCTGGCGGGTGGACAGCCAGTGCGGTCAGGTGGCACTGCGGTTCACGCCACTGGGCAGCCACCGGGAGCGCCTGAACCTGGGTCTGTTCGCCAGTAATTTTCAACAAATTTTCGGGCGCTTCGACGGCGAGATACGCGTCGCCGGCGAGTCGCCCCTGGCCGTGCACGGGTTGCACGGCTTCGTCGAGGAGCAGTACGCCAAATGGTAGACGACCATCGCGAGAACAATGACACGGGACCGGCCGACGCCGGCACACCGAATCAGCCAGAGCCGCCCCGGGGCGACGCCGTCAATGAGCGTCTGCGACGCGGCCTGTTCTGGGCGCTGCAGTACTGGCGGGAGCTGTTCAATTTCCGCTTCGACAAGTACATGATCATTCAGGTGATCCCGGGGGTGTACGGGGTGGCCCTGACCGCCATCGGCCTGGGCCTGGTGTACCTGTGCGCGGAGGCGTTCATGGCGTCCACCTGGCGCGGCGTGTTCTTCCTGTTCGTGGGTGGGCCGCTGCTGTTTCTGTTCATGGCGACGCTGCTGCGGGCGTTGCTGGAGTTCTACATGGTGGTGTTCAAGATTTCCGAGCACGTCGATCAACTGGTCGGGTTGCGGGACACCGTGGACCGTCTGTCCGGCATCGGCGATTCAGTGGACGAAATGGTGTCGGTGACCCGGCGGATTCCGTTCTGGCGGGTGCTGGCCGGCCCGCCCCGCGGCGAAGCGCGGCGCGGCGGCAAACAGCCGCCGGAATCAGACGACCAATAACGATCAGGCGCCGGGGTCAGGCTTCCGTGGCGTCCAGCGCGGTGAGCAGCAAGCGTTGATACAAGCGCTCGCGCAGGCCGTCGGTATCCGCCAGCCCCATGCGGGCCAGCTCGGCCTGATAGCGCTCCACGTCGTGATCGCCAAACAGGGCCCGGCGGCCCAGCGAGAGGAAATCCTTCTGGCTGACTTTTTCCTTGAGCCAGGTGAGCGCCTTCATCAGGCGCTGCTCGCGCTCGTCGAAGTCCGTGCCCAGCGGGAAGGTGGCGAAAGACCCTTCGCCGCCGGTCTCCGCCACCCGGCGTAGAAAGTCCGGATTATTGTGGCGGAAGCGCTCCGGAATGCTGTAGTCCCGGCGCAGCTTGCCGGCCTCCTGGGCCTGCTCCATCAGCTCCACCTGGAAGCGGCTGTCGGCCACGTTGAGCATGGCCATGACCACTTCCTCGTCGGTCTTGCCGCGCAGATCGGCCACCCCGTACTCGGTGATCACCATATCGCGCAGATGGCGGGGAATGGTGTTGTGCGGGTAGGAGAACAGCACGTTGGACGCCGCCTCGCCGCCGCGCTCGCGCCACGCCCGGGTCATCAGAATAGAACGACCGCCGGGCAGTTCGTGGGCCTGGCTGACGAAGTTGTACTGGCCGCCGACACCGCTGAGCACGCGACCGTCCTCCAGCTGATCGGAGACCGCCGCGCCCAACAAGGTGGCGGTGAACGCGGTGTTGACGAAGCGGGCATCGCGGCGCTGAAGAATACGCAAATCCTCACCGCCGTAGAGGTCGTTGATAATGTTTACCCGGGTCATGTTGATCGCCGCCCGGGTGGCGTCATCCAATTCCCGCAGCCGCTGGTAGAACACTTCGGGGCCGAGGAAAAAGCCACCGTGCATGATGATGCCGCCATTGAGGCGGTCGCCGAACAGGCCTTCCAGCGCTTCCCTGGTGTCGGGGTGGTCCAGGTCATTGGGCACCCTGTCGTCGTTGGGTAACCGCAGGTGGCTGGCCTCAACCACGACCCCCGCGCGCAGAACGCCGAAGCGGGTAAGCCGGTCGAGCTGCTCCGGCGTCATCGGTGACGACACACCGCCGTCCTGGCGCAGGGCGTCGAGCAGCGACCAGTCCGGCCGCGCGTCCGGGTGCGCCAGCACATAACGCTGCAGCGCCGACCAGTCGTACACTGGCCGGCGGATAATGCCCTCGTCGATCAGCCGCAACAGACCGTGGGTCATCATTTCGCTGCAGCCGTAGAGGCCCTGGTCAAAACGGCCGGTGCCGCCTTCGCGCTCGATCAACGCCTGGTGCTCGTCGGGCAGCTCCAGCGCGTTCAACAGGGCACGATAGTTGTCGTTGCTCTGTTGCCGGCGCAGGGTGTGGTGCACCAGGGCGTCGCCCAGGGCACCGATGCCGATCTGCAGTGTGCCGCCGTCACGCACCAGGGAACTGGCGTGCAGACCGACAAAATGGTCTTGCAGATTGACCGGCATATTGGGCGTGCTGAACAACCGGGTGTGGCCCTGGGGGTCGTCCAGCAGGATGTCCATCTCGGTCAGCCATTTCCCCACCCGGGCGTCGTTCTCCATGAACGGCAGATCCCGGTGCACTTGCCCCACGGTGACGATGGTTTCGCCGGCGTCGCGGCGCGCCTTGAGCATGGGCAACAGTTCCAGCGTCACTTCCGGGTTGCAGGAGAAGCTGTAATCATTGCCGTCCTGGCCATCGGCACCGGGGCGGCACGCCAGCAGTTGCGCCACCACGTTCACGCCGCGCGCGTTCAGGTCGCGGGCGGCGTGGGTGTAGTTGACGCTGATGTAATGGCGTTGCGCGCTGTTGCTGCCCAGCATGCTGCCCGGCTGAAAGAAGAACTCGAACACCCGGATATTGTCGGGTAGCCGGTCTTTTTTTGCGGCCTTCAAATAGTCCAGCTCTTCATAGTCACCGAATACCCGGTCCGCGAACGGCTCCAGAAAGCGCTTTTCCAGATCGCTGCCGGCGCCGGGGCGGCCCAACGACAACGCGGTATAGATGTCCAACCGGACATCCGGATTGTCCGTGGCCCGCTGATAGAGCGCGTTGACCAGACGGTTCGGCTTGCCCAGCCCCAGTGGCAGCCCCAGCCGGATATCGCCACCGGTGAGTTGGATGATCTTGTCGGCCGCTTTCAGGGCATCGTCCATTTGCTCGGGCACGGCGTTCTCCTTATTGGGTACGTTTTTAATGGCCGGCGGTGCGCGACACGGCGCTGACCAGCACCACGCCGACAATGATAAACAGCATACCCAACACCGCGGGCAGGTCGGGTAACTGTTTGAAAAAGATCGCCCCGGAAAGCGCGATCAGAACGATGCCGGCGCCGGCCCACACCGCGTAAGCGATGCCCATGGGCACGGTGCGTAACGTCAGCGACAGAAAATAAAACGCCAGACAATAGCCCACCACTGTAACCACAGACGGCCAGAGGCGGGTGAAGCCCTGGGAAGCGTTCAGGGCGGAAGTGGCGACCACCTCACTGAGGATCGCCACCACTAAATACCAATAGCCCATATCAGCTCCTTGCGGGCGTCGACTCAGTCCGCCAGCAGCGGCATGTGCGAGAGCCCGAGATGAAGGCGCCAGTTCTCCAGCCAGCGCGTCGGGGTGCCGGCTTCCTCGCCGGCGGCGATCACCACCAGGCGGCTGTCGTCGTCGCCACCGGGCCAGGCCGGCAACGGCGACACTTCCACGGGCTGGCCGGC
>DASUNW010000161.1:0-7479 GCA_036276955.1 Alcanivorax sp. | reverse complement strand
CCGCGTCCACGGCGAGCAGGCCGCGCGCCACCAGTTGCCGGTAGATGGCGCGCCACTGGCTGGCGGAGAATTCGCCGCCGATGTTCCAGGTGGACACATGGTCGTGGCCGGCGGCGGCCACTTTGTCGCTGCGGTTGCCGGTGAGCACGTCCACCAGATGGTTGACGCCGAAGCGCTGGCCGGTGCGGAACACACAGCTGAGGGCCTTCTGCGAGGCTTTGGTGGCGTCGAAGGTTTGCGGCGGGTTCAGGCAGGTGTCGCAGTTGCCGCAGGGTTGATCCAGGGTTTCCCCGAAATAGTGCAGCAGCGCCTGACGGCGGCAGTGGGTCACTTCGCAGAGCCCCAACATCGCTTCCAGGCGCTGGTGTTCATGGCGTTTGAACTGCTCGTTGCCTTCCGACTGCGCCAGCATCTGCTTGTGGCGGATGGCGTCTTCCAGGCCGTAGGCCATCCAGGCGGTGGCGGGCTCGCCGTCGCGGCCGGCGCGACCGGTTTCTTGATAGTAGGCCTCGATGCTTTTGGGCAGATCCAGGTGGGCGACGAAGCGCACGTCGGGCTTGTCGATGCCCATGCCGAACGCCACCGTGGCCACCATCACCAGGCCGTCCTCACGCAGGAAGCGCTGTTGGTGGTCGGCGCGCATCGCGCCGCTCAGGCCGGCGTGGTAGGGCAGGGCGGGGATGCCCTGGTCGGTGAGCCACTGGGCGGTCTGGTCCACCTTGTTGCGCGACAGGCAGTAGACGATGCCCGCTTCACCGGCGTGTTCGGCGCGCAGCAGGCGCAGCAGTTGTTTGCGCGCGCCGTCCTTGCGTTCGATGCGGTACTGGATATTGGGCCGGTCGAAACTGGACACATAGTGGTGCGCGCCGGTGAGGTCGAGACGCTCGGCGATTTCCAGGCGGGTGCGCGGGTCCGCGGTGGCGGTCAGGGCGATGCGCGGCACCTTGGGGAATTCCCGGTGCAGCAGGGAAAGCTGCAGATAATCGCTGCGGAAATCATGGCCCCATTGCGACACGCAGTGGGCTTCGTCGATGGCGAACAGCGCCAGCGGCGACTGATGCAGCAGCTCCAGGGTACGCGGCTGGATCAGCCGTTCCGGCGCCACATAGAGCAGATCCAACTCACCGTCGCGAACCTGCCGCTGTAGGGCCTGGCTTTGCTCGGCGCTGAGTGTGGAATTGAGAAAAGCGGCGCGCACCCCCAGCGCATTGAGCGCGCTGACCTGGTCCTGCATCAGGGCGATCAGCGGGCTCACCACCACGCCCACGCCGTCGCGCACCAGCGACGGGATCTGGTAGCACAGGGATTTGCCGCCGCCGGTGGGCATCAGCACCAGGGCGTCGTCGCCGTCGATCAGGTTGTCGATGATGGCGCGCTGTTCGCCACGAAAGTCGTGATAACCGAAGACGTGCTGTAAAACAGAGAGGGGGTCGCGTTGCATGGCGGCGAGTATACCCGCCCACCGCCACCCTGACATCCGGCTGACACCGCTTTCCGTCATTGTCGCCACTTGTTTTAAGATCGGGCTTTCGTGGGTTTAAGAGAATGGCTATGAGATTCGGGAAGGTGTTCTGGGAATTCCTGTGGCTGGGCTGTGTCAGCTTCGGCGGCCCCGCCGCCCATGTGGGCTATTTTCACCGCCGTTTCGTGGTGCGGTTGGGCTGGCTGGACGAGGCCGCGTTCACCGGGCTGCTGGCGCTCACCCAGTTCCTGCCCGGGCCGGCCTCCAGTCAGTTGGGCTTCGCCATCGGCCGCCACCGGGGCGGGCTGGCCGGCGGCGTGGCGGCCTTCATCGGGTTCACCCTGCCGTCCTTTCTGATCATGGTGATGGTGGCCCTGTACGCCACCCGACTGCCGGAGGCCTGGCTGAACGGTCTGGTGGCCGGGCTTAAATGGCTAGCGGTGGTGGTGGTGGCCGACGCCGTACTCACCCTGGGCGGCAAGTTCTGCCGCGACCGCTTCACCCGGGGCCTGGCGCTGGCCACGGCGGTGGCGTTGTGGCTGTTCCCCGGTGTGGGCGTGCAGATGCTGGCGCTGGCGCTGGCGGCGCTGCTCGGCCGGCGTTTCTTGAAGACAACGGCGGCGCCGCCGCAAGCGGACGCCAACGGCGGCCGGGTCGGCTGGCTGCCTTTAGGCCTGTTCGTCGCTGTCTGGGCCCTGCTGTGGCTGATCGACGCCGGCGTGCTGGGCGGCCTGGCCCGGGATTTCTACAGCGCCGGGGCGCTGGTGTTCGGCGGTGGCCACGTGGTGCTGCCGTTGCTGGAAGGCTTCGTCGGCGAAGCCATAAGCCAGGACCGGTTCCTGACTGGCTACGCCACCGCCCAGGCGGTGCCCGGCCCGATGTTCTCGCTGGCCGCCTACCTCGGCGCCCAGCTGGCGCCCGCCACGCCCTGGCTGGGCGCCGGCGTGGCCACCCTGGCGATTTTCCTGCCCGGTTTCCTGCTGGTGCTGGCGCTCAGCGACGCCTGGCGCGCCCTGGCGGCGCGTCCCGCCATGGCCGGCGCCGTCGCCGGCATCAACGCGGCGGTCGTCGGGTTGCTGCTGGCGGCGCTGTATCAGCCGGTGTTCCTGTCGGCGGTGGCCGGCCCCCGCGACCTGGCCCTGGTGGTGCTCGGATTCCTGGCCCTGCGGTCGGGGCGGGTGCCGTTGCTGGCCCTGGTGGTGGCGATGGCCGCTCTCGGCCTGGTCATTCATTAGCGCTTCGTGACCTGACCCCGCGGTACGCAACGATACCGACCTACTGATCGAAGTGCAGGTTCATGCCCAGGGCCCGGGTAATCCGGAGCATGGTGTCAAAACCGGGCTTTCCCTCCGGCGATAACGCCTTATACAGCCCGGCCCGAGTGAGCCCGGCCTCAGTGGCCAGCTGGCTCATGTTCCGGGCCCGTGCGATATCGTTCAACGCGGCCCGGATCAGAGAGCCGTCGCCGGGATCGTCATCAATACAGGCGTTCAGGTACAACACCATATCCTCGCTGTTCTCGAGGTGATCAGCGGCATCCCAGCGTTTCAGCGGGTTAGGGGCAGTCATGATTCCTCCTGATGCGGTGTTCGTAAATCCCCTTACCCACGGATTTCATATCGCCCGTGTTGCCCAGAGACAGCCGGCGGATGCGGGCGAGGACACGGGCCTTCCCTTGACCGTCCTTGAGTCCACGAAGCCAGTCCTCGAATCGGGAAGTGGTGAGGATCGACTCAATACCACCAATGTAAACCATGGTATACACACCCGTCAATGGCCTGGTTTACCCGCGCAAGCTTCAGTCACTGGCGAGTGCATTCACGGTAAACAGGGGGTAAGCCGGGTTCCGTAAGCCCAGGCTGAAAAACGGGTAGGCGATAGCCAAGTCAGGTGCAAACCGTGATTGCGGAAGAGGTATTTAGCGTGGGTGACCGTTCGGTCTCTTTAATCGCGCCTCAACTGTGGAAGTTGATATCAAGGAGATGTTACTTTTTACTGCATTGAATAATAAAAAGAGATAATAAAAATGACTGCCTCAATTAGCGACCATGCCGGGAAAAAACACCGTTATATATATCGCAATGAAACTGGAGAGTTCTGGTGGTGTGCCTTACCTTACGTGGATGAAGGGGGCAGAAAACGGCAGCTTCGGAAATGTTTCCGGGACCGGCGTTATCACGATCAAAATATCGCATTTAGGGCAGCCTTAGCCTGGCGGAACGAAAAAATGGAGGCGATGCGTCTTCAGGGAACCATGATGCCATCCCCTCGGTTGCGGCGCGTTTCCGTTGACCGACTCGGTAACCCGGCCACCAAGGAACACGGGTTTGGTATTATCGGCATCACGGTAAACCGGCGTAATAAGCCATGGGGTGTCAATATATCGGTGACGGCGCAGCGCGGACGCAAAAAATGGTTTTCAATGCGCCGGTACGGTGCTTTCGAGGCATTTCGAATGGGTGTCCGGCAACGCTGTGAATGGATACGGGTGCCGGTTCCTCGAGAGGATGAGCTGCGCCGACGCTTTGACCACTGGCTACAAGAGAATGCCGGACTTCTTGATGAATACGACATCCGCACTTAGTAGAGCAAGCGCAAACCTGACCCCATCAGCCCCATAAGTCAGTCGCCGAACACCTGCTCCGGCGAATCGGCATCAAGAATGCGGCCGGCCCAGGTGTCGATCTCCTCGGCGGTAGCCTGCTCCAGACGCTGGTGTACTTCGTCCGGCAAGGGGCCGAAGCGGTGGGTGAGTAAATCGATCAGCACCTTGACCTGGCCCTGCTGCATCCCTTGCTGCACGCCCTCTTCCTTGGCGAGGCGCTCGAAGCTGGTGACGTATTGCATGTGTTTCTCTCCTTCGATGGCGGTGAGGCGCTGCCCCAGGCGTTGTTCCAGGTGCGGGAGCAGCGCCATCAGCCAGTCGATGACGCGTAATAGTTGAATAATACGGTGTTTTTCTCGGCGTTGGCCATAGAGCAGCCGGATCAGGCGGTACTTGACGCGGTAGCGCCGTGCGCTCTGGTTGCGGGTGCGCTGGGTCTGCAGGTGCGCCAGGGTCACCAAGCCGAAGGGGTTATCGCTGTTAGCGAGGGCCTTTTCCTCTTGGCGGTAGTCGAGCAGTTTCACGCTGGGGAACTCCAGCGTCCAGTGGCAGCCAAGCACCGATTGTCGATAATCCCCGGGCCGCCAGCCGGGCTGACGGTCGGCCAACACCGCCAGGCTAGCCACCGGCCGGCGGAAGCGGTCGAAGATGCGGTAGTGGTAGATCATCATGCGCTCGGCGAAGTCGGATTCGCGGCTGCTTTGGATCTCGATGTGCAGATGAATCCACTGCTCGCCCCCACCGATCAGCGCCACCTCGACCAGCTTGTCCACCACACGCCGTCCGGTGTCGGACTCCGGTACAATCTTTTGCAGCTCCTGATCCAGAAAGCGATGGGGTCTTTCCCAGTCGATGGCCTGCCAAGCGTCATAGAAATAGAACGCCATAAAATCCGACAACATCATTTCAATGGCTTCTTTCCAGGGCGAATCGTAGTCGTCCTGTCGGGTGTTTTGCGTATCATCGTCCGTGGTCACATCCACCTCCTTGTGTTGAAGAAGCAGGGTGACACTGGAGCGGACCGATTGGTTGTGGGAAATCGCGGAAAGGTGTGTCAGTGATTTTAGGAAATACTTGTAAGTGCTTCTGGGGGAGGCAGAAATGATAAAGGTCTCTGGGATCCTGCCGGGGCTTCGCCCCTTTCGCGGGCTAGGCCCGCTCCCACAGGAGACTCGCCTTTCGCGCAAAAAAAGGACAACGCTCAGTCCGCATAATGTGTTCGTGTCTTCGATAGGCTACGCGCTGGCCACGCCGGTGAAATCACCGTCGGGTTATCGTTCGGCAGTGACACGGTGCTGATCCAGGTTTCCAAGGGCCGATTGGTCGCTGGGGAAATTCAGCGCCACGCTGTCCGGGTAACTGCCCACGCCGTCGATGGGGTCCGCCACCGGCACGGGCTGGGCTTAATGTCGCGCACCAGCATAATGAGCTGCAAACCGTGATTGCGAAAGAGGGGCGCCGCTGTTGCATACCTGCACTCCGACGATAAATCGGCTTACCTTCATACGCATTTTTTTGTGCAAGGAAACGCGGTAGGCTCTGGGAATAATAATGCCAACATAAGCCATCGGAGGGCCTATGTCCGGGAAGGAACGTTTGGCGATAACGGGATACTCACACTACATACTGCAACAGGGCCATAACAACGAACCGATATTTCGGGATAATCGGGACTACCAGCATTACCTGGCGACGCTGCACGCACTAAAGCAACGCTACCGAATTCAGGTGCAGGCGTGGTGCATGCTCGAAAACGAGGTGCATTTACTGCTTTGCCCCGAGGGAGCGGCGAGTTCGCTCAGTGACTTCATACAGAACCTGGCCGGACGTCACACCAGAGCTTTCAACACCCGCCACAAGCATCGCGGCACGCTGTGGCAGGGCCGTTATTGTTGCAGCGTGGTGGAACCCAACCAGGCACGGTTGGAGTGCCTGCGCTATTTGGAATTGCTTCCGGTATTACGTGGCCACGCGAAGTCGGCCCGGTTCTATCACTGGAGCAGCTACGGCGACCGCATGGGCAAGACCGGCGATAATCGGCTCGACCCCGACCCGGATTACCTCGGCCTGGCCGACAATGAAACGGAACGCCGCGCCCGCTATCGGGAATTCCTGGCCATGGGCTGCGACGCGCGTGAGCGGGCGTTTATCGAAACGACGGTGCGCCGCTCCCAGTTGCTCGGCGGGCCCGGGTTCGTTATGACAGTAGAGCGTCTTACCGGCAAACGCATCATTCATCGCGGCCCCGGCCGACCCCGCAAAACCCCTAGAAAATAGCGCCCCACCGCATAACGCTGACTCCCGGTCGCTGGCCTTGGCCGACGATGGGGCGCGTATATTATTTCCCGTCCGAAACCGTTTGTCCGTAGGAAAAAAGAAGCCATTTTTGTACGCAATATCCTAACGATGTAAGAGAAGGCTTACAAAAAATAATGACGAGCCAATATTAAGGGATGATTTGTTCTGCGTAAGACGCTAAAAATGTTCGCCGCGCATCTTTTATAAGACGCTGATTCCGACCGAATTTTACATTGCATCTAAGTTAAAACTTTGAAAGAGCGGGTTTATCTATTGTCAGCGCTTCGTGAATGTTTGTAGCTTGGACTTGTCGGCGGGGCATTTCGCCTTACCGATAAGAACGGGCCAAGGAATGTAGTAGACCCGTTCTAAAAATGACAAATGTCTAATAGCAAAAAATGGAGAAAAGCTATGAACGTTTCAATGAAGAAAAGTCTGCTGGCTCTGGCTGGTGCTGTGGCTCTGGCGGGTGCTGGGGCTGTGCACGCGGATGACCCCGAGTGGGCTCTGTATAACGGAACTTCAACCTTGGTTAACAGTGCGATTGGTTCCGTCACTTGCGGTTTGACTATCGGTGGCAATATCACTAATGATGGCAACATTGAGGTTCTGGCTGTAGGAGTAGAGCCGGGTGATCCCAATTGTACTCTGCTCCGGATAGGTAACCAGCCTTGGACGGGGACCCTTTCTGGGGGCACATTGTCTACGGGCACTGACAGCACGGTCATTTACCTGCCTGGAAGTGGGGTCATTACTAGTTGCAGCGGTGTTGTGACAGGAATCACTTACGGGGCCACTGCGCCTGGCACCATTAATACACCTCAAAGTGTTAGCCTCTCTGGCAATTATGGTTCGAACTGTAGCATTTCCGCCAACTTGACACTGGTAGCCGATGACGTTTGATGAGTCGGTGACTTTTTAAGACAGTAGGCCCTGGCTATCTTTAGCCAGGGCTTTTTTTGTGGTGCGCCAAGCGGAACCTGTCAACCTGATTCGGACAATCTGTTAATCAGTTAGTGTGGAGTTACGAGCGGTATGGGCCGCCGCCGGTAACGTCGGGAAGTTGACGGCGGATCCGCTCTCTGTGCTGTTGTCGTCTTCCGGCTGAACCGGG
>DASUNW010000160.1:0-18846 GCA_036276955.1 Alcanivorax sp. | reverse complement strand
CCCACCGAGCCGCCGGTGACCATGCCGTGCACCGCCACTACCGTGGGCAACGGCAGGCTGAGCAGGTCAAGGATCACCGAGTTCAGCGTGCCCACCACCCGGGCGGCGTAGTCATAGCGTTGCGCGCGCGGGGTGGCGTAGAACCCCCCGACGTCGCCGCCGGTGGAGAAGGAGCGTCCCTCGGCGTCCAGAATCAGCGCCGCCGGGCGGTCTTCCCGGCAGCGCGCAAGGGCGTCGCGCAGGCCGTCGAGAAGCTCCGGCACCAGGGCGTTGTGGCGCTGGGGCCGGTTCAGGGTGATGCGCGCCAGGTCGCCGTCGAGTTGGTAGTTCACCGCCGTGCTCATGGCTTCTCCTTGCCGTCCAGGGTCAGGCCGTTGCGGAACAGATCGGAGAGGGTGTCGACAATCTCGTCGAAGGACACGTCCCGGTCCCACAGCGCATAGCGCAGGCCCAGGAAGTTGGACATGCCCATCAGCGCCCACACCCGCACTTCGTTGTTGCCGGGCCGGATCTCGCCCTTGCGGGTGGCGTTGGCGAGCATGCGTACATAGCCCTTGCCGAACGCCTCGTAGTAATCCCGGTAGATGGCCTCATCGACGAACTGGGCTTCCTGCAGCACCCGATACAGGGACGGGTTTTCGTAGAGATACTGCAGGAAGGCGCGCAGCCCCCGTTCTTCGGCTTCAAGCCGGTTGCCGGCGTCGAGGATTTCCGCCGCCAGATGAGCGCGCACCTGATGCCCCATGTCGCGCACCAGCTCGCGCAGGATTTCTTCCTTGCCGGCGAAGTAGGTGTAGAAGGTGCCCTGGGCGACGCCGGCGGCGCGGGTGATGTCGGAAATGCCCGCGCGGTGGTAACCGAGCGTGCCGAAGGTGTGTTCGGCGGCTTTGAGAATGCGTGCCCGGGTGCGCGCGCCGCGGGCGGTCTTGGGGGCGCCGGGGCCGCCGCTGACGGCGGCGGGCTTGACGGCGTTGGTCTGGGGGGCAGTGGTCATGGCGGGCTTCTTGGGTTCGTGGTTTTATTGTTTGAAATGTGAATCGGTATTCAACTAAATTAAGTTTGCTTCCCCCTGGTGTCAACCAGGATCCGGCTTTCAAAGCCGACGGGGCCGCTTGCGCGGCATGGTAGGCACGCTTCAAGGCCCTGTTATTCGGGTATTTGCAGGCTTCCGAGGCGGTCCCGGTCGGTAATTCCACGTTTGTGGAATTTTTTTCGAAACCCTCTTGCGGAAAGATGAATCGCCAGTCATATTGAACGGGACCATAACCACAACAAGACGGCCATCAGGCCGGAAAAATAAGGGAGAGATTCCTATGAAGCGTCTCATTACCGCGACGGCCTTCACGCTGACCGCCCTCACCGCCGCGCCTCTCGCGCAGGCGGCCGATTCCATCCGCATCGCTCACGTCACCGGTTTCACCGGCCCGTTGTCCGCCTACGCGGAGCAGCTCAGCGTGGGTATGAAAATGGGCTTCGAGTACGCCACCGACGGCAGCATGCAAATCGAAGGCCGCAAAATCGAGATCATCGATAAGGATGCTCAGTTGGACCCGGCGCGCGCTCGCGCTTTGGTCGAAGAAGCCTACGCCGAGGACGACGCCCACATCGTGGTGGGGCCGGTGTCTTCCGGGGTGGCGCTGGCGACCCTGCCGATTGCCCAACAGTACGAGCGCATCATCATGCCCGAGGGCGTGGCCGACGCCATCACCGGCGAGGATTGGAACCGCTATGTGTTCCGGGTTGGTCGTAACTCCTCCCAGGACGCGGTATCCAACGCGGTAGCGTTGGGCGAGCCGGGCGTCTGTGTGGCCACCATTGCCCAGGATTATGCCTTCGGCCGTGACGGCGTGGCCGCCTACAAGGAGGCGATGGAGACCCAGGGCGGCAAAGTGGTGCACGAAGAGTACCTGCCCACTGACGCCACCGACTTCACCGCCGCCGCGCAGCGGTTGTTCGATGCCCTTAAGGACCGCGACGATTGTCAACAAGGCAAATACATCTTCGCCATCTGGGCCGGCAGTGCCAACCCGCTGGGCCGTATACAGGATCTCAAGCCGGGTCGCTTCGGCATCAAGCTGGCCACCGGCGGCAACATCTTGCCGGCCCTGGTGAGCTATTCCGAGTTCCCGGGCATGGAGGGCGCCACGTTCTATTACTTCGAGTCGCCCAAAAACGAGATCAACGACTGGTTCGTCAAGGAGCATTTCGAACGCTTCGACGCGGCGCCGGACTTCTTCACCGCTCAGGGTTTCGCCCAGGCCATGGCGATCACCGCGGCGATCCGCGAGGCGGACGGTTCGACTGACACTGAAGATCTGATCGACGCCTTCGAGGGGCTGGTGTTCGAAACCCCGAAGGGCAAGATGGTGATGCGTGACGAGGATCACCAGGCACTGCAGGGGATGTACCACTTCCGCATTGAAGTGGAAAAGCGTGACGACTGGTTCGCCGATCGTACCGTGGAAGCGGGCGTCCCCAAGCTGATCCGAAAGATCGGCCTGGACGAAATGAACATCCCGATTCGCAACGACCGCTAGGTTTTTCCAAGGAAAAACCGATACAGGATGCAGGTTCCAGGATACAGGGCGGGCTCCCGCGCGTGCCCCTGTATCCTTGATCCTGAATCCTGTATCGATCCCCAAGAATTCCGATAATACGATCTAATAAAAGGGACCTCCCATGGCCTCCTTGCAACCGCAACCTTCCGCTGAACCGGTGCTGGAAACCCGCGACCTGACGATTAATTTCGGTGGGCACGTGGCGGTGAATAAGGTGTCCTGCGCGTTTCATGCCGGCACCCTGACGTCCATCGTCGGCCCCAACGGGGCGGGCAAGACCACCTGGTTCAACCTGATTTCGGGGCAGCTCGCCGCCAGTGCCGGCAGTGTGCATTTGTTTGATCAGGATATTACCGCGCTGAGCGCCGCCGCGCGGGCCGACAAGGGCCTGGGCCGGGCGTTTCAGCTCACCAATTTGTTTCCCAACCTGAGCGCTCTGGAGAATGTGCGGCTGGCGGTGGCGTCCCGCTATCGCATTGGCCACGTGTTCTGGCAGATGGTGTCGAGTCGCCGCGATATCAGCGACCGCGCCGTCGCCTATCTGGAGCAGGTCAATCTGGGCAAGCGTGCCGACACGCCGGTGGCCAATTTGCCCCACGGCGATCAACGCAAACTGGAAGTGGCGTTGATGTTGGCGTTGGAGCCGGAGGTGTTCATGTTCGATGAACCCACCGCCGGCATGAGCGTGGACGAAGTGCCGGTGATCCTGGATCTGATCGCCGACATCAAGAACAAGCAGAACAAAGTGATTTTGTTGGTGGAGCACAAAATGGATGTGGTGCGTTCGTTGTCGGACCGCATCGTGGTGCTGCACAACGGTGAACTGGTGGCCGACGGTGAACCCTCGGAGGTGATCGCCTCGCCCATCGTTCAGGAAGCCTATCTGGGCGCGCCCCAGGACGATACCGCCGGCGAGGAGGGCTAAACGATGGCCGAATCGATTCTTTCGCTGTCCGGCGTGCGCGCCGATATCGACCAATACCACATTCTGCATGGCGTGGACCTGGAAGTGCCCGCCGGCGAGCTGACCGTGCTGCTGGGCCGTAATGGCGCCGGTAAGAGCACCACGCTGCGCACCATCATGGGTCTGACCACGGTCACCCAGGGCAAGGTGCGCTTTCACGGCGAGGACATCACCGGCCAGCCGACGCCGCGCATCGCTCGCAAGGGCATCGCTTTCGTACCGGAGAACATGGGCATTTTCAGTCTGCTGACGGTGCGGGAAAACATGGTGCTGGCGGCGGTCAGTGGCCCCGTCGACCCGGCCCGGTTGGATTGGGTGTTTGATCTTTTCCCGCCGCTGAAAAAGTTCTGGGACCGGCCGGCGGGCAATCTCTCCGGCGGTCAAAAGCAGATGCTGGCGATCGCCCGGGCAATCATCGAGCCCCGTGAGCTGTTGCTGGTGGATGAGCCCACCAAGGGGCTGGCCCCGGCGATCATCAATGATCTGGCCGGCGCCTTCGAGCAGCTCAAGCAGCAGCAGGTCACGGTGTTGCTGGTGGAGCAGAACTTTAATTTCTCCCGCCGCCTGGGCCAGTCCGCGGCGGTTATGAATGACGGCGGGGTGGTCTGGTCCGGCCCGATGAATGATCTCGCCGATAACGACGATCTGCAGCATGAACTGCTGGGTCTGGGGCTCGGCGAGCACCAATAAAAATAGGAGCAAGACCATGTCGGCGCACGACGAGATTGTTGGTCAACAGACGCGGCCCCAAGGCGCTTTGGCGCGCTTCGCCGCGTTCCGCCAAGATAAACCTCATATATTCCTGCTGCTACTGATGATGGCGGTGGCCCTGTTAATGATGGACCCGCGCACCTGGGTACTGCTGACCATCAGCGGCCTGGCGATGGGTGCCATGGTGTTTTTGATGGCCTCGGGCATGACGCTCACCTTTGGGTTGATGAATGTCCTCAACCTGGCTCACGGGGCCTTTATTTCTTTGGGCGCCTTCGCCGGCGCCAGTGTGCTGGTGTGGCTGAGTGGCCAGGCCAACGCGCCGTCGCTGCTGATCAATCTGGCGGCGATTTTGCCGGCGTTGGGGTTCGCGATGGTGGTGGCGGGGCTGCTCGGGCTAGTGTTCGAACGGCTGGTGATCAAGCCGGTGTATGGCGATCACCTCAAGCAGATTCTGGTTACCGTGGGCGGCTCCATCATCATCATGGAACTGATCCATGTGGTGTGGGGACCCAATGAAATTCCGGTGCCCCGCCCGGAAGCCCTCAACGGCGCGTTCATTCTGCCTAAATCGCTGCCGGTGATCGGCGGCGTGGCGCTGGAAAAGTACCGGCTCATAGCGGTGGTTCTGGGCCTCGCGATCTACGGCCTGATGACCTGGATTATCGAGCGCACCCGCGTCGGCATTTTGATCCGCGCCGGGGTGGAAAGTCGTGAAATGGTGGAGGTGCAGGGCTATCGGATCCGCCTTTTGTTCTTGGGCGTATTCGTGGCCGGTTCGGCGCTGGCCGGTATGGGCGGTGCCATGTGGGCCATGTACCGGGAGATTATCACCGCGCACATGGGCGATGAACTGATGATCTCGGTGATCGTGGTGATCATCCTCGGCGGTCTGGGTTCCATCAAAGGCTGTTTTTACGGCGCCGTGCTGGTGGGCCTGATTAATCTGTATGTGGGTTACCTGGAGCCCCGGCTGGCCGCGGTGGCGACGGTCGGGTTGATGGTGGGCGTGCTGATGTGGCGTCCACAAGGGCTGATTCCGGTTATCAAAGTCTGAGGAGGCGCGCCATGTTGAATCGTATTCTTTCCGGCGACTATCCGCGTAGCCGGGCGCTCTCCGCACTGTTGGTGCTGATCGGCGTTTGTCTGGCCCTGGGGCCTTTCCTGTTTCCGGGTGTGCGCGCTTTTTCCATGCTCGGCATGATCTGCGTGTTCATTATCGTGGTGGCGTCCTACGACCTGATGTTGGGCTATACCCACATCGTGTCGTTCGCGCACACCATGTTTTTCGGTATCGGTGCCTATGGCGTGGCGATGTCGACGGACGCTTTCGGTTCTAGCTTCTGGGCCGTGTTCATCGGTATCGGTGGCGCCGTGGTGATGAGCATTTTGTTGTCGCTGTTGCTGGGCTTGCTGTCGCTGCGCGTCAAAGCGATCTTCTTCGCCCTGGTGACCCTGGCGGTGGCGTTCGCGTTTCTCAGCCTGGTCACCCAACTCTACAACATCACCGGCGGTGAGGACGGCCTGGCGGTGCGCAGCCCGCGCGAATTGGGGCCGGCGTTCCGGCCCTTCGATTCCAAGGTGCCCGGCTTCAGCGTGATCGATTTCATTGTCGGGCTATTTGCCCAGGGCAACATCGGGCAGGCCTTCAACGACGCCCTGTTCGAAGTGCGCATCAACGGCCGCCATCTGATGTACTACATCGCCTTCGTGATTTCGCTGCTGGTGTTCCTGTTCCTGCTGCGCGTGGTGAACTCCCCGTTCGGTCGTGTATTGCAAGCGATACGGGAAAACGAGTTCCGCGCCCAGGCGCTGGGCTACCGGACCGTGTTCTATCGCACAGTGGCAGTGATCGTATCGGCGGTACTGGCCACATTGGCGGGCGTTTTGTTCGCGTTGATCAACCGCTACGTGAATCCGGAAAATACCCTCAACTTCGAGTTAATGGTGTTCATCCTTCTGATGTGCGTGATCGGCGGCATGGGCACCTTGTACGGGGCCATCGTCGGCACCACGGTGTTCCTGCTGGCGCAGAACTATCTGCAGGATCTGCTTCGGCTGCTGGTGCAGAACGCGGAGCCGGGCAGCCTGTTCGCGGAACTGGCGGGGCCGGATCGCTGGCTGCTGTGGTTCGGTTTGTTGTTCGTGTTGAGCGTGTACTTTTTCCCGTCCGGCATTGTTGGCCAGTTGCGCCTTTGGGCGGAACGTCGCCGCGAGCGCAAAGCGGATAAGACGCCGTCGGCGCCGACCCTTAAACAGGAGCAGTAGCCATGCGTCTTGAACAACGCGTTGCGGTGATCACCGGCGCCGGTCGGGGCATCGGCCGGGCAATCGCCGAACGGTACGCCCGCGAAGGCGCCCGGGTGGCGGTGGCCGACCTGGACAGCGGCACCGCCGAAGAGGCGGCCGCCGCCATTCGCGACGCCGGCGGCGAGGCCTTGGCCCTGGCCATGGACGTCACCGACGAGCAGGCGGTGGATACTGGCGTGCAGACGGTGGTGGATACCTGGGGGAGGCTGGATATCGCCTTCGCCAACGCCGGCATTCAGCATATCGAGTCGCTGGACAAGCTGGCGCTGGCCGACTGGCGCAAGGTAATGGGCGTGCATCTGGACGGCGCCTTTCTGCTCACCCGGGCGGCGTTGCGTCATATGTACGCGGGCGATGGCGGCACGTTGTTGTACATGGGCTCGGTGCATTCGATGGAGGCCTCGCCGCTGAAGGCGCCCTATGTGGCCGCCAAGCACGGCCTGCTGGGGCTGTGCCGGGCGGTCGCCAAGGAGGGCGCCGGGTACGGGGTGCGCAGCAACATCATCTGCCCGGGGTTCGTACGCACGCCGCTGGTGGACAAGCAAATTCCGGAACAGGCCCGCGAACTGGGCATCTCGGAAGACGAGGTGATTCGCAACGTGATGCTGAAGAACACGGTGGACGGCGAGTTCACCACCGTGGAGGACATCAGCGAGCTGGCGGTGACGCTGGCGGCGTTCCCCTCGGCGGCGTTGACCGGCCAGTCCATCGTCGTCAGCCACGGCTGGCACATGGGGTAAAGATAGTTGCAACTGATGTTGGGTCCGGGAGCCCGGCTCCATCCTTGGAGCCTGGAGATCGATCAGGCCTTCCGAGGGGTCGCAGAAAAGAAAACCTGAGGGAGGGCTCACCGGATTTTTAGAATACTGTACGAATGGCCAGTAAGTCAAGGACATGCCCGATGTCGGGTTACGGCCTTCGGCCTAACCCGACCTACTCGGGCAGGGTGATGTTCAGTTCCAGGATCTCACAGCCGGATTCCCGGTCTACCTGGATGTTGATGGCGTCCTGGTCCACCTCCACGTACTTGCGCACCACCATCAGCAGCTCTTCCTGCAGCTGCGGCAGGTAGTCCGGGCCGCCGCGGGTGGCCCGCTCGCGGGCGACGATGATCTGCAGGCGCTCCTTGGCCACCGAGGCGGATTTCTCTTTCTTGGGAAGCAGGTAGCTGAAGATGCTCATCATTGCGCTCCGAACAGACGGCCGAAGAGTCCTTTCTTATTGGCGGTGAGGAAGCGATGCGGGCGCTGTTCGCCGAGGAAGCGGGCCACGGCGTCTTGGTAGGCCTTGCCGGCGTCGGAATCGCCGTCCAGGATCACCGGCGCGCCGCTGTTGCTGGCGTTGAGGACCGCCTGGGATTCCGGGATCACCCCCAGCAGGTCGATGGCCAGAATGTCCGTCACGTCTTCCACGGAGAGCATTTCACCGCGCTCCACCCGTTCCGGCGAGTAGCGGGTCAGCAGCAGGCTGGCGGGGATGTCGCCTTCGCCCAGCTCCGCCCTGCGGGTCTTGCTGGAGAGAATGCCCAGAATGCGGTCGGAGTCGCGCACGCTGGACACTTCCGGGTTGGTCACCACCACCGCTTCGTCGGCGAAATAGGCGGCGGTGAGCGCGCCTTTCTCAATGCCCGCCGGGCTGTCGCAGATGATGTATTCCATGCCCATGTCCTTGAGCCCTTCGAGCACTTTTTCCACCCCTTCCAGGGTCAGGGCGTCTTTGTCCCGGGTCTGGGAGGCGGGCAGGATGAACAGGTCCTCGACGCGCTTGTCCTTGATCAGGCCCTGCTTGAGGTTGGCGTCGCCGTTGATCACGTTGACCAGGTCGTAGACCACGCGCCGCTCACAGCCCATGATCAGGTCCAGATTACGCAGGCCCACGTCAAAATCGATGACCGTGGTTTTATGGCCGCGCTGGGCGAGGCCGGTTGCCAGCGCGGCGCTGGTGGTGGTTTTGCCCACGCCGCCCTTGCCGGATGTTACGACCACGATTTTTGTCACGATCTCGTCTCCTAGGTTGTGCTGTTTGCTTATTTGAGGTCCGCGAAGCGCATGGCGTCGCCGTCCAGAGTGATGTGCACCGCCTGTTTGCGGTGTTGGTCGGGCAGGTCTTCGGCGACCCGGTAGTGGCCGGCGATGGAGACCAGCTCGGCGTCCAGCTTCTGGCAGAAGATGCGCGCGTTCTGATCGCCGCGCACCCCGGCCAGGGCCCGCCCGCGCAGGGTGTTATAAACGTGGATATGCCCTTCGGCGAGCAGTTCCGCGCCGGTGCTTACCGGCGCCAGCACGATCAGATCGCCGCGGCTGTAGATTTGCTGGCCGGAGCGCACCGGCTGGTCGATGACCAGGGTGTGGCCGGCCTCGGCGGGTTGGTCGGTTTGCGCCGCCGGTGCCGGTTCGGCGCTGCGCGGCACGTCCCGGCCGCCGGCCAGGCTGATGCTGCCGAGGCCGAGCATGGCGGCGGTGTCGCTGTCCAGGTGCTCGTTGCGGGCCAGGGCCACCAGATTCACGCCCAGGCCGCGCAGGGTGTCCACGGCGGCCATCAGGGCTACCTGGTCGACGTCTTCCGGGTGGGCCAGATCGACCACCACCGGCGCGTCACGCAGCCACTGGGCGGCGTCGTCAAGCCGCTGGCTGACTTGGCGGTGCAGGGTGTTGGGGTCCAGGTCCTTGAGCAACAGGACCGTCATCATCAGCATGCGGCCCTTGAATTCCAGAACCGCCTTTTCCTCGAATGCCACTGTCATTACGGGGGATCTTTATGAATATGGGTTGGCGCCGAAGGCGAGACGCAGAAAGCCTAGTCGAAAGCGTTAGCCGGTGAAAGCGGCGCGGCGGCCCGCCATTGTTAAATTTCGCGGTACTGGGATCGATTGAACAAAAAAAAGCCGCCCCGGAGGGCGGCTTTCGAGGCGCGGGCCCAGATCAGGTCGGCCGCTGGGTGTTCATGTCGACGTTCTTCAACTCCATGTCGAAGGCGTCGGTGAGCAGGCAGTCGTAGCGCATCTCGTCGTAGTCGAGAATCGCCTGCACCTGATCGCTGGGGATGATGCCCTTGGCGGCGGCGTCCTCCAGCTTGGCCTGGATGGTGTCGCCTTCCAACTTGCCCTTGTCGTCCGCTTTCAGGAACGCCTCGTAGTCGCCTTCCACTTCCAACAGCTTGTTGTAGGTCACTTCCACGCGGCCGACGCTGTCTTCGGGATCGACGCTGATGTAGGCGTTGGCGGCGAGCGCGTCGCGCACGCTGCTGGGGTTCATGATTTGCTCGCCCAGAGTACGGATCAGCACATCGCTGGGTTTGTGCGCGCCGGCGGGCCGGCCGAACGGGAAGAACATGCCTTTGAGAATGCGCGCCACGCCCAGGTAGCCGAAGTTACGGGCGAAGTCTTCCACTGCGTCGTGGATCTGACTGAAGGCGTGCTGCAGCGCATAGCGGGCGTGCGCGTCGTTGGCCTCGTCGCGGGGCAGGGTGGCGTGGAACTTGAGCACCGCGCAGGCGATCAGCAACTGGCTGTGCACGTCGCCGAGCCGCGCGGACACCATCTCGCGGCGCTTGAGGTCGCCGCCCAGCAGGGCGAAGGCCACGTCCGAAAGGCTCGCCAGCACCGCGCTGTAGCGGGTGATCAGCCGATACCAGGGGGCGCTGAAGCTGTCCGCGTTGGCGGGGATATCCGCCAACCGGGCGCCGCTGAGACCGTGCACCAGGCCCCGGCTCATATTGCTCAGGGTGTGGCCGGCGTGCTTGAAGAACAGGCCTTCGAAGGTATCCAGCCCGCGTTCCTGGTCCTCGTCCTGGATCGCCTGCAGCTCGTCGTACAGGTAGGGGTGGCAGCGCATCGCGCCCTGACCGAAGATCATCAATGAACGGGTCAGGATGTTGGCGCCTTCCACGGTGATCGCCACCGGAATCGACTGATACGCCAGCGCCATGAAGTTGCGCGGGCCCATTTGCACGGCCCGGCCACTGGCGATGTCCATGCCGTTGTTGATCAGCACGCGCATCATTTCCGTGGAGTGGTACTTGGCCATCGCCGTGACCACGGAGATGGTGCCTTCCTCCAGGCCCCGGGTGACCAGGTGGCGGTAGGCTTCCAGGGTGTAGGCCAGACCCGCCACTTCCGCGGAGGCTTCCTGCACGCCCTCGAAGTTGCCCACGGAGGTGCCGAACTGGCGGCGAATGCGAGAGAAGGCGCCGGTCATGCGGTAACCCATCTCGCCGCTGGCGGTGGCCAGCGCCGGCAGCGACACGCCGCGGCCCGCGCCCAGGCATTCGATCAGCATGCGCCAGCCTTTACCGGCCATTTCCGGGCCGCCGATGATGGCGTCCAGGGGCACGAACACGTCCTTGCCGTTGATCGGGCCGTTCATGAACGGCGAACCGCCCGGGTTGTGGCGGCGACCGATTTCCACGCCCTCGGTGTCGGCGGGCAGCAGGGCGCAGGTGATGCCCAGTTCGTCCTCGTCACCGAGCAGGTGGTCCGGATCATAGAGTTTGAACGCCAGGCCCACCACGGTGGCGATGGGCGCCAGGGTGATCCAGCGTTTGGCGAAGTTCAGGCGCATGCCCAGCACTTCCTCGCCGTCCACGGTTTGCTTGCAGATCACGCCGCTGTCGGGGATCGCGCCAGCATCGGAGCCCGCTTCCGGGCCGGTCAGGCCGAAGCAGGGGATTTCGTCGCCGGAAGACAGGCCCGGCAGCCAGCGTTGCTTCTGTTCGTCGGTGCCGTACTTGGCGAGTAATTCGCCGGGGCCCAGGGAGTTGGGCACCATGGCGGTCACCGCGGTGGTCAGTGAGCGGGTGGCGATCTTGCTCATGGTGCGGCTCTGCGCGTAGGCGCTGAAGTCCCGACCGCCGTATTCCTTGGGAATGATCAGACTGAAGAAGCCGTTGGCCTTGAGATAGTCCCAGACTTCCTCGGGCAGATCCTTGTGCTCGTGGTAGATCTTCCACTCGTCGAGCATGGCGCACAGTTCCTGCACCTCGTTGTCCAGGAACGACTGCTCCTCCTCGGTGAGCTGGGTGAAATTCACCTTGGAAAAGTCATCCCAGTCCGGCCTGCCGCCGAACAACTCGGCTTCGAACCAGGTGGCGCCGGCTTCAATGGCCTCGCGCTCGGTGTCGCCGATCGGCGGCATCATCTTGCCAAGGGCCTTAAAGACCGGCTTGCTGATCAGCTTGCGGCGCAGACCGGGGTGATTGAGCACCACCAGCACCGCGGCCAGCAGGATCAGCAGAAGCGGGTTGTACAAGCAGGACGCCAACAGACCGCACAGTAACCAGACCACGGCGAACGTGACGCTGCCGACGGTCAGGGATAACTGCATGTAGAAAATGGTCGTTAATGTCGCGACCAGAATTACCAGGGCCAAAAGGCTCAGCATGGTCATCTCCTTTGCCAGGACTTCACTTGTGAATCACAAGTACGAACCGGAATCTTGCCTCCGGGCGGGCATGGGTATCTTTACGAAATCAGGCGTCAGGGTACCGGGTGGGCATGTACGCCACGTGAACGCCTGTTCCTCACCCCTCCGTCAATAGTACGCCTGATGATGCCGCCTTCGTGGCGGTTTAACAGTATTTAATGCCACCTACGAGGCGATACAGGATACAGGATACAGCGCGAACCAGGAGCCGTGGTACAGCCGCGCTTGTATTCCGCGCTGACGGCGGTTGAACGCGGGCACGACATCGCCGGTGCGGTTGTCCCTGTTCCGCGTTGTATCCTGTATCCTGCATCCTGAATCGCGTTTACGTACAATCGCCAATCGCTAAACCAGCCCTAAACCAGCCGCTTCAAGGAGCTACCGTGCAGGACAACGCCGCCGCCATTATCGACGTCACGGAACAAAACGTTCAGCAACTGCTGGAGCATTCACGCCAGCTCCCCGTGCTGTTCGATTTTTGGGCATCCTGGAGTCAGCCCAGCCAGCAAATGACCGCGTTGCTGGAGAAACTGGTCCAGGAATACCAGGGCAAGTTCGTTCTCGCCAGGGTCAGCGCCGACGAGCAGGCCAATCTCGCCAGCCAATTCGGGGTGCGCGACTTGCCGTCCCTGAAAATGGTGTTCCAAGGCCAGCTTGTCAGCGAACTGGAAGGTGCGCAAACCGAAGCCGCCGTGCGCCAATGGCTGACTCCGGTGGTGGACCCGGACGCCGCGCAACAGGAGCAGGAAGAGGGCTTCCTGGAGCAGATCCGCCAGGCCATCAGCGCCGGGCAGGGCGCCCAGGCCGAGCAGGCCCTGCGGCAAACGCTCTCCGAGCAGCCCGACAAGCACGCCTTCCGGGCGCTGCTGGTGGAGTACCTGCTCGGCGAGGGGCGCACCGACGACGCCCAGTCGGTGTTGGCGGAAGTCACCGAGGACTTGGAAGAACTGCGCCCGTTCCGGGCCCGCTTCGCGCTGCTGGAGAAGCTCGACGACGACGGCGTCAGCCTCAAGGCGCTGCAAGCGCGCCTCGAACGCGACGAAAAGCCGGAAGACCTGCACGCCTACGGGCTGCGCGCCGCCGCCGCCGGCCAGTTCCAGGCCGGCCTGGATGCGCTGCTGCGGCTGTTGCGCGACCACCGCGACTACCAGGACGGCGTGGCCCGCTCGGCCCTGCTGGAAGTGTTCGAGTGCCTGCCCAAGGGCGATCCGCTGGCCAGCGAATACCGCCGAAAGATGTTCACCTACCTCTACTGATAGCGGTTGGCCCCTCAAACGGGGGCACCGGTTTGTGGGAGCGGGCAAGGCCCGCTCCGGCAAGTGCTTGTGACTGGCCGTTTTGGCCCGGCGGGATCCTCGCCGGGCCATTGTCAGGTCAGAGGGCTTTGTATAAGGTACAGGAAAGTTTCGAACGCTCGTTTGAATATCGCTCATGCATAATGGGTGGCCCATTGACCCGGGCGTCGAGACCATCGCAACCAAGGAGATAACAATGAGCCTGGAATTTTTGTCCGACGAGTGGTTTGCAAAGGTTAAGGAAATCCGTGAGTCCGCCGGTGACGTGGAAGCCCCCGCGGCCCTCGCCGACCTGGTGATCAACATCACCGTGAAAACCGATGACGGCGAGAAGCACATGGCGCTGGCCGGTGGCATGATCGAAGAAGGCCATCACGACGACGCGCCCACCACCCTGGTGCTGCCCGCCGATCTGGCCAAGCGGATTTTCATCGAAGGCGACCAGTCCGCCGGCATGCAAGGCTTCATGAGCGGCCAGATCAAGATCGAGGGCGACATGAGCAAGCTGATGGCGCTGCAGTCCGCCCAGCCCACCGATGAGCAGAAGCAACTGATGAAGCAGATCCAGGACGTGACCGCCTGAACCTGCCTTTTCATCTCTCTCGGTGAACAACAATGCCCGCCTCGCGCGGGCATTGTTGTTTTTGCGCCGCGCGGTTGGGCGCGGGCCGGGTTATCCGCTATCCTCTCAGCCCCGAAGGCGGGTGTTTCCCCGCATGGCGAGACCCGAGAGACCGTGAGTGAACAGCGTCCGTGAATTCCACAGTGCCCGCGATTACCTGAACGACAGCGCCCGCTTCGGCGGCCTGCTGGAAGGCTATCGCCCCCGCGAGGCGCAGTTGCGCATGGCGGACGCGGTGGCCGAGGCGATCGACGCCCGCGGCACGCTGTTGGTGGAGGCGGAGACCGGCACCGGCAAGACCCTGGCCTATTTGCTGCCGGCGCTGCTTTCCGACGGTCCCACGCTGGTGTCCACCGGCACCAAAAGCCTGCAGGACCAGTTGTTCTTCAAGGACCTGCCGATGGTCCTCAAGGTGCTGGGCATGGCGCGCAAAGCGGCCCTGCTGAAAGGCCGCGCCAACTACCTGTGCCCCTACCGCCTGGAGCTGCACCAGGAAGAAGCCCGCTTTCTTACCCGGGAAACCGCCGAACAGATGCAGGTGGTGGCCCATTGGGCCGGGCGCACCCGCACCGGCGACATCGCCGAGCTCAAGCAACTGCCCGAGGACGCGCCGGTGTGGCCCTGGGTCACCAGCACCGCGGACAACTGCCTGGGCACCGAGTGTCCCAAGTACAGCGAATGCCCGCTGATGAACGCCCGCAAGGAGGCCCAGGAGGCCGACCTGGTGGTGGTCAATCACCACCTGTTCTTCGCCGACGCGGCGTTGCGCGGCGAGGGCGTTTCCGAACTGCTGCCCAGCGCCAATACGGTGATTTTCGACGAGGCCCACCAGTTGCCGGAGATCGCCGCCAACTTCTTCGGGGATTCCCTGAGCACGCGCCAGGTGCAGGAGCTGGGCCGTGATGCTCTCTCCGAGGCCGCCCATTCGGCGCTGGATCTGGCCGCCCTGAACCAGACCGTGGCGTCGGTGGACAAGGCCTGCCAGGACCTGCGGCTGAGCCTCGGCGAGGCGGAGCGGCGCGCCCCCTGGTCGGAGGTTCATGATAGCCCGGCGGTGCGCGATGCCGGCGCCGCGCTGCTGGACGCCCTGGCGGAGTTGGAATCGTCCCTGGCGCCGCAGGCGAAAACCAGCCGCGGGCTCGATGCCTGCGCCCGGCGTGCCGCCGAGCAGGTGATCACCCTGAAAACGATTCTCGATGGGTCGGCGCCCAACCGGGTGTACTGGTTCGAGACCTTCCGGCGCACCCTGGTGCTGCACAGCACGCCGCTGTCGGTGGCCGCGCAACTGCGCGCCCAGCGCGAGAAGCACCCCTGCACCTGGATTCTCACTTCGGCCACTCTGTCGGTGGCCGGGCGCTTCGAGCATTTGCAGAAGCGGCTGGGCCTGGAGGAAGCGGACACCCTGCGCCTGGAAAGCCCGTTCGACTTCAAACGCCAGGCGGTGTTCTACGTGCCCGAAGGTATGCCGGCGCCGTCCTCGCCGGACTACACCGCCACCCTCACCAAAGCGATGATTCCGGTGATCCGCGCCGCCGGCGGCCGCACCTTTTTCCTGTTCACCAGCCACCGGGCGCTGCGCGAAGCCGCCGGCCTGCTGCGCCAGGCGCAGCTCGAATACCCGTTGCTGGTGCAGGGCGAGGCCGGCCGCCGGGAACTGCTGGATAATTTCCGCAGTCTCGGTAACGCGGTATTGTTGGGCACCAGCAGTTTTTGGGAGGGCATCGACGTGCGCGGCGAAACCCTCAGCTGTGTGATCATCGACAAGTTGCCGTTCGGCTCCCCGGGGGACCCGGTGGCGGCGGCGCGCATCGAGCATATCAACAGCAGCGGCGGCAACGCCTTCCGCGACTACCAACTGCCCCAGGCGGTGCTGGCGTTGCGCCAGGGTGCCGGCCGCTTGATCCGCGACCCCAGCGATACCGGCCTGCTGGTGGTGGGCGATCCGCGCCTGATCACCAAGGGTTACGGGCGTCTGTTCCTGGACAGCCTGCCGGGCATGACCCGCACCCGTAAGGCGGACGTCGTGCAACGGTTTTTCACCTACATTGCCAATCGCGAGCACCTTCAATGACCTGCATTCTGGCCCTTGAAACCGCCACCGACGCCTGCTCCGTGGCGCTCTATCGCAACGGTGAAATCCAAGAGCGTTTCGAACCCGGCGCGCGCCGCCAGACCGAACGGATTCTGCCGCTGGTGGATGAGCTGCTGGCGGACGCCGGTTTGACTCTGGCGGCGGTGGACGCCCTGGCGTTCGGCCATGGCCCCGGTGCCTTCACCGGCGTGCGCGTGGCCACCTCGGTGGTGCAGGGCCTGGCCTTTGCCCGCGACCTGCCGGTGGCCGGCGTGTCCACCCTGGCGGCCTGCGCGCTGGCGGCGTTCGACCGCTATCCGGACCGGCCCCGTATTCTGGCGGCGTTCGACGCGCGCATGGGCGAGCTCTATCTGGGCGCTTACCAATGCAGCGCGGACGGCGTCGAAGCGCTGCGCGCCGACGGCCTGTTTGATCCGGACGCGGTGCCGGCGCTGGACGGCGACGACTGGCTGCTGGCCGGCTCCGGTGCCGTGTACCAGGCGCGGATCGGCGCCCGGGTGCGGCTGGCGCAAGTGGACGGTGACGTGGCGCCCCGCGCCGGCGCCGTGGCCCGCCTGGCGCTGCCGATGGTGGCGGAAGGTCGGCTGGTGCCCGCTGAGCAGGCTCAGCCGGTCTACCTGCGTGATCGGGTGGTGAATTGAGTTGCAAGTTACAAGTTGAAAGCCGCAAGGCGGCGGGTGGGCCGTGTTGGCGAAGAGGCCGTGCCGTAAGCCGCGATTCAGGATGCAGAATTCAGGATACAGGCGCGGGAGAGTGCTTCGCCCGACTAAGGCGCCGTGCCCGCGAACCCAATGCTGGCTACGCTTGGGGCGCGGGAAAAGCGGTGACGTAGAACCGCCTCGTTCCATCCGCGCTGTATCCTGAATCCTGAATTGTGGCCGCAGGCCGCTTTGCAACTTTCAACTTGTAACTTGCGAATCGTCTGAGGGAGAGCAATCGCGATGATCAATTGGGACCTGCCGGACGTGCATCAAATCGAAGTGGTGGTGACGCCGGAATCCATTGATGTGCTGGGCCACGTCAATAACACCGAATACCTGCGGTTCATGGAAAAAATCGCCTGGCAGCACACCCAGGTGCTGGGGCTCGGCTGGGACGAATACCAGCGGCTGAACCGCTGCATGGTGGCGCGCCGCACCGAGGTGGATTATCTGGCGCCGGCGTTCGAGGGCGAGAAACTGCTGATCGGCACCTGGATCGTCGACAACGACCAGCGCATCAGCATCACCCGTCGCTATCAGATCGTGCGCGAAAGCGACGGCCTGACCCTGCTGCGCGGGCGCACCAAATGGGTGTGCGTGGCGCTGGACTCGGGCAAGCCGCGCCGCATGCCGCCGGAGTTTCTGGCCGGCTACCAGCCCACCGCGAAGGAATAGAAGCTGCAAGCTTGTAGGTCGGGTTAGCGAAGCGTAACCCGACATCAGCGTCGGCGATTGTATCTGGCGTTCGTCGGGTTACGGCCTTCGGCCTAACCCGACCTACCAGCTTGCAGTGAATAAAAAGGAAAGCTTTTAATGGACAATATCCAAGCTTTGATTCTTGCCCTGATCCAGGGCTTCACCGAGTTTCTGCCGATCTCCAGTTCCGCGCATCTTATTCTGCCCTCGCAGATGTTCGGTTGGCCGGACCAGGGGCTGGCGTTCGATGTGGCGGTGCATCTGGGCACGCTGCTGGCGGTGGTGGCCTACTACCGCCGTGATCTGTGGGCGATGACCCGGGGCGCCGGTGACGGCATCGTGCAGCGACGCATGAACCCGGACCTGCGTCTCGGCCTGCTGGTGGTGCTGGCCACGGTGCCGGCGGTGGCGGCGGGCTTTCTCGCCAAGGACCTGATCGAAAACGAACTGCGCTCGGCAGCCGTGATCGCCGTGACGACCGTGGTGTTCGGCGTGCTGCTGTGGCTGGCGGACGTCTACGGCGCCCGTAAACGGGCGGTGGCGGAGTTGGGCGTGGGCAGCGCGCTGCTGATCGGCGTGGCCCAGGCGGTGGCGCTGATTCCCGGCACCTCGCGCAGCGGCATCACGATCACCGCCGCGCTGGCGTTGGGTTTTCGTCGCAAGGACGCGGCCCGCTTTTCCTTCCTGCTGTCGATCCCGGTGATCCTCGGCGCCGGCCTGCTGAAAACCAAGGATCTACTGGAAAGCACCGTGCCGGTGGATTGGGGGCACATGGGCCTGGGTGTGGCGGTCAGCGCGGTGACCGCCTACCTGACCATCATGCTGTTCCTGCGCTTGCTCGACCGGGTCGGCATGCTGCCGTTCATGCTCTACCGCTTGTTGCTGGGGGCGGTGCTGTTTGTGTGGTTCGTGTGAGTGTCGTCGGTTGTCTGCCGGGCGCCCCCGCCGTGGCCGGCACCGTGCCGGTGGCGTCACTACGGGACGCCCGCGACGGCGGCCAGGCGCTGGTGCTGGGACCCGTCGGTGACGGTGACGCCCTGTCGCTGTGGGACCCGTCGGACCGCGCCACGCCGCTGAGCGTGGATTTCCTCGCCGGTCGGCAGGGTTATCGGCTGGCCGCCGACCGGGCCCGCCACGAGCGGCTGGTGAAGGCGCTGGGGCGCTGCCAGGACGGCGTCGACGGGGTGTTGGACCTGACCGCGGGTCTGGCGCGGGACGCGGCGCTGATGGCCGCCGCCGGTTATCCGGTGAGCATGGTGGAGCGCCAGCCGGTGCTGCACGCGTTGATCGCCGATGCGCTGGCGCGCGCCCAAGGGCAGGGCGCCGCCGCGCTGCTGACGTTGCTGGATATCGGCGACGCCGCCGCCTTGGCCTTGCCCGTGGGGCCCTGGCACGCAGTCTATCTGGACCCCATGTTTCCCGCACGCGGCAAGAGCGCGGCGGTGAAGCAGGATCTGCAGTGGCTGCAGCAGCTTTG
>DASUNW010000159.1:0-4144 GCA_036276955.1 Alcanivorax sp. | reverse complement strand
CGGCTGTCCGCCAGGTCCATCTTGGGCTGGTAGTGGACCACGAATTCGTTCTTGAAAATGGCCTTGCGCAGGCTGGTTTCCAGCGCCAGTTGTTCCACCGACGCCATCTGCATACCGGTGCGGTAAAACTGGAAATTATTGCCGCCGCTGCGCTTGGCCTGGTGCACCGCCATTTCCGCCTGGTTGATCATTGACTGGGCTTCCTGGCCCGGGTTCGGGAACACACTGATGCCGATGCTGGCCCCCAGCAGCAGTTCATGGCCGTCGATCAGGAATGGCTTCTTCATCATGTTGATCAGTTTTTGGCAGAGCACGCCGATCTGCGCTTCGGCGCCGCAGTTCTCCAGCACCAGGGTGAATTCGTCGCCGCCCACCCGGGCCAGATTCTCGTCGCTGACGCCGCAACGGCAAATGCGTTCGGCGGCCAGCTTGAGCAGGCGGTCGCCGATCTCATGGCCGAGGCTCTCGTTGATCGGTTTGAAGCGGTCCAGGTCGATCATCAACAGCGCGGCTTTTTCCCGGTTCAGCCGCGCCAGTGTCAGCGCCCGCTGCAAGCGTTCGCGGAACAGCGCCCGGTTGGGCAGGCCGGTGAGGCGGTCGTAGTTGGACAGGAACTGCACCCGCTCCTCGGCTTCCTTGCGCGAGGTGAGATCCGACAGCATCCCCACATAGCGGATCACCCGCTGCTTCTCGTCCAGCACGCTGCTGATCTGCAGCCACTCGGGGAACGGCTCGCCGTTGCGCCGCCGTTCGTTGATCTCGCCTTCCCAGAACCCGTGGCGGCGCAGCGCCAGCGTGATCGCCCGGTAGGTGCTGCGGTTGCGGTCGATGTGATCGGTGTCGGCGATGGTGCGCCCGAGCACGTCCTGCTCCGGGTAGCCGGTGATCTGCTCGAAGCGGGCGTTCACCGCCAGGAACTGGAAGGTGCGGTTGAGAATAAAGATGCCTTCCGGCGCGTTCTCGAACACCGTCGCCGCCAGCCGCTGTTGTTCCTGTGCCTCGCGGGTGGCGGTGATGTCCCGGCGGGTGCCGATCATACGCAGCGCGCGGCCCTTGTCGTTCCAGTCCACCACCCGGCCTTCGTCCTCGATCCAGCACCAGGGGCCGTTGGCGTGGCGCAGCCGGTAGATGGCGTGGTAGCGGTCGGTTTCCCCTTTGAAGTGGGCGATCATGGCGCGGCGGATGATGGGGAAATCGTCCGGGTGCACCAGTTGCTGCAGGTCACCGAAGAAATTGCGGAAGTACTCGCTTTCGTAGCCGAGCAGCCGGTCGAAATTGGTGTGGTAATTGGTGCCGGTCACCAGGTTCCAGTCCCACAGCCCGATGTTGCTGGCGTCCAGGGCCAGTTGCAGGCGCTCGCCGGTGGCGCTCAGTTCCCGGTTGGCCTGTTCCAGGGCCCGGGTGCGGTCGCTGACCATGGACTCCAGCCGGTCGTTGGCTTCCTGAAGCCGGCGGCGGGCCTCTTTACGCTCCATGATCTCGTCGGCGAGTTTTTCATTGAGCGCTTCGGCGTTGGCGCGGGCCCGGTCGAGGTAGTCGATCAGCGCGGTGTTGCTGATCTGCAGATCCAGAGCCTGGTGGGTGGTCTGGTTGATGCGGCGGGCGGCGATGAACAAGAACGCCCCGGTGGCCACCAGCATGGCGGCCAGCGCCGGTTCGTTGTCGTTGGCCAGCATCAGTTGCACGCAGGCCGGCGCCAGCAACCCCACCTGATAGAGCACGACCGTGGGCAGATGGCTGCTATAGGCCGCCAGCGCAAGGATGCTTAAACCGGTGCCCAGGCTGCTCAGGGTGAGCTGGGCATAGAGCATCGATTCGGAGAGCAGGGTGTCGGCGGGATTGAACAGAATGCCGCCGATGCCCATGGTCACCGACGTGGCCAGCACGCTTAAAGAGACCTTGCGCAGATCGCCCCGGTCACCGTTCTGCAGCGGTCGACCCAACAGCAGCCAACTGGCACGGGCGAGCACCAGCGTGATCACCGCCAGCGCCCACACCAGCAAGGTGGCGCGCGGCACCGGCGAATCCCAGTAGGCCCAGGTCGCCGCGGCCACCGCCATGCCCTCCAGCACGTTCATGCCTTTGATCCCCGAGAGGAGATGCTGGCACTGGGCGCGGGTCACGGCCTGTTGCTGCTTGCTTGGTTGTGACTCGGATGCTGTCGACACGGGTAATGGTTCCAGGCTCGGAGCCTTGGGCGCCGGTAAATAAGTCGCTCCCGCGCGGTGCTCGGGAACCCGTAGGCATATGTGACGCCCGGCTTTTTCTTTGGCAGTTTACCCAGCCCTACCGCGAAGGGAAACCGGATCACCGGGGCTGCGTCACAACCTGCCGCGCCAAAGCGGCGGTTCTGGTAAACTCCGCCGCCATGGATGATGTGACTTCCCTTATTGAAGGCCTTAACCCGGACCAGCGCGACGCGGTAACCGCCGAAGACCGGCATTTGTTGGTGCTGGCCGGCGCCGGCTCGGGCAAGACCCGGGTGCTGGTGCACCGTATCGCCTGGCAGATCGCCACCGAACAGGCCTCGCCGTTCGGTATTCTCGCCGTGACATTCACCAACAAGGCGGCGGCGGAAATGCGCGGTCGCATCGAGCAGCTGCTCAACATGCCCGCCGGCGGCATGTGGGTAGGCACTTTCCACGGCATCGCCCACCGCCTGTTGCGCGCGCACTGGCAGGAAGCGGGGCTGCCGCAGAATTTCGAGATCATCGACGCCGACGACCAGCAGCGTCTGATCAAACGGGTGATCCGTGAGCTGGGCCTGGACGAGCAGCGCTGGCCGTCGCGCCAGGCCACCTGGTTCATCAACGGCCAGAAGGACGAGGGCCTGCGCGCCGCGCACATGGACGTGGCCGGCGGCGATCTGTTTCTGCAGACCATGCAGAAGATCTACCTGGCCTACGAAGAAGCCTGCGCCCGTGGCGGCCTGGTGGACTTTAACGAAATGCTGCTCCGCGTGCTTGAGCTGTTTCGCGACAACGACGACCTGCGCGGCCATTACCAGCGTCGCTTCCGGCACATTCTGGTGGACGAATTCCAGGACACCAACTCGATCCAATACGCCTGGCTGCGGCTGCTGACCAACGCCGACAACGCCGCCACCATCGTCGGCGACGACGACCAGTCCATCTACGGCTGGCGCGGCGCCAAGATCGAGAATATTCATAAGTTCAGCCGGGACTTTCCGGACACCCGCACGGTGCGTCTGGAGCAGAACTACCGTTCCACCGGCACCATCCTCAACGCCGCCAACGCGGTGATCAGCGTCAACAGCGATCGGCTCGGCAAGGAGCTGTGGACCGACGGCGGCGACGGCGAGCCGATCCGCCTGTACGCCGGGTTCAATGAGGTGGACGAGGCCCGCTTTATCGCCGGCAAGGTGGAGAGCCTGGGCCAACAGGGCATGGCGCGCCGGGAAATGGCGGTGCTGTACCGCTCCAACGCCCAGTCCCGGGTGTTGGAGGAAGCCTTCCTGCAGGCCGGCATTCCCTACCGCATCTACGGCGGCCAGCGCTTCTTCGAGCGCGCCGAGATCAAGAACGCGCTGGCCTACCTGCGCCTGCTCAACAACCGCCGCGCGGACGCCGCCTTCGAGCGGGTGGTCAACACGCCCACCCGCGGCATCGGCGCCAAGACGCTGGAAATCCTGCGTGATCTGGCGCGCCAGCGCAGCGTTCCCCTGTGGGACGCGGCGGCGGCACTGATCAACGAGCAGTTGCTCACCGCGCGCGCCGGCAACGCCCTGCTCGGCTTCCTCAAGCTGGTGGACAAGCTGGCGGAGGAGACCGAGGGGCTGGGCCTGGCGGAAACCGCCGAACACGTGATCGCCGCCAGCGGTCTGCTCGATTACCACGGCCAGGACAAGGGCGAGAAAGCCCAGCAGCGCCTGGATAACCTGCGCGAGCTGGTCTCCGCCACCCGGCAGTTCGGTGACGAAGAGGGCGAAGAGGACCCGCTCAGCGCCTTCCTCGACCACGCCGCGCTGGAATCCGGCGAGGGCCAGGCCGACGCCCACGAAGACGCGGTGCAGATGATGACCCTGCACTCCGCCAAGGGGCTGGAATTTCCGGTGGTCTTCATCACCGGTATGGAAGAGGGCCTGTTCCCGCACCAGATGTCCTCCGACGACCCAGTGCGGCTC
>DASUNW010000158.1:0-5917 GCA_036276955.1 Alcanivorax sp. | reverse complement strand
CGGGATTTGCTTCGGCGCAGCTGAAAACTCAGCGGCGCGACGACGTAGACCAGTTCGTCGAGCTCATCCACGAACACCAGCTGAATCAGGTCAGGGTCGCGCCCGGCCTCGATCGCCGCCGCGCGCTTGGCGTGCCAGAGCCGGAAGACGGTGTTGTTGAGACGCTTGAACAGCGCGAACCCGTCCTCGTCGCCGTAGAGGGCCCGCCAGCCGGTGTGCCCGCCGATGTTCACGGATTTGATGCCGGGCCCGAAGTTGTCGAGCCAGGCGCCGCCGAGGGTCTGCTGCACCGCCGCCCGGGACGGCTCGATGACCGTCAGTTCTTCGGGCCGGATGTTGAATCGCACCCACGACATGTCATTGGTTCGGTTCCCCAGGTCCTGGAGAAGAAAACCAATCGGTCTGACTTCAGCTTTCTGAGATCGTGGTGCGGCCATGCGTGCTTTTTACCGTCACGACTGGGCCGCTGCCTTGATTGCCACTTTGCTGCTTGGGTGCTATATTTATGAGGTCACAGAAGTAGGAATAAAACCATGAAGGCTTTGAATAAAATCCACCTTATTTACTTCCTGGCGCTGATCTTCGCCACATCCCCAGCGCTGGCCCAGGGACAGAACCTCTTCCTGACCGTCGGCGAGAACAGCCGTCAGCCGGCCTGCATCACCAAGATCGCCATTCACCGCCTGGTGGAGGCTTCCGAGGACAGCATTCATGCCTATCGGGCTCGAGCCCTGGAACTGCTCGGCACGGGCGAATGCGTGCTGCTGCCGTCCGGCCAGAGAATGGAAGTCATCATGATCGAGGGGCCAGCGTCGACGGTCACCTATTACGACGGGCGATCCATTGAAATGATGTATATCGAGACGCGCTGGTTCTACGACGACATGAAGAACAGTCTAGCCGCTGGCGAAGACGTTCGCTGAGCCCGCCGCCACGGCGGACCCGCACGACACCGGATCACCGATCCGACCCACGGCCTGCCCTTCGGCGAAAACGCTGGTGGAACCGCCCGACAGGGTGCCGGCATGGCAATCAGGCGCCGGGTTGCAGTGGGTATCCCACGCATCCCCTTGGCGGTGCACCGGGATCCCGTTCACGAAAACGGTAGCGGCTCCCGCAATATTCGGCCTGGGCGGGTAACTCCCGTGCCCCGTGCCCAGGTCACCCAATCTAGTTACGGCGGGCATACCTACCTCCGGGCGTTCACTTCCGCCACCAGCCGGTCGCGGCCAGTGGTCCAGTTTTGCGTTACCACCATGGTATAGGCGGCCTGTTCCTCGCTGCCATCGCTCAGTGTCGCGGTGACGTTCAGGGTGTAGGTCTTAGCCGTCTCGCTGCTGGGGCGGTACTCGATCAGGTCCTCGGCCGCCGCCGGCAGGTCGTCCCACCGAGTCACGCGCTCGATGTTCCCGTTCAGAAGGTAGTCGATGAATTCAACCGGGAACAGGCCGGCCAGACTGTCCGCCGACACCGTGACATCGCCGGTGGTGTCCAGGTCCAGAATGGTTTGAGACGGCGTAATGTTGGCCTCGTAGCCGGTGACCGAGAGCCCCGGGTTCAGATCGTCGCTGACCGATACGCTCACCGAGTAGAGCACGTTGGTGCTGGTTTCCGGCAGATTGAACAGTTCGCCGGGCGCCGGGGTCCAGGTGACGGTGCGGGCCATCAGTTCAGGTCGATCCGGGTGCCGGTGACAACGACATTTCCACCAGCCCCAATGGTGATGTTGCCGCCGGCCTCCAGGGTCAGATTACCACTGGTGTTCACGGCGGTGTTGCCAGTGACGGTAGCCGTCAACCCAGCGCCTACCGTGGCAGTGGCACTGCCCTCGACATTGGCCGTCAGGTTTCCGGCCAGGTCTACGGCCAAGTTGCCGTCAGGGTCCAGGTCCAGGCTGCTTACCTCCTGGCCGGCGTTCTTCACCGACAGGTGGACGTGCACCGCCTTGTCGGTGTTCTTGTCGATTTTCCACTTGCCATCGAAGTCCTTCCCGGTCAGGTCTTCATGCGCCGGGTCGGTGCCGATGCGGAAGTAGGTTCCCGACGGGTGGAACACTTCCACGTTCCCGTCGTCGTCGACTGTGGTGTACACGTCCGACGCATGCCGCTGCACCCGGCGGTTGCGGTCGGTGAACAGCATCTCCGTCACCTGGGGGAACAGGAAACCGATGACCAGCGGAACATCGCGGAAAAACCCCACGACGGCGATCACGTCGCGGCTGCCGGAGTCCAGCGGATCCCACTGCTCGCCGGACGGGCTCGGGTCCGGCTGGACCATGTCGGCCACGCCGGTATTCGTGCTGCCGTAGGGCGTCGTTACCGGCACCATGGGGACTCTGGAGCCATCGTCCAGAAACAACAGGTCCGCCGCATGCGCCTCCGGTACGAACCGGGTGACCTTGGCGAGCCGCAAGCTGTTCATTCGTCGTAGACCCCGCCACCGCTGGTTTCCGCCAGGTAGGGCGACTGCCGGCCGCGGCCCCGCTGGGCCCGGGCGATGAATCCGGTGCCACGCTCGACCTGCACCGTGGTGGTGAAGGACCGGAACGGCATAAAGGAATGCTCGATGGACGGCACATAATACTCGGTGGTCATGGTCCCGCGCTGCATCTGCAGGTAGCTGCCCGCACGCATCTGCTCGTTGCCCTTCAGCGTCATGGAGCCTTCCTCAAAGACCACGTTGTCGCGGTTGTTTTGGACGATGACCTCGCGCCGGCGGTCCAGCCAGTCGATCATGGCACCGCGCCCGCTCACCACGTCATTCTCGGCCTTGCCATCGACGCGCAACCCCTGCTGGGTCTGCTGCTGCATAATCCGGATGCCGTAGAGCCACGGCGCGCAGTTTCGATAGTCCTCTATGAAGAAGGTATCGGCCCGCTGCTCGGCAGCCATCATCTTCAGTATGCCGCCATCAATCAGGTTGAACTGCGGATTGTCCACCACATAGTAGTTGGCCAGATTCGCGTCGGACCGACCGGTGTTGTCGACCTGCAGGTCGGCGTCGGTGAGGCTGATGGTGCGCACGCCCTGGGCGTCGACGGTGCCGCCGGACGGGGCATAGGCCGCGCCCTGCTCGCGGATAAACTCTCCGGCCGGCGTCTTGAATGGATTGGGGCGATACACCAAGGCCGGGCCCGCCTCGCGGTCCTCGATGAACAGCTCGTTCCACGGACCGACATCACCGTAATAGGTCATCATCTGGTAGAGCGCGCCACCGTTCCAGGTGTTGGCCCCGTAAGGCGAAATCTTGGCGTCACTGCCGGGCACCGTCAGGTCGAATATGTCGATGTCGCGCACCGGGCTGGTGGTATCCTCCGGACCGTCGGCGCTGCCGGAGCGGCGCATGATCGCGGTGAACTCGTTGATGATCTCCCGCGTGACCTCGGCCATGAATTCGCTGGGCGCGAAATTGCGATCGCTGTTGACGCCGTAGTTCTGGGCGAATCTCAGGAAGCTGAGCAGCTGCTGGCCCATCACATAGTTGGCGAAGTAGCGAATCTGGATGATCTGCCACAGCTTGCCGTAGTCCTGGCCGGCCACCTGGATGGCCCGTTGCGGCTGCCCGCCGTTACCCACCACTTGGGTACGCCGGACCGACGACACGAAGCCGCGCATGACGATCGGCAAGCCGTTGTACCGCGCCGGTTCCCGGGCCATGCGGATTTCGATCACATCCATCGGCTCGATCAGGCCGTAGAGAGATTCCATTTGCGCCGTGCTGCCCTGGAACATGCGGTCAGCCAGGCTGATCACGAAGCCGCCGGCCGGCTGCCGGACGTTCTTGGTGACGCGCACGCCGCCGTTCTCGCCCAGGTAGGGCGTCAGGTCGATGGTGCGGTCGGCGGCCTTGTAGCGGGCCGACGCCGGCACCGTGCCGCCCAGGCCGTCGCCACCGGCGACGAACTCGCGCCGCACGTTTTTGCGGAGAGTAACGCTGATTCTCGGGTCGTAGGTGGGAACGCGCTTATCGGCCATCACCAGCTCCCAGTTGTCCCGGCCGTACCATTCGCCGATGGCAACTGGACCCGTTCTTGCACGGGATCAATCGAAGCTCCCGGCTTGCCGAACCAGTCCAGTAAGGTGCCCGTTAGATTCAGGTCAAGGAAAGACCGGTTGTTCGACGGGCCGCCAGCGGGATTGTTCGCCGGCAGGTCGGCGCCATCCATGCGTGACTGCAGCCTCTTCGCCAGCACCCCAGGCGATATTATGCCGGTGAGCACGTCCTGCATGAAATCCTTACCGATCTCCATGGTGCTCTTTTCTCTCGGCGCGATCGCGTTGGCGATCCGCACCACGTTTTCCTGGATCGATGTGGTAAGGGGGACCAGCCGCCCCCCGACATCCGTCAGCTTGTTTTCCAGGTCTTTAACGGCTTGGCGGACTTTATCGCCTTGGTTTTCCTCCTGCCCGCGCTCGGCCACCACCTTGGCGAGCTCCACCTTCACGTCGTTCAGCATGCCGGCTTCCTGGGCGAAGGCGATCCGGTCCTTGGCTTCTTTGCTCACGCCTTCCATACCCATGACGCGGTCAATGTGCGGCTGCAGGTCGCCCATGCTGCCCGCCGCACCGATGCTGGCGAGGTTCTGAATAGCGGTGCTGTTGACGCTATTGGGACTCACGCCCGCCCTTCCCAGGAGGTCCGTAAAGCCATCCACGGAGTTAGGATTCATTCTGAAAAGCGCTGCGGCCTGGGAATGACTCTGCAGACCGAACTGCCGCATGAAGGCATTAACCCCAACCGTTCCAAAGCCGTACATCCTGCCGATTTCTCTTTGTGCCAGCTCAAGGTTGGTGGTGTCCGTGAAATCTTCCGGCCTAGCCCCATCCTCGAAGAGCATTTGCCCCAGTGGCGACATCATGCCTTTGGCGTTCGTCTTGAACAGATCACGCGGCGAACCGAACAACCCCTGCTCGGCGACCATCATCGCCATGATCGGAGACATGGCCCCGTGCTCGCGCGTCAGCATGCCGTAGGTGAAGTTCTGGCTGGCCTCGCCCATGGCGCCGCCCTTCGTCATGGCGGCATTGGCCGCCATCAGCATGTTGGCCGCGTTGGCCGGGTCCAGCCCGGGCGTTTTGGTTGACGTGAGGCTGGACAGCGCGCCGGCAAATCCGGCGACGTTCGGCGCGGTCAGGGTGAGCCTCGCCACCTGGGTGGTAAACCCGGCCACGGCGGACAAAACCTCGTCAGCCTTAGCGGTGACGGCGCCTTCCTCAATTGCCTCGCCGATCATCAGGGCCATACGGCGCCCGTTCGGGTCATCAGAACCGATCGTGCCATAGTGGCGCATATGGGCCATGAACCCGACACCGACGGAGGGATCGAACCCGAACGACCGGCCCATACCGGCGCCCGTGCGCAGGTTCCCCATGATGTCGGTGCCCGGGCGAGCGTTGGCCTCTTTGACAAACCGGCGTGCCATCTCGGCCATGTCGGTGAAGGCGATGCCCAGCCCGTCGGTGGAGCGGCGCACCTGGCTGCGCAGATCCTCGAATTCCTCGCTGGTGTCGCCAATCGAGCGCAGCAGAAGATCGATGGACATGGCTTCCTGGCGCGCCTGGTCGTGGCCGCGGCCGACCATTCCCGCAACACCCGCGACCCCCGCCAGAACCGCCAGCGGTCCGCCCACGCGCATGGCGCCACGCATGAGACCACCGCCCCGTCCACCGCCCGGCGTGGGCGCCCCCCACATACCGCCACCACCACCACCGCCGCCCTCACTAAGAGCGCCGCCGGAGGCCATATCCATGACCCGGCGTTTGTACCGCTCCGCCTCGGCCTGGTTGACAAACATTTGCCGGTTGCCGGCGTGCCATTCCTCGAAGGTGCCGAACTGGCGAATCTTGGAGCCACCGGACAGGTGCCGGTTCTGGCGCATGGCCTCGAACCGGTCCAGGAAGGAGTGGGTTTCGCCGGG
>DASUNW010000157.1:0-5169 GCA_036276955.1 Alcanivorax sp. | reverse complement strand
GGTGATCATGCAGGAGGCGTGCGACCTGAGCGGGCAGGGCCGCACCACCCGGGTGCGGCCGGCGCGGCCGCCGCGCCCCGGCGAGAACATCCGCCGCGCCGGTGAGGACATCGCCGTGGGCGCCGGGCTGCTGGACGCCGGGCGCCGGCTGCGGCCGTCGGACCTGGGCTTGCTGGCGTCGCTGGGGCTCAGTGCCGTCGACGTACTGCGCCGGCCCCGGGTGGCGTTGCTGTCCACCGGTTCGGAATTGCGCGAGCCCGGCGAGCCGCTCGCCGAGGGGCAGATTTACGACAGCAACCGCTATCTGCTCACCGCCATGCTGCGCCGGCTGGACGTGGCGATCACCGACCTGGGGATCTGCGCGGATACCCCGGAGCGCTTGCAGGCCGTGCTCGAGAGCGCGGCGCGGGATCACGATGTGGTGATCGCCAGCGGCGGGGTGTCGGTGGGGGAGGCGGACCACACCCGCGAAGTGCTGGACCGGATCGGTCGGGTGGACGCCTATAAGGTGGCCATGAAACCGGGCAAGCCGTTCACTTTCGGTACCGTAGGCGAAGCGCTGTTTCTGGGCCTGCCGGGCAATCCGGTGTCCGCCACCGTGACCTTTCATCAGTTGGCGCTGCCGGCCTTGCGGCGGCTGGCGGGGGAGCGCTCGCCGGAGTCGCCTCTGGTGGTGGCCGCGCGGGCCGGCGCGCCGTTGCGCAAAAAGCCGGGTCGTGCCGACTTCCAGCGCGCCGTGTTGTGTTGCGACGACGATGGCAGCCTGAGTGTGGACACCACCGGCTCGCAGGGGTCCGGTGTGTTGTCCTCGGTAACCCGCGCCAACGCCTTTATCCACCTGGAAGCGGAGCGCGGCGACGTGGCCGCCGGCGACACCGTGTCCGTCCTGCCTTTCGACCGTTGGCTGCTGTAACCGTGAGTGACCAACCCCAACACACCCGCGTGATGCTGGTCGAGGATACCCCGGCCCGCGCCGCCGTGCTTGAGCAGGCGCTCACCGATTGCGGTTTCGAAGTGGTCTGCCGCATGGCCAGCGCCCAGGGCCTGATGAAACAGGTCGCCGAGCATCAGCCGGATGTGGTGATCGTGGACATCGAGTCCCCGGACCGGGACATGCTGGAGCACATGACGGTGCTCAATCAGCACCTGCCCAAACCGGTGATCATGTTCGCCGAGCAGGGCGACAGCAACACCATCGACCGCGCCATCCGGGCCGGGGTGAGCGCCTATGTGGTCGACGGGCTCAACCCGGACCGGGTGCGCTTCATCGTTGACGTGGCGGTGGCCCGCTTCCGTGAGTTCCAGGCACTGCGCGACGAACTGAAGCAAACCCGCACCCGCCTCGCCGACCGGCAGGTGATCGACAAGGCCAAGGCGTTGTTGATCCAGCACCGCCAGATGGACGAGGACGAGGCCTACCACGCCATGCGCAAGCTGGCCATGGACCGCAGCCAGCGGCTGGTGGACGTGGCCAACGACATCGTGTCGGTGCTCGGCCTGCTGGCGCCGAAATCGCAGAGGCCCCGTGACCCATGAAAACCGCCCTGACCCTGGGCTTTTGGCGTCCGGTCACTCGCCAGGGGGATTGAGATGGGCGCGGATACGTTCATCGACCGGGGGGAGTGGCACCGGCGCTCAATGAACGTTCTGCACCAATCCGCGCCATGATCCGGGGCCGATCACCGGATTGGCGCACCGCGCGGGCTCAACGCCACTGCTGAAGGCCCGCCGGCACCGCTTCACAGCGCCAAAATCAATCTGGCATGGAAGTTGAATGTATAAGGTTAAGAGTAAGCGCTAACAGGTCGGAAACCAACGGTGGTGCCGGCCCCGGACGATAGGCGACTGATCTGAGCGAAGGCGCTCACCACGGAAAGTGGTGGGCGTTTTTTTTCGCCGTCATCGACACAAAGGAGCAGCACCATGAGCAACGCCTATTCGATCCTTTCTCGCGGAGGCGTCGGCGCGGCACAGTGGCTTGCCGTGCTGATGGTGCTGGCGATGTTCGCGGGTGCCGCTGGCCTGGCTGCCGCTGGTGACCATGGTGATCAACACCGCCGTGGGCGTGGCCAGCGTCGACAACGACCTGAACAACGTCAGCGGGGTGGTGCGCCTGGGCTGGGTCACCCATGTACGCACCATCGGCGCCATCGGCTTTCTGCTCGACCGGCTGATGCTAGCGGTGCAGAGCCTGGTGTCCTGGGACAAAGCCACCGACCTGCGCTGAATACGTTTTAAGAGAGGATTTTTGTCATGAGTAAGTATCTCGACATCTCCAAGATCAGCATCGATTTCCCCACCCCGGAGGGGCCCTTCCGGGCCTTGGACGCGCTCTCGCTGCGTATCCGGAAAGGCGAGTTCGTGTCCTTGATCGGTCACTCCGGCTGCGGCAAATCCACCGTGCTGAATATTCTCGCCGGCTTGCTGCAGGCCACCGAAGGCGGCGCCGCGCTGGAAGGCAAGGCAGTGAACGAGCCCGGCCCGGACCAGGCGGTGGTGTTCCAGAACCATTCGCTGCTGCCGTGGCTCACCGCCTTCGAGAACGTGCAACTGGCGGTGCGTCAGGTGTTCCGCGACAGCATGAGCAAGACGGAAATGCGCGACTGGATCGAGCAGAACCTGAAGCTGGTGCACATGGAGCACGCCATGCACAAACGCCCGCGCAACCGGGTCACGCTGGCCGAGAACAGCGACTACAACCCCTTCCGTCAGCGGGTGCTGAGCTTCCTGTACGAGAAGCAACGCAAGGTGGTGGAGATTCCCCGCGAACCGACCGTTACCGAAAAAAGCCCGGAGTCGGCGCGCGGCAAGGTGGCCGGTCTGGTCGACCGGCTCGGCCGTCGGGCCTGAGGGAGCGCGCCATGATTCAGGCCACCCGCATGAAACGCACCGAGGCACGGCGACGCCTGGTGATCGTCGGTAACGGCATGGCCACCGAGAACCTGATCAACCAGTTGGGCACCGACCACGGCTGGTCGATCCGGGTGCTCGGCGACGAACCGGTGCGTCACTACAACCGCATCATGCTGTCGCCGTTGCTCGGCGAGGAAACCGACCTGGCGTCGATCACGCCGCGCGATGAGTCCTGGTACCAGGCACGCCGGGCGACGGTGAGCCTGGGCAAGCGGGTGGAACGCATCGATCGGCAGCGCCGCCGCCTGTACTGCACCGACGGTGAGCGGGTCGACTACGACACCCTGGTCATCGCCACCGGCGCGCGTTCCTCAACGCCGCCTTTGCCCGGTGTCGCGGACCTGGACGGTGTCTGCGGCTTCCGCGCTTTGCACGACGTGGAGCGCCTGCGCGGCTGGTGCCGGGCCCGTCCCGGCGTCCGCGCGGTGGTGGTCGGCGCCGGCCTACTGGGCGTGGAAGCGGCGGTCGGCCTGCGCCGTCTGGGCGCCTGCGTGACCCTGGTCCACCGGCACCGGGTGTTGATGAACCGCCAGCTCGACGCCAAGGCGTCTTCTTTGTTGGCCGCGGCCCTGGGCGATCACGGTATTCAGGTGCGCACCGGCTGCGATCCCAAGCGGCTTCTCGGCGAAATCACGTTGAGCGGTGTGGACGTGGAGGAAGACGGCGCGCGGCGCGCGCTGCCCGCCGAGCTGGTGGTGTTCGCCACCGGCATCACGCCGAACCGGGAACTGGCGCAAACCGCCGGCCTGGATTGCGGTGCCGGTATCCGCGTGGACGGCGCGCTGCGCACCTCGGACCGGCACATCCACGCTCTGGGCGAATGCTGCGAATTCCAGGGCAACACCTACGGCCTGGTGGCGCCGGTGCAAGAGCAGGCGAAGGTGCTGGCGCGGGTGCTCAAGGGCCGGCGCGCCCGTTATTGCGATCCGTCCCTGGTGACCCGGCTCAAGGTCAGCGGTCTCGCCATACACAGCATGGGCCAGGTGGAGGCCGCGGCGGGGCAGCAGACCCTGTGGCTGAGCGACGCCGCCACCGGTGTGTATAAAAAGCTGATTCTCGAAAAGGGCCGCCTGCGCGGGGTCCTGCTGGTCGGCGATGTACGCCACAGCCAGTGGTATTTCCAATCCCATCAAAGCGGCCGCGACGTCAGTGCATTGCGCGGCACTTTGCTCACGGCGCCCGCCGCTGACGACGAATCAACACCGGCCGATTTTTCGGCCGAAGTGGCTTAACAGGAGGCAAGGCTATGACGGACGACAACACCGTATTTCCCACCTCGGGCAACCTGGTGATTATCGGCAACGGTATGGTCGGTCACCATCTGGTGAAGACCCTGGTCGAGCGGGGCGACAACAGCCCCTGGACCCTCCATGTGTTCGCCGGTGAAAACCGGCCCGCCTACGACCGGGTGCATCTGTCCGCGCTGTTCGATGACCAGACGCCGGAGGATCTGTGCCTGTCCCCGGAGCAATGGTACCGGGACAACCGGGTGAATCTGCACCTCAACGACGAGGTGGCGGAGATCGACCGGGACCATAAAACCGTGATCACCGCCGCCGGCGTACGGCAAGCCTACGATGCCCTGGTGCTGGCCACCGGTTCCTACCCGTTCGTGCCGCCGATTCCCGGCCACGACCATGAGAACTGTTTGGTGTACCGCACCGTGGACGACCTGGACGCGATCAAACGCTGCGCCGGCGACGCCAAGCGCGGGGTGGTGGTGGGCGGGGGGCTGCTCGGTCTGGAAGCGGCCAACGCCCTGCGGTTGCTGGGGCTGGAAACCCATGTGGTGGAATTCGCGCCGCAATTGATGCCGGTGCAGTTGGACCCCACCGGCGGGGCCTTGCTGCGCAAGGAAGTGGAAGCCCTGGGCGTGCACATCCACACCGGCATGAAAACCGAGTTGATCGACGCCGGCGAAACGCACGCCCTGCGCATGAACTTCGAAGGCCAGGCGCCGCTGGAAACCGACATGATCGTGTTCTCCGCCGGCATCCGGCCGCAAGACAGCCTGGGCCGGCAAACCGGCCTGGCACTGGGCGAGCGCGGCGGCATCGTGGTGGACAACCAGTGCCGCACCTCGGACCCGGCGATTTTCGCGATCGGCGAATGCGCGCTCTGGAACAACCAGATATTCGGGCTGGTGGCGCCGGGCTACAACATGGCGCGCACCGTGGCCGCCGTGCTCAACAAGGAGACCGCCGATTTCACCGGCGCCGACATGAGCACCAAGCTGAAACTGATGGGCGTGGACGT
>DASUNW010000156.1:0-15439 GCA_036276955.1 Alcanivorax sp. | reverse complement strand
CGTTTGCGCCGTTGCCGTTCGTCCTCATCGCCCTGGTAACTCTGCTCCAGTTCGGTGATGTCGTGGAAATAGGTGCCGTTATCGGTCTCCAAACGGGCAACGATGTGCTGAATGAAAATCGATTCGGCACTCATGTTGCTGATCAGACACAGTGCTTCAACGCCTTTCTGCCGGCCCCGGGTGATCGCCACCCGCGGGCGCCGCTGGCGTTTGTAGCCGTTGTAGAGCAGTTGTGCATAGACCACCCACACCAGCAGCGTGCCGACACCGATGAGTACGTCGAGAACGTCCTTATTTTCCGATATCCAGTCAAACATGCGTGAATTCTAGCGCGCCGATGACCCGGCGAACGGCCCGCTTTGCGAAAAGCTGTAAAACCTCGGCGCGGGAAGCCGGGATCGCCGCGGCCCATCAGGTCGATAGCCGCCGTTCGCCGTTTGACCCGGTTCATGTGCTCGCAATAAGGGCGTAGTATCAAATCACCCAAGTAAAGATACATCGCCAATTTAAGGAGGTGCGCAGTGACACGGATTGGCCAGGACACCCTGAAGAGCGCCAACACCCTCGATGTCGGCGGCAAGACCTATCACTATTACGATCTTAACGCCGTTGCCGATAAGGGCTGGGGTGATCTCAGCAAGCTTCCCTTTTCACTCAAGGTCCTTCTCGAAAACCTGCTCCGCCACGAAGACGGCGAAACCGTCACCGTGGAGGATATCGAAGGCCTGGTGCGCTGGACCGAGAAGCGCGCTTCCGATCGCGAAATCAATTACCGCCCGGCACGGGTGCTGATGCAGGACTTCACCGGCGTACCCGGTGTCGTCGACCTGGCCGCCATGCGCGACGCCATCGCCAAGGCCGGCGGCGACCCCCAGCGCATTAACCCGCTGGCGCCGGTGGATCTGGTCATCGACCACTCGGTAATGGTGGATGAATACGGCACACCGCAATCGTTTGAACACAATGTGGAAAGAGAATACGAGCGCAACAAGGAACGCTATCAGTTTCTGCGCTGGGGCCAGAACGCCTTCAATAATTTCCGCGTGGTACCGCCGGGCACCGGCATCTGTCACCAGGTCAATCTGGAATACCTGGGCCGTGGCGTGTGGTACAGCGACACCGAGGACGGCAAGACCTTCGCCTACCCGGACACGCTGGTGGGCACCGATTCCCACACCACCATGATCAACGGCCTGGGCGTGCTCGGCTGGGGCGTCGGCGGCATCGAAGCGGAAGCGGCCATGCTCGGCCAGCCGGTGGCGATGCTGATCCCCGAAGTGGTGGGCTTCAAGATCACCGGCAGAATGCGCGAAGGCATGACCGCCACCGACCTGGTACTCACCGTGACGGAAATGCTGCGCTCGCGGGGCGTGGTCGGCAAGTTCGTGGAATTCTTCGGCGACGGCTTGGCGGATCTGAGCCTGGCGGACCGCGCCACCATCGGCAACATGGCGCCGGAATACGGCGCCACCTGCGGCTTCTTCCCGATCGACGAACGCACCACCGAATACTTGCGCCTGACCAACCGGCCCAAAGAAGACATCGAGCTGGTGGAAGCCTACTGCAAGGCCCAGGGCCTGTGGCGTTCCGATGACGACCCGGATCCGGAATTCAGCGACGTGCTGGAACTGGACCTGGACGACGTGGTGCCCAGCCTGGCCGGCCCGAAACGGCCCCAGGACCGCGTGCCGATGACCGAGGTGAAACGCACCATCATCGACGTGATCAGCAAAGAGTTGAAACTCAACGACGAGGAAATCAGCAAGCTTGAAGGCGAAGGTGGCCAAACCGCGATCGGTAACCACGAACCGGGCAGCGGCGTACAAGTCGCCGTGGACGGCCAGACCTTCCACCTCGACCACGGCGACGTGGTGATCGCCGCGATCACCTCCTGCACCAACACCTCCAACCCCAGCGTGATGATGGCCGCCGGCCTGATGGCGCAGAAAGCGGTGGCAAAAGGGCTGACCCGCAAACCCTGGGTGAAAACCTCCCTGGCGCCGGGCTCCAAGGTGGTCACCGACTACCTCAACAAGGCCGGCCTGCAGGAACCGTTGAACAAGATCGGTTTCGACCTGGTGGGCTACGGCTGCACCACCTGCATCGGTAACTCCGGGCCGCTGCCCGACGAGATCGACAAGGCCATCGCCGAAGGCGATCTGGTGGTCGCCTCGGTGCTCTCCGGCAACCGTAACTTCGAAGGCCGTATTCACCAGAGCGTGCGCACCAACTGGCTGGCGTCACCGCCGCTGGTGGTCGCCTATGCGCTGGCCGGCACGGTCAAGATCAATCTCGACAAAGACCCGCTCGGCAAGGATCAGGACGGCAACGATGTCTACATGAAGGACATCTGGCCGACCAGCAAGGAAATCCAGGACGCCGTGGTCATGGTCGACCACAACATGTTCGAGAAACAGTACGCGAGCGTGTTCGAAGGCGACGAAATCTGGAAGAGCCTGCCGATTCCGGATTCCAAAACCTATGAGTGGAACAGCAAATCCACTTACATCCAGAATCCGCCTTTCTTCGACGGCCTGACCGCCGAGCTGGACGACGTGGAACCGGTCAAGAACGCGCGCATCCTGGCGATGCTGGGCGACTCGGTGACCACCGACCACATCTCCCCGGCCGGTGCCATCAAAGCCGACAGCCCGGCGGGCCATTACCTGCAGGGCCACGACGTGGAGCCGATCGACTTCAACTCCTACGGGTCCCGGCGCGGTAACCACGAAGTCATGATGCGCGGCACCTTCGCCAATATCCGTATCCGCAACGAAATGACGCCGGATATCGAGGGCGGCTACACCAAGCATTTCCCCGGTGGCGAGGAAATGCCGATCTACGGCGCCGCCATGCGCTACAAGAAGGACAACGTGCCCACCGTGGTGGTGGCCGGCAAGGAATACGGCACCGGCTCGAGCCGCGACTGGGCGGCCAAGGGCACCCGCCTTCTCGGCGTGCGCGCGGTAATCGCGGAGAGCTACGAGCGCATCCACCGCTCCAACCTGATCGGCATGGGCGTGCTGCCTCTGCAGTTCCCCGAGGGCACCACCCGCAAGACGCTCAATCTCGACGGCACCGAGGAAGTGGACATTCCCAACCTGGGTAATGACCTCAAACCAAGCCAGGAGATCGAAGTGGTGTTCCGCAAGGAAAACGGCAAGGAGCAAACCGTGAAAGCGGTCAGCCGCCTGGATACCGGCGCCGAAGTGAAGTACTTCAAGAACGGCGGCATTCTGCATTACGTGCTGCGGCAAATGATGACCGACTGAACCGCTCTTTTAGAAAACCATCACAACCAGGGGCGCCTCGCGCCCCTTTTTTTGCTGTCTCACTTGTGTAAACGCAAAACGCCATGCGTCTTCCGCATTTTATTGGCCGTCCATTTCCCTACGCCCCCTTCCTTATTGTATTAATAGAGCGGATTTCCTATTGCAGGAACGCAATAACAATAACGCAACAGGATGGAAGTCGGAATTATGGAACAGGCTATAAAACGAAAACCCAACGTACATGCTTTTCTCTATATTTATCGCAATCACACCGGACAGTTCTGGTGGTGCGCGGTGCCCTATGTGGACGCGCAGGGCCGCCGCCGGCAACGGCGGCGATCGTTTCGGGACCGCCGGCTGGGCAGCAAAAACCAAGCGTTGCAGGCGGCCCGCGCGTGGCGCGATCAGGCGATCACCGATCCGAGGGTGCGCGTCGCCATGGGCGACCGTCGTCCGCTGGTCCTGTACGCCGGCGACGACAGCGGCCGCATCGGTGATGGCGGCAACCCGTTCGGGCTGGTGGGTGTTACCGCCACCTTTCGGGAAAAACCCCTGGGTGGCAATTTCTCGGTGACCGCCAACCGCGGCCGCAAGAAATGGTTTTCGATGCGTCGCTATGGCGGCTACGGAGCGTTCAAGCGCGCCGTGCTGCAGCGTTGCAAATGGGTCGGCGCGCCGATTCCGGACGACCAAGAACTGCGCCACCGCTACGACCAATGGGCACGGGACAACGAGACCCGCCTGCGCCATCACGGTCTGGAGCCGTGACCTCACCACGCCGGGCGAACCCTCTGTTCGCCCGGCGCGATACATCATGAGTAAACAGTAAGTAATGGAAAACAATTAAACAAAGCGTTTATTTTGTCAGGAATGGAAGCCCGTTCCAGAACCCCAAAACCCGCCCGAAACCCTCGCCACTTCAGCATCAGCCCGCCCCGCGCCCTTTTTCTGATTATTTATTGACCGAAAGCGCCTTAAAAGCCGTCCTATTTAATGACTTGACAGTCACAAAATCCGCATACTAAAGTGAAATTGAAGTTCATTATTTGAACCAATGATGATTTTTTAATGGCATCCTTCAACAGAATGCCAATACCAACAACAATAACGGATGTACCTATGGGTGCTTATATTTTGCGCCGCCTGCTGGCGCTGATCCCCACTCTTCTGATCGCCAGCGTCATCGTGTTCGGGGTGGTGCGTTTGGTACCCGGCGACGTCCTCGATCTCATGCTCAGTGAGAACGCCTACTCCTCAAACGCCCCCGAGGACCGTGCCCAGTTGGAAAAAGCCCTGGGCATGGACAAGCCGCTCCATATGCAATACCTGCACTGGATCGGCAACGCGGCGCGCGGCGACCTGGGGGAATCCCTGTGGCGCAATACTCCGGTCACCGAGGAGATCGGCGCGCGGCTGGGGGTGACCCTGGAGCTGGGCATCCTGGCGTTGCTGATCGCCCTGGTGATCGCGCTGCCGGTGGGCATCTTCTCGGCGATACGCCAGGAAACCCTGGGCGACAACCTGGGGCGCAGCTTCTCGATTCTGGCGCTCTCGGTTCCCAATTTCTGGCTCGGCACCCTGGTGGTGATCCTGCCGGCGCTGTGGTGGGGCTGGGCGCCGCCCAACAAACTGACGCCGTTTTTCGAGGATCCGATTGAAAACCTGAAGACCTTTCTGGTGCCCAGCCTGATTCTCGGCACCTCCCTGTCCGCGGTGATCATGCGCATGACGCGCACCATGATGCTGGAAGTGCTGCGTCAGGATTACATCCGCACCGCCTGGGCCAAGGGCCTGCGCGAGCGCCGCGTGGTGCTGGTGCACGCGGTCAAGAACGCGATGATTCCGGTAATCACCCTGGTCGGCATTCTGGTGCCGATCCTGTTCGGCGGCACCGTCATCATTGAACAGATATTCCGTCTGCCTGGTCTCGGCCAGCTCCTGCTGGAGGCGGTCAGCACCCGCGACTACCCGATCATCACCGGCGTCTTCCTGGTCACCGGCGTGGTGGTGATGCTCGTCAATCTGATTGTTGATCTGTGCTACGGGTATCTCGACCCGAAAGTACGGTTCGACCGGTGAAACAGAGAACCCGAAGTATGAACGCATCCGTTGAACCGACCGCCGTGACCGCCACCCCGGCGCGACCCGTGAAGCGCCGCAAGAGCCTGCCCAAGCCCGTGGCGTTCTTCGCGCGCCTGTGCCGCGAGCGGCCGCTGGGCGCGGTGGGCGCACTGATCTGCCTGGTGCTGCTGTTCACCGGCGTGTTCGCCGACCTGATCGCGCCCCAGGGCTATAACGCCATCAACCCCATCGACCGGCTGCAACCGCCGTCGGCGGAATACTGGTTCGGCACCGATCAGTTGGGGCGCGACATCTTCGCGCGCATCGTTCACGGCGCCCGTCTGTCGGTGATCGTGGCGTTCGCCGCCACCACCCTGTCGATCGTGCTCTCCGCGCTGCTCGGTATTGTCAGCGGCTATTTCGGCGGCCGCCTGGACATGCTGATCCAGCGGATCGTGGACGGCTGGATGTGCTTCCCCGACCTGATTCTGCTGATCGTGGCGGTGGCGGTGCTCGGGCCCGGCACCTGGCAGATCATCGTGATTCTGGGGCTGCTGTTCGGCATCGCCGGCTCGCGGATCGTGCGTGGCGCGGTGCTCAGCGCCAAACAGAACGTCTATGTGCACGCCGCCCAATCCATGGGCGCGTCCAGCACCCGCATTCTCTGGCATCACATCCTGCCCAACGTCATGGCGCCGCTGATCGTGCTCTACACCACGCGCCTGGCGGCGGTGATTCTGGCCGAATCCGGCCTCAGTTTCCTGGGCCTGGGCATCCCGCCACCGTCGCCGAGCTGGGGCGGCATGCTCAGCCTGGACGGGCGCAGCTATATGTTCCAGGCGCCCTGGCTGGCGATCATTCCCGGCATCGCCCTGACGGTGGTGGTGTTCGGTATCAATATGTTCGGCGACGCCCTGCGCGACATGCTGGACCCGCGCATGCGCGGCGGCACCGGCCGCTACATGGCGCGCGTCAAACGGGGGACCGGGGTATGAACATGAAAGCGCACGACGTTACCCGCCGCACGCTGCTGGACGTGCGGAACCTGCACACCGTATTCGAGAAAGACGGCAACGAAGTACACGCGGTCAACCAGGTCAGTTTCGACGTCAAGGAAGGGGAAATCCTCGCCATTGTCGGTGAAAGCGGCTCCGGCAAGAGCATCACCGCCATGTCCCTGCTGCGGCTGATCCCCAGCCCGCCCGGGCGCATTATCGGCGGCCGCGTGCTGTTCAACGACGAGGACCTGCTGGACCTCGACGATGAGCAGATCCGGCGCCTGCGCGGCCGCGATATCGCGATGATCTTCCAGGAGCCGATGACCTCCCTCAACCCCAGCCTGCGCATCGGCCGGCAACTGGCGGAACCGCTGCTGGTGCACGGCTCGGTGCCCAAGGACCAGGTCCGCGAGCGCTGCCTGGAACTGTTGCGCCAAGTGCGCCTGGGCGATCCGGAAAAACGCCTCGACGCCTACCCCCACGAACTGTCCGGCGGCATGCGCCAGCGCGTGATGATCGCCATGGGGCTGGCTTGCCTGCCCAAGCTGCTGATCGCCGACGAACCCACCACCGCCCTGGACGTCACCGTGCAGGCGCAGATTCTGGAACTGCTGCGCGACCTGGTGCGCGCCAACAATTCGTCGATGATGCTGATCACCCACGACCTGGGCGTGGTGGCCCGCTACGCCGACCGCATCAATGTGATGTACGCCGGGCGCATCGTCGAAAGAGGCACCGCCGAAGAGATTTTCCACCACCCCAAACACCCCTACACCCTGGGCCTGATGGAATCCATGCCGCGCCTGGACCAGGCCCCCGGCAGCCGGCTGACGCCGATCCCCGGCCAGCCGCCGGATCTTTCCGATCCGCCCCCCGGTTGCCCGTTTCACCCGCGCTGCCGATTCGCGGAAGCGCGCTGCCGCAGCGAGCGGCCGCCGCTGGAACAACTCACCGAACACCACTGGAAAGCCTGCTGGGTGGATACCGATGCCAAACGCTGAACCGCTTCTGCAAGTCTCCGGCCTACGCGTGCACTTCCCGCTGCAGGCCGGCCTGCTGGGCCGCCACGCCGGCACCGTGAAAGCGGTGGACGGTGTCGCCTTCCATATTGATCGCGGCGAAACCCTGGGCCTGGTGGGCGAATCCGGTTGCGGCAAATCCACCACCGGCCTGGCCATGCTGCGCATGAGCCCGCTCACCGACGGGCGCATCCATTTTGACGGTGAAGACATCACCAGCCCGGACAAGCCGGCGCTGAAGCGGCTGCGCCGGCGCATGCAGATGGTCTACCAGGATCCGTTCGGCGCCCTCAACCCACGCATGAAGGTGCTGGATATCATCGGCGAACCGCTGCGCGTGCACCGCCTCACCCGGGGCCGCGCCGCCTACCGGGAAAAAGTCATGGCGCTGCTGGAAAAGGTCGGCCTGAAAGCGGAGATGGCCGACCGCTACCCGCACGAATTTTCCGGCGGCCAGCGCCAGCGCATCGGCATCGCCCGGGCGCTGGCCGCCGACCCGGAGCTGATCATCTGCGACGAGCCAGTGTCCGCGCTGGACGTATCGATCCAGGCCCAGGTGATCAACCTGCTGGAAGATCTACAGAAAGAGCTGGGCCTGACCTACCTGTTCATCGCCCACGACCTGGCGGTGGTGCGCCATCTGTGCCACCGCATCGTGGTGATGTATCTGGGCCGTGTAGTGGAAGTGGCCGACCGTGAAACCCTCTACGACAACCCCCAGCACCCCTACACCCAGGCACTGCTGGGCGCGATCCCCATCGCCGACCCGGACCCGGAGGTGCAACAGCACTTCAATCCGTCACTGAGCGGCGAGGTGCCGAGCCCGATTGATCCACCGCCGGGCTGCCCGTTCCACCCGCGCTGCCCGCACGCCACCGAGCTGTGCCGGCGGGAAGCGCCGCGTGCCCTGGAGGTGGAAGACCGCCACACCGTGGCCTGCCATCTGCACGACCCGGACCGGGCCCAAGCCATGGCCGGCAACCTTTAACACAAGAACAAAACGAGGAGAGCACCATGAACCTGCGCACCCCGAGAATCGCCCTGTCCCTGGCGGCCACCGCCGCCCTGGCCTGGGCCGGGCCGGCCGTGGCGGAAACCCCGCAAACCGACGGCACCGTTAACGTTTCCACGGTTTACCGGACCCTGGACGCCACCACCTGGGACCTGCAGCGCTGGACCTGGAAAGGCAACCACGACAATCTGCAAATGGAGTCGCTGCTGCGCGGTGATCTTCAGTACGGCCCGCGCGGCAAGGACGTGAACGACTTCGTCGAGCAGGCCTACATACCCTACGGCCAGCTCGAAGGCAGCCTGGCGGAAAGCTGGGAAGTAAAGGAAGACCCCATGCGCGTGGTGTTCCATCTGCGCAAAGGCGTCTACTGGCAGGCCGTTCCGGGCGTAATGGAAAGCCGCGAGCTGGTCGCCAACGACGTCATCACCTCGTTCAAGACCCGCTGGGCCAACCCCCGCGCAATTCCGGAATTTTGGGAATTCATCGATCGCTGGGAAGCACCGGACGATCACACAGTGATCGCCTATTTCAAGCAATACAACGGTAACTGGCCCTACAAAATCGCCTGGGGCTACTACGACGGCATTCTACCGCCGGAATGGCAAAACCTGAGCGAAGATCAGCGCGCCGACTGGAAAAACACCACCGGCACCGGCCCCTATCGCATCGCCAACATCCAGACCGGACGTCAGCAAGTCTACGAAAAGAACGACAACTACTGGGACTCCACCACCATCGACGGCAAGGAATATCAACTGCCGCTCAACGAGAAAGTGGTCTATCACATCATCAAGGACGAGGCGAGTTCCGTGGCGGCGCTCAGCTCCGGTCGCGTCGACATCATGGAGGCGCTCCGCTGGCAGCTCGTCGACCAGCTCAAGCGGACCGCCCCGGAGCTGACATTCCGCAAGCACGTGGCCACCCAGGGCACCTACATCGCGCTGAAGACCGACGAAAAGCCGTTCGATGATGTGCGCGTGCGCCGCGCCATGAATCTGGCCATCGACCAGCGCGCCATTCTCGCCTCGCTGCTCAATGGCGAAGGCGAGCTGCTCAATTATCCGTTCGCGCAGCGCTGGAGCGAGTTCTACACTCCGCTGGAAGAGCTCTCCCCGGCCGCCCAGGAGCTGTTCACGCACAACCCGGAGAAAGCCAAAAAACTGCTGGCCGAAGCGGGCTATCCGAAAGGCTTCAGCTTCGACGTTCAGGTCTGCTCGTGCAGCCCTTATCACATGGACGTGGTCGCCATGCTGCAGGCGTATTACCAGCAGGTGGGCATCAACATGAACGTGAAGACCCTGGAATACGGTGCGTTCCGTTCCAACATGCGCGGCGAAAATCAGGCCGGCGGCTACCTGATGAACAACGGCTCCGGCAACCCCATCCAGGTGCTGCGCAAAAGCTTCATGACCGGCCAGACCTGGAACGCGTCGCTGTACTCCAATGAAGAGTTCGACAAGAAAATCACCGCCGCCATCCGTGAGCCGGACGCCGAAAAGCGCAACGCCAGCATCCGCGAGCTCAACGAGTTCATCATCGAGGAAGCGGTGCCGCACGTCTGGCTGCCCACCGAAATGGTCTACTCCGCCTGGTGGCCCTGGGTGAAAAACTACCACGGCGAAACGCGCATCGGCGCGGTCAAGCCCAACGCCATCTACGCCCGCATCTGGATCGATCAGGAACTGAAAGACAAGATCCTCAACGACTAGGTCCGCTTTGGACCAAACGCTTCTCCATCATGCGGAGCCTCCGGGCTCCGTTTTTTTTGGCGGTGTCTGGTAGACTCCGAAATCCCCGGCCCGACTTAAATCGTATTGCCTATGCACCCAATCCGTTTCATCGTCATGCTGGCGCTGCTGGCACCGTTCCCGGCCATGGCCAGTGACGCCAACAGTACCGCCGCCGAGGAGCAAAAGAGCGCCGCCACCCGTGAGCAGCAGGAATTGCTCGACCGCGCCGACGACCTGCGCCGCCAGCAGGAAACCACCGAAGCCCTGCTGCGCAAACAGGAACGTTACTTGCAGGCGCTGGAACAACAATTACAACAACTGAAGGAGGCCTCCGATGAAGAGCCTGCCTCATAGCACCCCCGCCAACGGCTCCGGCCATGCTTAGCCGACTGCGCCGCTGGCTCCTTGGCACCCCCGCCGAGGCGGACGCGCCGCCGGCACAGGCTGTTGAGGCGCCCCTTGAGGGCGCTGAAGGGGCTGCTGAAGAGAGAGCCGACGAGCCCCAAGCGGCGCCGCCCCCCTCCGGCCTGCCGTTCGAAATCCGTCCCTACCGGGACAGCGACGCGGCAGCGCTGGCGCGGGTATTCCGCGAAGCCATCCTGGTCACCGCCGCCGATCACTATGACGCCGACCAGCTCCAGGCCTGGAGCAGCGCCGCCGACGACCCGGCCTTCCCGGCCGATCTGGCCAAGGGCCTGACCATGGTCGCCGAATGGCAGCAGGAAACCGCCGGCTTCGCGCAACTGGTGGGCGACCGCATTACCTTCATCTACGTCCACCCCGACACCGCCCGGCTCGGCATCGCCACCCTGCTCTACCACCACCTGGAAGACGAGGCGCGCATCCAGGGCCAGACGCGCCTGGTCACCGAAGCCAGCCAGGTGGCCCACGATTTCTTCCTGTTCCTGGGCTTCCAGCCCGACGCCGAGGAAACCGTCCAGCGCGACGGTGTCAGTCTCACCCGCTGGCGCATGCACAAACCGCTGATCTAACAGACCGTGTCGGATTACGCTTCGCTAACCCGACACCCACACAAAAAAAGCCGCTTCGGGGGAGAAGCGGCAAGGGGGGGGTAAGAATCAGCGTCTTGGGTTTGGGGTGTTACAACTTCGCGGTCAACTTGGCGACCTGCTCACCCTGGAAACGGGCCAGGCCCAGCTCTTTCTCACTGGGCTGACGGCTGCCGTCGGGCCCGGCGATGGTGCCCGCCCCGTAAGGCGTGCTGCCGTGGAATTCGGAAACATCCATCTGCGCCTGCTCGGGATCCGCGTAACCCAGCGGCACGATGATAAAACCGTGGTGCGCCAGCGTGCTCCAGGTGGACGTAATGGTGGTTTCCTTGCCACCGCCGGTGCCGGTGGAGGTGAACACACTGGCTACCTTGCCGGCGAGCGCGCCCTTGGCCCACAGACCGCCGGTCTGATCCCAGAAGGTGCGCATCTGGCCGCTCATGTTGCCGAAACGGGTGGGGGTGCCGACGATCACCGCGTCGTAGTCCTTCAGCTCTCCGGGCTCGGCCACCGGCGCCGTCTGGTCGGTCTTGCCGCCGGCCGCCTTGAAGGCGTCCTCGGGCATGGTTTCAGCGACGCGCTTGATGTCCACCTGCACGCCTTCGACGCGGCGGGCGCCTTCGGCCACGGCGTCCGCCATGGCTTCGATATGGCCGTACATGGAATAGTAAAGAACCAGAATGCGTTTCATCGGAACCTCCAGCTTGTTCGCTGTTATCTGCAAAGGATGATGAAACTGTACGCCTGAAGGTGCGGTGAAAGCACAGGGCTGGGAAGAACGGATTGATCAGATTTTTCTATCTATTACCCGTCACTCCAGCGGTGGCTCGGTGACGGCGCGCTCGCCGTCGCCGAACATCGAGGCCAGGGCGCGGTGCTGGGCGTCGCGCCCGCGCCGGCGCTGCCACGCTTCCAGCCCGGGCAACCAGCGCTGGGCGCTGTAGCCGAGCAGGCGCGGCACCAGGGTGAGCAACGGGTACCAGGGCGTGACGCCGGCGGGCAGGCCGAGCTGGCCCATTTTCTCCCGGTCCAGGAAATAACGGCTGACGCTCAGATGCTGCCGGTAAAGCAGCCATCGGCGCGCGCCCTGGAAGCGCTTGAAGTGCCGCTCCAAGGGTTCCCGGGCCAAGGCCGCCCCCAGCTCGCGGCTGGTCCAGTCCGGCCGGCTCTGGGTCATCAGGCAGTGGTGCAGCCGCACCGCGCCGTCGCGTTCATTGAACGCCAGCCAGCGTTCGTCCACGCCCATCACCCAGCAGGCGTAGCTCCACAGGTGCATCACCGCGCGCGCCTCGCGGCCGGTGACCGGCACGCCCAGCTTGCGCAGCCCGCCCAGCATCACCACGCTGAAGCCCAGATAAGTGGCGACCATATCGGTCTGACACAGCGGCAGCCCCCAGCGGGCCGAATCCCACTCTTCGCGGCCACTGAGGTTGCGGCGCACCAGGCTGTGCACCAGCCGTACCCGCAGGGTGGTCTTGAAGCCCTCGCCGAAACGGCCCAGGCCGCCGGGCTCGGTGCAGTCTATCCACCATTTGCCGGTTTCCGCCACGCGCCGGGCGGTGCCCTGGCTGAGCGCCCCGGTGAGCACCAGCGACTGGTTGAAGCCGGACAGCAGGTAGCCGCCCATCAGCGCCAGATCACGCAGCACATAGGTGGCGGTGAGGCCGGTGCGGTGGATAAAGCGCGCCCCCTCGTCGATCAGCGCCGGGTCCACCCAGTCTGGGCGCCGGTCGACGCTGTCAAAGAAACGCCGCAGCGGCTCCGGCGCCGCCGGCACCGCGTCGATGCCCTGCTCCAGGGCCTGCTCGAACAGCGCCCGGCCCTCGCGGGTGCCGTGGTCGTAGATCCAGTCCACCAGGGTGTCCATGGCCGGGTCGCCGTGCCACAGCCCCTCGGTCACCGCCAGGTACTCGGCTTCGCTGGGCGCCAGCGGGCGGCCCAGAAAGCGGCGCAGCAGCAACGGCGTGGGCGCCTGGGTTTTGGCGTAAGGCCGGGCGCGCTCGGGCACGGCGGGTGGATGGGCGGGCGCGTTCATGGCGGACTCCGGTGGCTCTTGCGGTTATTACGATCGCGGTTATTGCGATGTCCGCACTCTAATGCGAATATGTATTCGCATTCAATTCGCATTACAACCACCCTGGAGCCGCCATGCGCAAGCAACCCCGCCAACGGCGCTCCCGGCAACTGGTGGACAGCCTGATCGAGGCCACCGGCCGGGCGCTGGTGGAACACGGGCTGGACCACACCACCACGGTGCGCATCGCCGAGATCGCCGGGGTCAGCGTGGGCTCGCTGTACCAGTACTTCGAGGGCAAGGACGCCCTGGTCGAGGCGCTGATGGACAAGCTCGCCGGTGACATCGCCCGGGGGTTGCGCCGCCTGCCCCTGGCGGACAGCGCCGGCCTGCGCGACACCGTGGAGGGCGCCATCCGCTTCGGCTTCGCGGTGCTGCACTCCCGCGACGGCCTCTACCTGGAGCTGGTGCGCAACTGGCACCGGCTGCCCACCAACCGGGTCGCCGACGTGCTGCAGCAGCACTTCATGGAATTATCGCGGCTGTATTTCATCAAGCACTACCGCGATTACCCGATCGAGGATCTGCAGGTGCGCGTGTTCATCGTCGCCAACAGCGTGCTGTTCACCATGGTCCGCCACGCCAGCCAGAACGACGCCCTGCTGCGCGAGGACGACATCGCCGCCGGCCTGACGGATATGGTGGTCGGGTATATGGCCGCCCCCTAGCGGTTCGCGGTATGGTGCGGGAAACATTTCAACCGGGAACCCCTTCCATGGACGACAAGCACCCCGCCGAAGGACAACGTCACCTGGCCGTACTGATTGATGCGGACAACGCGCCGCCGGCGATCGTGGAAGGCCTGTTCGAGGAAATCGCCAAGTACGGCGTTGCCAGCGTCAAACGCATCTACGGCGACTGGACCAAGCCCAACCTGAGCGGCTGGAAGAAAGTGCTGCTGGATTATTCGATCCAGCCGGTGCAGCAGTTCGCCTATACGCAGGGCAAGAACGCCACCGACAGCTCGCTGATCATCGACGCCATGGACCTGCTCTACACCCGTGAGCTGGGCGGCTTTTGTCTGGTCTCCAGCGACAGCGACTTCACCCGCCTGGCGGCGCGGCTGCGCGAGGCCGGCGTCACCGTGTACGGCTTCGGCGAACGGAAAACGCCGAACCCGTTCGTGGCCGCCTGCGACAAATTCATCTACACCGAGATCCTGCGCGCCGACGCGGAAGAGCCGGCGGCCGCCAAAAGCAGCGCCGGTGACGGCGGCAAGGCGGCGGACAAGCCCAGCCCGGCGCAAGCCGCCAAGGCGCAGAGCGACAAGGAAAAGCCGCCGCTCAACTTTATCGCCCGGGTGATCGAGGACATCTCCGACGACGAGGACTGGGTGCACCTGGGCGCGCTGGGCCAAAACCTCAACAAACGCAGCCCGGCGTTCGACACCCGCCTGTACGGTTTCAAGAAACTGAGCGAACTGCTCAAAGCCCACCCCAGCCGCTTCGAAGTACAGGAAGCCGGCGGCAGCGGCGGCAGCAAAGCGCTGCGGGTGCGCAACAAGCGCAAGCGGTAATACGAATTGCAAGTTGAAAGTTGAAAGTTGAAGCGCGGCGGGGGCTTTGCCGGCTGCACGGCCGTGCCCGCGTTTGCAACTTGCAACTTTCAACTTGCTAGCGCCCGGCCAGCGGCACGGCCTTTTCTCCAGCACGGCCGGCTTGAAGCTTGCAGCTTGAAGCTATCGTCACCGCACCAGCCAAAGACTCAGTTGCGGGATGTAGGTAATCGCCAGCAGCGCGATCACCAGCACCAGCATGAACGGTAGGGTGGCGGCGAACAGCTCGGTGATCGATTTGCGGAACCGGTAGCTGGCGATGAACAGGTTCATGCCCACCGGCGGCGTGATGTAGCCGATCTGCATGTTGGCCACGAAGATAATCCCCAGGTGCACCGGATCAATGCCGTAGCGCAGCGCCACCGGCAGAATCAGCGGCACCATGATCACCAGCGCGGCGAAGATATCCAGAAAGGCGCCCAGCACCAGCAGCAGAATATTGAGCAGCACCAGGAAGGCGATCTTGCTCTGCACATGGGTCTGGATGAACTGGAACAGCTGCTCGGGGAGGCCGGCGTACACCAGGTAATCGGCGAACGCCTGGGCCACCGCCAGAATCAGCAGAATGCCGCCCACCATCACCATCGCCTCGCGGGTGATGCCGGGCAGGCGCCGCAGCGGAATCTCCCGATACAGGAACACCTCGGCGAACAGCACATAGAGCGCGGTCACCGCCGCCGCTTCGCTGACCACCAGGAAGCCGGAGAA
>DASUNW010000155.1:0-51231 GCA_036276955.1 Alcanivorax sp. | reverse complement strand
CAGTTCCAGGGCAAGATCGTGGCCGTGGACAATGGTGGGCGGCTACTCGAAACCGGTGCCGCCGATTCCCTGTTGTCCATGGGGGCGTTCGAACTGCTGGTGTTCGATCCGGCCGGCGAGCACCAGGGCGCGACCCCGGAGCGCGACGGTTTACAGGTATTCCCACACGCCTCCCTCGGCAACGGCGAGCCGGCCACGCTGCACGCCTGCCTGGATCCCGCTTTCAGCGCGACCCTCACGCCGTTGCCGACCGCCGGCCCCGGGGCCCGGGTGCTCGCCAAAATACCGGTCACCACCGTGGCGCTGGAGCGCATTCAAGGCTTGCCGGGGCTGGATTGGCTGATCCTGGATCACCGTAACGACAGTCTCGCGATCCTGGAGAACGGCGGCGCGCTATTACAGGACACCCTGCTGATTCAGGCGACCGTGCGTTTCGACACCACGCACGCCCAACAACCGGATATCGAGCGCCTGTGTCGCTGGGCCGGTGAACACGGTTTCCGTCTTTACCGTCTCAATAATCCGGAGCACCGCAGCCATCTTCCTGAACGGCTGGGTCCGCGGCGCCAGGCCACCGAGCTGCTCGCCGCGGAGGCACTGCTGTTACCGGAGCCGTCACGGCTGGACGCTCTGGACGATAACCGCAAGACACGGCTGGCGTTCCTTCTGCACACGGTCTACGGCATTCAGGATCTGGCCTACGCACTGCTTAACGACGTCGATCAAAGCGAGGCTCAGCGCTACCTGGACGATATCGACGACAGCGCGCCGGAATCCTATATCGAGGTTCCCGAAGCGCCCTTCATGTCGGAAGCGGAGCGTGATCTGTTCAAACGCTGCCTGAGCGAGACGCCCCGTTACTTCGAGTTCGGGTCCGGCGGTTCCACGGTGTGGGCCTGCCAGGCTGGCCTCACGGTGCACGGCGTGGAAAGCGACGCCGCCTGGGTCAACGGCTTGAAACGGCGCCTGGGAACACCCTGCCGGGTGCGCGCCGTGGACATCGGCCCCACGAAGGAGTGGGGGTTCCCGGTATCAAACGCCAGCCGCGACCGGTTTCCCGCTTACAGCGAAGCCATCCATAAGCACGACCATGCCTTCGACCTGATACTCGTTGATGGCCGCTTTCGGGTCGCCTGTGTATTAAACGCGATCCGGCATACCCTGACTGTCGCCGACCGGCCGGGCGACACGCGTCTGTTCATTCACGATTTCTGGAACCGACCGCATTACCACGCCGTGCTTGAGTTCCTGGTGGAAGAGGAGTCGGCGGAAACCGCCGGGGTGTTCCGCATCGGAGAACACATCGATGTGGAGCGCCTCGCCGGCGTGCTGGAGGCGTACCGTTATCAGCCCGCTTAGGCCCCGGGCATAAAGTTACCGACGGGGCGGCCGCCAGCGTGTGGAGAAAGTGCTGGCGCAGTTGCCCACCGCCGGTGGCGCGCTGCAGGACAGTGAGTCGGAAAGGCGGATGGTGGGGCACGAAGAGCTGGTCAAACCGATCCAGCAGGTCAACGACGTGCTGCGCCTGGAAGAGGTGAAGGGCCGTCTATTCAGCCTCGAAGTTTAAATCGAGTTGAACGTTACACGTTGCAACTGCTTCACACCTGCATATTCATAACGTCCTTATAGGCATTGACCAGCCGGTTACGCATCTGCACGCCCATCTCGAACGCGATACTGGCTTTCTGGCTGGTGATCATGGTGTCGTGCAGTGAGACACCCGGCTCACCGGCCTGGAATGCGCGGGCTTTTTCGCCGGATTCCATTTGCATCTGGTTGATGCGCTCAAGGCTGGATTGCAGCGCCTCGCTGAAACCGCCGGTGCCCACGGTGGTGTCCACGTTTTGCCCGCCGGTCGCCTGCCCGGCAAGGCTCTGCATCTGGTTGAGCGCGGCCTGCATGGCCGGGTTAATGGTCGGTGTGCTCATAACGTGTCGCTCCGCGTTATCCGCTATTCGAGCAGCAAGATTACCAGCCCGTGCCGAGACCCAAGCGGTCAAATGACGGCAAAAAGACGGGCTTTTCTTTCCTTTGTCGCCCCCCGCCCTGCCCATAATGGCATGCGTCCCAATACCACCGGAAAGCAGTAATGCCTTTTCAACAACATTCCCGATTGATCGGGGGGCCGGCATGAGCAACAGCGAGCCCCGCCCGGACAACAACGGCGTCGAACAGATGCTGGCGCGCCTGCGTGCCAACCCGCTGGTGCCGTTGCTGGTGGCCGGCGCCGCGGTGATCGCCGTGGTAGCGGTGATGCTGATGTGGGCCAGCGCGCCGGAATATCGCGTGCTCTACAGCAACCTCAGCGAAGCGGACGGCGGTCGCATTATCAGCGAGCTGGAAAGCCGCGCGGTGCCCTATCAGTTCAGCCAGGGCGGCCGCGCCCTGATGGTGCCCGGCGACCAGGTCCACAAGCTGCGTCTGCAGCTCGCCGAGCAAGGCCTGCCGGAAGGCGGCAACGTGGGTTTTCAGATCATGGACGAGCAGGCGTTCGGGATCAGCCAGTTCGCCGAGCAGGTCAATTTTCAGCGCGGCCTGCAGGGCGAGCTGGCCAGTTCCATCGAAGCCCTGGGCCCGGTGTCGCAAGCCCGTGTTCATCTGGCCATGGCCAAACCGTCGGTGTTTATCCGCGACCGCGAGCCCGCCAAGGCGTCCGTGGTGCTGACCCTGGAAGCCGGTCGCGCCCTCGGCGACGGCCAGGTCGACGCGATCGTGCACATGGTGTCCAGCAGCGTGCCGGACCTGGCCCTGGAAGACGTCACCGTGGTCGACCAGGCCGGCCGTCTTCTGTCCCGTCCGTCCGGCAGCGGCGGCGGGCTCGACGGCACGCAACTGGAATACGTGCGCGAAGTGGAGCGCGTGTACCGCCAGCGCATTGAAAGCATCCTGGCGCCGATTCTGGGTCGCGAAAACGTGCGCGCCCAGGTCACCGCCCAAGTCAATTTCGCCCGCCGCGAGGAAACCAGCGAACGCTACGGCGCCAACCAGGGCGACAACCCGGCGGCGGTGCGCAGCAGCCAGACCCGGGTGGTCTACAGCGGCGGCGAAGACCTGGCCCGGGGCGTTCCCGGGGCGCTCACCAATACGCCGCCCGGCGTGGCGCCCTCGCCGGTACAGCAAAATGAAGAGCAACAGAACGCCGAGAATAACGAAGAGACCCAGAACACCAGCAAACGCCTCAATCATGAAGACGTGATCAACTACGAAGTGGATCGCAGCATTACCCATGTGCAGCACGAGCGCGGCCAGGTGGAACGCTTGTCCGTGGCGGTGGTGGTGGACTACCGCGACGGTGTGAACGAGGACGGCGAAGCGGCTCCGGTGCCGTTGAGCGACGAGCAACTGGCGCGCATCAATCAACTGGCACGCCAGGCGATGGGCTTCTCGGCGGAACGCGGCGATGGCCTGGAAGTGGTCAACAGCCCCTTCACCCGCACGGAAACCGAGGACCGACAGCGCGCTTGGTGGCAGGACCCGTTCTGGCAGAACTTCCTGTTCTCCATGGGCCGCTGGCTGCTGGTGGGCCTGGCCGCGCTGCTGCTGTACCTGCTGGTGCTGCGCCCGATGCTCAAGCGCTATGCCCGCAAGGCCCCGGCGCCGACGGCCCGCCCGGCACAGCCGGCGCCCGCGACGGCACCGGCCGCGGCGGCCGCCAACAGCGACGACGAACCGGAACCGGCCGAGCCGCGCCGCCGCCGTCGCCGCTCCTCGGCCTACGAGCAAAACCGCCAGGATCTGCAGGACATGGCCCAGGAGGATCCGGCCATGGTGGCAATGATCGTGCGTAACTGGATGAACCGGAATGACTGAGCTCACCCACACCAAACGGGCCGCCATTCTGCTGCTGGCCCTGGACGAAGACAGCGCCGCCGAGGTGTTCAAGCATCTGTCCGCCCGCGAGGTGCAGGAAGTCAGCCAGGAGATGGCCTCGCTGGGCAATATTTCCCATGACCAGATGCGCCAGGTGCTGGACGACTTCTACGACGAGTCGGAACAGTTCGCCGCCCTGAATCTGTATTCCAGCGATCATATCCGCTCGGTGCTCACCAAGGCGCTGGGCAACGAACGCGCCTCCAGCCTGCTCGAGGACATCCTTGAGCACAACGGCGCCAACTCCGGCATCGACGCCCTGAATCTGATGGAAGCCAACATGGTTTCCGAGATGATCCGTGACGAACACCCGCAGATAATCGCCACCATCCTGGTGCATCTGGAGCGGCGTCAGGCCGCCGACGTGCTCGAATACTTCGACGACAAGCTGCGCAACGACGTGGTGTTGCGCATCGCCACCTTCAGCGGTGTCCAGCCCGCCGCCCTGCAGGAACTCACCGAAGTGCTGGGCAACATGCTCGACGGCCAGAACCTCAAGCGCAGCAAGATGGGTGGCGCCCGCACCGCCGCCGAGATTCTCAATCTGATGAACTCCAGCGCCGAGGAAACCGTGATCGAAACGGTGCGCGCGCACAGCGAGGATCTGGCGCAGAAGATCATCGACGAAATGTTCCTGTTCGAAAACCTGATCGACGTGGACGATCGCGGCATTCAGCTGCTGCTCAAGGAGATCAACACCAACGCCTTGATGGTGGCGCTGAAGGGCTCCGACGAAAAGCTCAAGGAAAAATTCCTGCGCAACATGTCGACCCGCGCCGCCACCCTGCTGCGCGAGGACATGGAAGCCAGCGGTCCGATCCGCGTGTCGCAGGTGGAAAGCGAACAGAAAGCCATTCTTCAGGTGGTGCGCCGCCTCGCCGACAGCGGCGAGATCGTGCTGACCGGCGGGGACGATGCCTATGTCTAGCGCTCACTCCAGCTGGCGCCGCTGGCGGATGGGCGAATTGGACAACGCCCACGATCCCGGCGCGGCATCAAGCAGCGGCCCGGATCTGGAAAAGCGCAACGCCTTCCAGCGCCAGGCCGAGCTGCAGGCGTTGCGCAACGAGGTGCGCGAGCAAGCGCGCCAGGAAGGTCATCGCGAAGGCTTCGAGGCCGGCCGTCAGGAAGGCCACGCCCAGGGCCTGGAGGAAGGCCGCCGTGCCGGCGAGCACGAAACCGCACGCCAGCGCCATGACGCCCTGGCGCCGCTGGCGTCGCTGGTGGAACAGTTCCGCCTTGCCCTGGCCGAACTGGACCATGCGGTCGCCGAGGATCTGGTGGATCTGGCCCTGGCCACCGGCCGCCAACTGGCCGGCGACGCCCTGCGCGAAGAGCCCGCCGAGATTCTCAATCTGGTACGCACGCTGATCCACGAAGAGCCCGCGCTCAACGGCAAAACCCGCCTGTGGCTGCACCCCGACGACCTCGCCCTGGTGGAGCAGGAACTGCACGCGGAATTTCAAGCCGCCGGCTGGAAACTGCAGCCGGACGATCAGCTCAGCCGGGGCGGCTGCCGGGTCACCAGCCCCAGCGGAGAACTGGACGCCACCCTGGAAAGCCGCTGGGAAAACCTGGCCGCCCGGGTGCGCCGGCGCACCCGCCGGCCGGACGCGGAGGCTTCATCATGACCAGCGCCGATAACCTCCACCAGGCACAATGGCGGCGCACCCTGCACAGCGTCACCCGGCGCGTGGCCACGGCGCCCCACTACCAGGCCAGCGGCCGGGTGGTGCGCGCCACCGGCCTGGTGCTGGAGGCGGTGGGCCTGCGCACGCCGTTGGGCAGCGCCTGCCGTATTGAGATCACGGCACCCGGCAGCGCCCGCCCCGGCTTCGCCGAAGCGGAAGTGGTGGGCTTCTCCGGCGACAAACTGTGTCTCATGCCGCTGGCGGAAATCAGCGGCCTGACCCCCGGCGCGCGGGTGTTCCCGCTCGGCGACGGCGACGACACCGGCGCCCGCCGTTTCCCGCTGGGTGATGCCCTGCTGGGTCGGGTGGTGGACGGCAACGGCCGCCCGCTGGACGGCGGCGTGCCGCTGGACGACGCCCCCCACGGCACCCTGGCGGCACCGCCCATGAACCCGCTGGCGCGGACCCCCATCGACACGCAGATCGACGTCGGCATCCGCGCCATCAATACCCTGCTCAGCATCGGACGCGGCCAGCGCATGGGCCTGTTCGCCGGCTCCGGTGTGGGTAAATCCGTGTTGCTGGGCATGATGGCCCGCTACACCGGCGCCGACGTTATCGTGGTGGGTCTGATCGGCGAGCGGGGCCGGGAAGTGAAGGATTTCATCGACAATATTCTCGGCGAGGAAGGCCGCCGCCGCTCGGTGGTGGTGGCGGCCCCCGCCGACACCTCGCCGCTGCAGCGGCTGCAGGGCGCGGCCTACGCCACCCGGGTGGCGGAACACTTCCGCGACGCCGGCCTCAGCGTGCTGCTGATCATGGATTCGCTGACCCGCTACGCCATGGCGCAGCGGGAGATCGCCCTGGCCATCGGCGAACCGCCGGCCACCAAGGGCTATCCGCCGTCGGTGTTCGCCAAGCTGCCGGGGCTGGTGGAGCGGGCCGGCAACGGCGAGACCGGCGGCGGTTCGATCACCGCCTTTTATACCGTGCTCACCGAGGGCGACGACCAGCAGGACCCGATCGCCGATTCCGCGCGCGCCATTCTCGACGGCCACGTGGTGCTGTCGCGCGCCCTGGCGGAATCCGGCCACTACCCGGCCATCGACATCGAAGCCTCGATCAGCCGCGCCATGACCGCCATTGTCGGTGGTGGCCAGCAACAGCGCGCCCAGCAATTCAAGCACTTGTTCTCACGCTACCAGCGCAACCGCGACCTGATCAGCGTGGGCGCCTACAGCCCCGGCCACGACCCGTCACTGGATCGGGCGGTGGAACTTTACCCGTCGATTGAACACTTTTTGCAACAAGGTATCGGCGAGCGCGCCGATATCGATGATTCGCAACAGGCACTGGGTGCCTTACTTGGAGGTGTGCCATGACCGCGTCCAACCCGCTGGACACATTAATCGAGCAAAGCCGCAAAGCGCGCGACCACGCCGGACGCAGCCTCGCCGAGGACCGTCGCGGCCAGGTACAAAGCGCCGCGCAACTGGACGCCCTGCGGCGCTATCGGCAGGAGTATTGCCGGCGCCTGCAGGACGCCATGAGCCGCGGCATCGACGCCGCCACCCTGGCCAATTACCGGCGCTTCATCCGTTCCCTGGACGACGCCATCGACACCGCCCTGCAGGCGCTGGGTCAGCAGGACGAAAAAGTGGCCGCCAGCCAACACCACTGGCAGCAACGACAACGGCAACTGTCGTCCTACGACACCCTTGCCACGCGACGCGCCGAGCAACAGCGCCACCGGGAGCAGCGCCGCGAACTGCGTGACAACGACGAAATAACCAACAACGCAATGGCCCGCCGCGCGCGCCGGGACTGACGGAAGGATCACCCATGGATATCACCGCATTGCTCAGCCAGACCCTCGCCAAGACCGGCCCAGCCGGCCAACCGTCGGCGGCCAACGGCGACGCCTTCGCCGGCTCCCTGCAGGCAGCGGCGAACAGGCTGCTCGGCGGCGAACACGGCGAAGCCACCCTGGCGCTGCTCAACGCCAGCGGCGACCATGCGATCAGCGGCGAGGCCAGCGATGCCCTGCGCAACGCCCTGGAAGCCCTCGCCGGCAGCCGGCTGAAAGCGACCGACGGCGACCTCGCCACCGAAGACACCTCGCTCGCCGAGCCGACCACCGCGGGCCGGGACAACGACAACGCCGTGCCGTCCGGCACCGACAACCCGGTTGCCGCCGGGCTCGCCATGGCGGCGCCACTGACCACCACCGCGAACCGCCCGGCGCCGGATCTGCCGGTAATGCGCGCGCCGGACACCTTGAACCGGGCGGTGGCCGCCGCCGGCCTGCCCGCTGACGGCGCCGCCGTGGACACCCCGGCGCCGACCAACACCGATGCCAAGCCCGCCACCCCGACCTGGGCGGCCGACGCGCAAGCACTGGCCGGCACCCTGGAGCGGCCACGGCTGGACACCCGCCTGGCCGTTAACCCGGACGGCGGCGCGCAAAATACCGCTGTCATGGGCGCCACCGGTCACGTCACCCCGGCGGCGGGCAGCGCCAGCCCAAGCGCCGCCTTCACCTTGCAGGCGCCGGTGGCCAGCGCCCCCTGGCAGCAGCAACTGGGTCAGCAAATGGTGGGGCTGGCGCAACGCGGCGACCAGCACATGGAACTGCACCTCAATCCGCGCGAGCTGGGCCCGCTGTCGGTGAGCCTGAAGCTCGACGACCAGGGCGCCCAGGCGCACTTCTTCTCCAGCCATTCGACGGTACGCGGCGCGGTCGAGCAGGCCATCCCGCAACTGCGCGAAGCGCTTGCCGAGCAGGGCATCGCCCTGGGCGAGGCGATGGTGGGCGAGCACCGCCAGAGCTTCGCCGGTAATGGCGACGGCCAGCCCGGCGAACGCGGCGCCGCCCCGGCCGGGGACGCCCTCGCCGATGAACCGGCCGGTACCGACAGCGTGCCGGTGAGCCGGATTATCGGCGAGGCCGGCGGCGTGGATCTCTACGCCTGACCGACCGCGCGCCGTCAAAACGCCAAGATAGGCCCTTTAGCGGGGCCTTTTCCGGCCATGCCGGCAACGGCGGCGACGGCATACTGCACTCTGAAACGGCAACCCTTAGTCAGGATGGAAGGCACAACACATGGCGGATTCCCCGAACCGATCGAGCAAGCTTGGATGGTTGATCGCCTTGATGGTGATCCTGCTCGGCGCGCTGGTGGCCCTCAATATGTACCTGTTGTTGTCCGATGACGGCGACCACGAAGACAGCGAAAAAGCGGTGGAACAGGTGGAAGCGCCCAAGCCGGCACTCTACGTCGAGCTCGACCCGTTCACGGTCAATTTGCAGGGTGATCTTTGCGGTCAGCGCCTGCTGTACGTGGGCTTATCCCTGCAGGTCGCCGACACCGATACCGAGAGCTACCTGCTCAAGCATATGCCGCAATTGCGCAGCCGCATGCTGATGCTGCTGTCCGGGCAGAGCTCGCAAACGGTGTCCACGCAGCAAGGCAAGGAACAGCTCAAGGCCGAGATTCTCGAACTGTTCGCACCGCCGCGCGACGACGGCCAGCCCGAACTGCAGGTGGATGATGTGCTCTTCACTGAGTTCATCGTGCAATAAACCGGGTGGACGCCAATGGCACAAGACGATCTGCTATCCCAGGAAGAAATCGACGCGCTGCTCAACGGGCCCGGCGGTGACGATGAATCGCCGGTCAGCACCGAGCCGCGCATGCGCCCCTATGACCCCGCTTCCCAGCACCGGGTTATTCGCGAGCGCCTGCACAGCCTGGACATCATCAACGAGCGTTTCGCGCGTCATTTCCGTGTCAGCCTGTTCAACCTGATCCGGCGCAGCGCGGACATCACCGTGGACTCGGTGCGGTATCAGAGCTTCAAGGACTTCGCGCGCAATCTGCCGGTGCCCACCAACCTGAACCTGATCGCCATGAAGCCGCTGCGCGGCACCGGGCTGGTGGTGTTTCCGCCCAGCCTGGTGTTCATGGTGGTGGACAATCTGTTCGGCGGCGATGGCCGCTTCGTCACCAAGTCCGAAGGGCGCGAGTTCACCAATACCGAGCAGCGTATTATCCAGCGCCTGCTCAAGCTCGCCATCGACGCCTACCAGGACGCTTGGAAGTCGGTGTACTCCTTGGAGATCAGCTACCTGCGTTCCGAGATCCAGGCCAAGTTCGCCAACATCACCAACTCGCCCAACGAGATCATCGTCAATACCACTTTCCATCTGGAAGTGGGCAACCTGGCCAGCGATTTCCAGGTGTGCATGCCCTACTCGATGATCGAACCGCTGCGCGAACAGCTCAACAACCCGATCGCCGACGGCCGCGACGCCGGCGACCAGGCCTTCAGCCATCGTATGGCCGGTGAAATCCGGCGTTCGGAGGTGGAGCTGGTGGCGGAGTTCGTCAATGTGCCCAGTCGCATCTCGCAAATAATGAGCCTTAAGCAAGGCGACGTGTTGCCGATTGAATTACCCGACACCGTCACCGCCCGGGTGGACGGCGTGCCGGTACTGGAATGCGATTACGGCAGCCGCGACGAACAACGGGCGCTGCGCGTACAGCGCGTCATCGACCACGCCAACGCCCACGCGGCGGCGGCACCGAGGAAGCCGAGCAATGACTGATCCCAACAAACCCGATCAAAACGCCAGCGACGACGACTGGGAAAAGGCCATGGCCGAACAGCAAAGCGACCAGCCCGCCGACGACGACGCCGACCCCTGGGCCGAGGCGTTGGCCGAACAGGAAGCCGCCGAAGGCGATGCGCCCGGCGCCTCCGACGAGTCGCCGGCGCGCAACGCCGACGAGCGGGTGTTCAAACCGTTCGACGCCGGCGCCGGCGCCGGCGACGCCCGCGACCTGGAAATGATCATGGATATCCCGGTCAAGCTGAGCGTGGAACTGGGGCGCACCCGCATCACCATCAAACAACTGCTGGAGCTGGCGCAGGGTTCGGTGGTGGAGTTGGACGGCCTGGCCGGCGAGCCGATGGACATCCTGATCAACGGCTATTTGATCGCCCAGGGCGAAGTGGTGGTGGTGGAAGATAAATACGGTATCCGTATTACCGAAATCATCACCCCGTCCGAACGGGTGCAGAAGCTCAACCGATGAGCACCGACAGCCAGGCAAAAGTGGGTATCCAAGCCGTGGAAGCGGGTGGCGACGCCATGCTGGGCATGGCCGTGTTCGGCAAAACCGCCCTGGTGCTGGCCGTCATGGTCGGCCTGATCGTGCTGTGCGGCTGGCTGCTCAAGCGTTTCGGGCCCGGCCACATGGCCGCCGGCCAAACCCTTAAGGTGGTGGCCAGCCGCGCGGTGGGCGCGAAAGAGCGGGTGGTGGTGCTGGAACTGGAAGACACCTGGCTGGTGCTCGGCGTGGGCGGCGGTCAGGTCACGAAACTGCACGAGCGGCCGGCGCCGGAACGTCCGCGGGAACCGCAAACCACACCCGCCGCGCCGCGCATCAATCCGCAAGACAGCTTCGCGCGCCGCTTCGCCCAGGCGCTGAAAAGCAATGTGCGCGGCGGCCCGAGGAAGCCACAATGATAGCGGTGTCGCCAGCGGTGCGACGCGCCCTGCCCTGGCTGTTGGCGGCGCTGATAGTGACGCTGATGGGCGCGCTGCCCGAGCTCGCCTGGGGCCAGGCGACCATTCCCGGTATCATCAGCGAACCCACCGCCGACGGCGGTCAGCAATGGTCGATCAAACTGCAGACCCTGCTGCTGCTCAGCAGTCTGGCGTTCCTGCCCGCGGTACTGCTGATGATGACCTGCTTCACGCGCATCATCATCGTGCTCAGTTTGCTGCGCACCGCCATGGGCACCCAGTCGGCACCGCCCAACCAGGTGCTGCTGGGTCTGACGCTGTTTCTTACCTTCTTCGTTATGTCGCCGGTGTTCAACAAGGTCTACGACCAGGCCTGGGTGCCGCTGGAACAGGAACAGATTGAATTTCCCGAGTTCGTGGAACGGGGCGCCCAGCCGTTCCGCGAATTCATGCTGGCGCAGACCCGCGAACCGGATATCGCCCTGTTCGCACGCTTGGCGAAAGTAGGCCCGATGGCCGGCCCGGAGGATTTGCCGTTCCGGGTATTGCTGCCGGCCTTCGTGACCAGCGAGCTGAAAACCGCGTTCCAGATCGGCTTCACCATTTTTATTCCGTTTTTGATCATCGATCTGGTGGTGGCCAGCGTGTTGATGGCGCTGGGCATGATGATGGTGCCGCCGGCGACCATTTCCCTGCCGTTTAAGCTGATGCTGTTCGTCCTCGTGGATGGCTGGCAACTCATTATCGGATCCCTGGCGGAGAGCTTTTTCGTATGAGCGATTCAGGATTCAGGATGCAGGATACAGCGCGAAAGACAGGCGATGGCGACGTCAGGCGTAGGACGCTCCGCGCTGAAAGCCTTAAGCGCGGGCACGGCCAGTCAGGACGGAACGGCGAGATCCGCGCTGCATCCTGCATCCTGAATCCTGAATCGAGCGGCGCCAGCCGCGGCCAGGGAGCAATACAATGACCCCCGAAACAGTTATGTCGATCGCCTACCAGGCGATGATGGTAACGCTCTACCTGGGCGCCCCGCTGCTGCTCGCCGCCCTGCTGATCGGCCTGCTGGTGAGCCTGTTCCAGGCCGCCACCCAGATCAACGAAATGACGTTGTCGTTCATCCCCAAGATTCTCGGCGTGTTCGCGGTGCTGATCGTGGCCGGCCCTTGGCTGCTGTCGTTGATCATTGACTTCACCCGCACCCTGTTCCAGAACATTCCGTTCCTGGTTTCCTAGGGCCGGCGCCATGGTCGATATCTCCTTTGACCAACTGCACGCTTGGCTCACCGCCTTCCTGTGGCCGTTCATGCGCCTCTCCGGTTTTTTCCTGGCGGCGCCGCTGCTCGGCCACAGCGCCGTCCCCAACCGCGTGAAAATCGGCCTGGCGGCGCTCCTGTGCATCGTGGTGGCACCGGGCCTGCCGCCGTTGCCGACCGCCCCGGTGTGGTCCTGGGCGGGGCTTGGCATCGTGGCGGAGCAAACGCTGATCGGCGTGGCCATGGGGCTGGCGCTGCGGGTCATGTTCACGGCGGTGCAGGCGGCGGGGGAATTCATCGGCCTGCAGATGGGGCTGGCGTTCGCCACCTTCGTGAGCCCGGACGGGGCCAACACCATGATCCTGTCGCGGTTGTTCTACATGATCACGCTGCTGATGTTCCTGGCGGTAAACGGCCATCTGATCGTCATCGATATCCTGGCCACCAGCTTCCAAACCCTGCCGGTGGGCACCAGCGGTTTGAACCCCAACGGCTTTGAGATGCTGGTGCGCTACGGCGGGACTATCTTCGTATCCGGTCTGCTTTTGGCGCTGCCGCTGGTAGCGGCGTTGCTGATCGTTAATCTCTCGCTGGGCATCCTCAACCGGTCGGCGCCCCAACTCACCGTGTTCTCAGTGGGCTTTCCCACCTCGCTGATCCTGGGCCTGTTCCTGCTGTTGATACTGATGACCGATTTCGGGCGCTTTCTGCAAGGGTTGTTCGAGCAAGGACTGGCCTTTCTCAGCCAGTTGGTGGAGGCGCTCGCACCGCTGTCCTGATCGGGGTGTCGGATTACGCTGCGCTAATCCGACCTACATGCGGTCAAACAGGCTCAGGCTCTTGATGTCGACGAAGGCTTTCTGGGCGGCCTGCAGGCTCACCTGCCGAAGGCTGTATTGCGAGACCACTTCCGCGAAGTTGGCCGGATCACTCAGGTCGCCGATCAAATTCGAATAGGTTTGGGTGTAGTTGAGCTGCCGGTTGTCGGCCACCGCGTCCACCACATTCAGCTCGTTGAGGCGCGCGCCGACGGAGGCCCGCACGGTAAGTACGTTGTCCAGGCTGTTGTCGAACTCGCGCATGGCGGTATTGATGGTATTGGCGCGGGCCGCCTTCTCGGCGTCGCTGACGGCGGGCTGATCGAGCACCGCCAGGGCTTTCTCGAAGGTCTTGAACAGGTCGGTATTCATGTTCTCGGCCTTGCCCACGTCGAGGCGGTCGCCATCGGCGGGGGCGCCCTTGAGGGTGATCGACAGGCCGCCGAACTCCACCGGCGTGCCTTCTTCATAGGCCAGCGCCGGGCCGCCGTCCACGGAATAGGTGGTGACGCCACCGGTAACGTCGAATTCCAGCTGGAAGCTGTTACCGAAATCCGGGTCGCTTTCATCGATGACCTGCGGGCCCTTGAACGTCAGGCTGCCGCTGTTGCCGGCGTCCGCTTCGGCCACATAGCCGGCGCTGGCGTGCACGCTCTGGAAGATGGTCTGGCCGTTGTCGGCCACCGGCATCAACCGTGAGGCGTCAATGCGTTGCTCGCGGGTATTGGTGTCGCCCACATAGCTGACACTGCCGTCGGCGGCGCGCACGAACGGCTCGCTGGCGTCCTGGTAGCCGCCGAACAAATGGCGGCCGTTACCGTTGGTGGCGTTGGCCTGGCCAATCACGGTTTCGTAAATGCCGCGCAGATCGCTGGCCACCGAGGCCCGGTCGGCGTCGCTCAGGGTGTCACTGGCGGCCTGGATCATCAGGGTCTTGGCGCTGGCGATGGCGTCGCTGACGCTGTTGAGCACGCTTTCCTCCTGGGACAGGGCGTTGCGCGCGCTGATCCGTGAGTCGGCGTACTGTTCGGTGACGGCCATGGACTGCGCCACCTGCACCGCCCGCGACGCCGCCTGCGGGTCGTCGGAAGGGTTAACCACCTTACGGCCGGTGGCGATCTGCTGGCCGACGCGCATGAATTCGCCCTGCTGACGATTCAGCGCGTTCATGCTCTGCTCATACATGGTGACAGTGCTGATACGCATGATTTTTTCCTGTTAACGCAGGCCGAGAATGGCGTCCATGATGGTGGAACCGGTCTGAATGACCTTGGCGTTGGCTTGGTAAAATTGCTGATAACGGATCAAATTGGCGGCTTCTTCGTCCAGGTTGACGCCCGATTCGGACTGCTGCACCGCTTCCAGTTGCTCGGTGAGCCCCTGCTGAGCGCTCAAATTGGCCTGAACGATGTTGGTGCGGTTACCGACATCCCCAACGATCGCCGCGTAGGCGCCGCTCAGAGTGGCGCCGCCGCCCACCAAAAGGCTGTCCTGCAGATCCTGCAGGGCCAGCGCATTGCGGTTGTCGCCGCTGCCGCCGCCCTGACCGGCGGCCAGTTGCGCCGGTTCACTGATCCGGTTTTCCAGGCCGCCGGCGGCTTGCCGCGTGGGCTGCAGCTGGAAACGGTCGCCGTCGACCAGGGTGCCGGCGGCGCCGATGGTAACCACCACACCGCCCACATTGAGCTGGTCGCTGGCGTCCAGGGTGGCGGTCACGCGCTCGCCGGTATCGCGCCGGGTGATTTCGAATTCACCGGCGGCGGCGTCGGTGACCACCAGATCGTAGTCACCGCTGGTGAGCTGGTCGACGTCGCCGAAGGCGGCATCGATGGTGGCCGCACCGGCGTTATTTTTATTGGAAAAGGCGCGCGGCTCGCCCACCGCGAACAGCGCCTGGCCGGGATCACCGTTGAGGTCGAAGCCGGCCTGATGTTGCGCGTTGAAGGCCGTGGCCAGGGACACCGCCAACTGACCGATCTGGTTCTGGGTTTGGTTCAGGGTCTCGGCGCGAAAGGACAGCAGGCCGCCGAGCGCACCACCGGTAATGGTGCCCTGATCCAGTTCCACCTGGTTGCCGGCGGAATCGTTATAGCCCACCACCGTGCGCGTCGGGTCCGCGGACGACGACATCGCTTCCAGCGAGAAACTGCGGGTGCCAGCGACGATCGGCTGGCCGTTGCCGATGGAAAGGTTGTAGGTGCCGCTCTCCTGAATCGTCAGCCGCACATCGACGCGCTCATTGATCTCGGCCACCAACTGGTCGCGCTGATTGAGAAGGCCGTTGGGCGCCTTCCCGATTTTCGCCTTGGCAAGCGCGATTTCCCGGTTCAGATTGGCGATCTGGTCGGCGCTGTTGTTTATCTGGGTGATCTCGTCACGGATGTTGCCGTCGATGCCGCTCTGCATATCGCGCAGGTAACTGTCGAAGGAACGGAACTGAGCACTGAGCGTGTCCGCCGCGCCGATGACGCCCTGCCGGGCGGCCGGATCGGACGGCGAGCTGGCCAGGTCTTCCAACGACGAAAAGAAGCCCTGCATCAGCGGCGCCAGGCCCGCATCCTGGTTGGCGAGCAAATTATCGATCTGGCTGACCTGAGTCTGGTAGGCCTGCAGCGCACTGCTCTTGGTGCTCGCCGCATTGAGCTGATCGGCCACGTAATAGTCGAACTGGCGCTGGATATCGTTGACCCGCACGCCGCCACCGGCCGAGTGTTGCTCGCCGAGCAACGTCAGCTCGCGGTTATAGCCGGGCGTGTAGACATTGCTGATGTTATTACTGGTGGTGTTCAGGGCATTCTGGGCGGCATTGAGACCGCTGAGCCCGATGGAAAACATACTCATCGCTTTGTTCCCTTTAACCAATGCCTTTTGTATCGGCCGCGGCCTGTCTTTCTTTAATCTTAACAATGTCGGGTTACGGCCTTCGGCCTAACCCGACCTACCCGCTGCGTAAGTCGGATTAGCGCTGCGTAATCCGACTGGCATCCTTCTCCATGCCCCCAATCTGATCCATCAGCGTTACCAGCTTGTCGGCATACGCCGGGTCGGTGGCGTAGCCGCCGCTCTGCAGCGCACGGGCGGCCTGCTCGGCGTCCGCGGCCCGCAGCACCGGCGCGTAGCGCGGGTTCTCGCCGATCAGGCGGGCGTGGTCAGCGAACGCCTCGGCGTAGGAATCATAGACGCGGAAGCTATCCACCATCCGCGTGCGCCGGCCGTTGATGTATTCGTGGGTCACCACCTCGGTGGTGGGGCCGTCCCAGTTGGCGCCGGCCTTGATGCCGAACAGGTTGTGGCTGTTACCGCCGTCGGCGGTGGGAATTTCCCGGCGCCCCCAGCCGGTTTCCAGGGCCGCCTGGGCAAGGATCAACGGCGCCGGCATGCCGGTGCGCCGGGACGCTTCACGGGCCGGCTCGGACAGCTGATGAACGAAGTCCGTGGGCGTGGACGGGTTGGCCGCGCTCAACAATGGCGGGCGTGGCTGTTCGGCACGCTCCACGCCGGCCGCCGGAGCGCCGACCGCCGGAGCGCCGACCGCCAGGTCCACACCGGGCAGGCGACGCGGCTCACCGCGCGGAATCGAGTCCAACGGCGAAGCGCCGGTCGCGGCCTGGGCGGCGTCGGCCGAACTGCCCTTACCGGAAAGCTGGGCCACCAGTTGGTCCGCCAGCCCCAGGCCGCGACCGGCCATGTGCTGTGATATCTGCCGGTCGAACAGGGACTGATAGAAGCGCATTTGTGAGCTGTCGGTGAGTTCCGAGCGCGGCGAGGCGTCGCGCATGCTCTTGATCATGCGGTGCAGGAACAGCGCCTCGAACTGCTCGGCGGCGCTGCGCAATTGTTTCTGCGGGTCGCGGGCGGCGCTGTGTTTCAGCCGGTTCAGACCCTGCACGTCAAGAGCGAACTGACCCTGTATGGAACCGTCCATCAGATGATCTCCAGTTCCGCGCGCAGGGCGCCGGCGACTTTCAGCGCCTCGAGAATCGACATCAGCTCCTGGGGGGTGGCGCCCAGCGCGTTGAGCGCGTCCACCACTTGCATCAGGTCGGCGCCTTCCACGAACTGCAGAGAGCCCTGTTGTTGCTGGATACTGATTTCACTGTCCGGGACCACGGTGGTTTCACCGTCGCCGAACGGCGCCGGCTGGCTGACGCCGTACTCAGTGTCGATCACCACCGACAGGTTGCCGTGGGCCACCGCCGCCGGCTGCAAGGTGACGCGACCGTTGAGCACCACCGAGCCGGTGCGGGCGTTTATGATCACTTTGGCGGGGGCGTCGGTGGGGGTGACGTAAACACGCTGCACCCGGGCCATGAAACTGACCCGCTCGTTGTCGTTGCGCGGGCCGCGCAACTGAATGGTGCGGGCGTTCACGGCCGCCGCCACGGTGTCGCCGAATTCCTGATTGATGGCGCGCACGGCGCGCTCGGCGGTGCCGAAGTCGGCGGTTTTCAATTGCAGTTCCAACAGGCCGCCGTTGGCACCCAACTGCAACGGCACTTCCCGCTCCACCACCGCGCCCCCGGCGATGCGGCCGCTGGCCTGCTGGTTAATCTGCACGCTACTGCCGCCGGCTTGGGCACCGGCGCCGCCAATCAGAAGGTTGCCCTGGGCCAGCGCGTAGGTGGCGCCGTCGGCGCCTTTGAGCGGCGTCATCAGCAGGGTGCCGCCGCGCAGGCTGCGGGCATTGCCGATCGACGACACCACCACGTCGATGCGTTGCCCTATGGCGGAAAACGGCGGTAGGTCGGCGGTTACCATCACCCCGGCTACGTTGCGCAACTGCATGTTGGTGCCCGGCGGAATGGCGATGCCCAACTGCGAAAACATATTGGTCAGGCTTTGCGTGGTGAACGGCGTTTGCATGGTCTGGTCGCCGGTGCCGTCCAGCCCCACCACCAGGCCGTAGCCGACCAGCACGTTGTCACGCACGCCGGAGAAATCCGCCAGCTGGCGCAGGGATTCGGCCCGCGCGGAGAAGCTCAGCGCACTCAGTAACATACCCAGCGATAGTGTCAGCGCGACCAGACGCAACCGTGCCATTACCGTCACTCCCATGCTCAAAACGGCGAAATATTCAGGAATAAGCGTTGCAACCAGCCCATGTGTTGCGCCTCGTTGATATAGCCATTACCCACGTACTCAATGCGCGCATCCGCCACCCGGGTGGACGGCACGCTGTTGGAGGCGGAAATTTCCAATGGATCCACCACCCCGGAGAAGCGAATGAATTCGGTGCCCTGGTTGATCAGTATCTGCTTCTCACCGCGGACTCGCAGATTGCCGTTGGTCAGCACTTCCAGCACCGTCACGGTGATGGTGCCGGTGAAGGTGTTCTCCGCCTGCGAGCCGCCGCCGCTTTCGAAGTCGTTCTCGCCGGTAAGGTCGAAACCGTAGTCGCTCAGATCCTCCAGCCCCTTGGGTACGGCGGTGGGCGTGAAGGACGCGGAACCGCTGCGGTCGGCGTTGCTCTGCGAGCTTTTGCTGGCGCTCACCTGCTCATTGACGACCACCGTCAGCACATCACCCACCGCGCGTGGCCGGCGGTCCTCGAACAGCGGCTTCTGACCGCGCCCGGCCTGGAAAATGGAGCCGTTGGAGCGCGCCGGAGGCGGCTGCGGAATTTCCACGCTTTCCTGCTCGCCGACCACCGACGGCCGCGGCAATTGCGCGCAACCCACCAGCGACAGCAGCAGTGACAGCAGGACCGCGCCGGCACGGCTAGGTTGAACGATGGCCTTCACCTGGATCTCCCGCATCACCGTTAGAGCTGCGCCAACCGGGACAGCATTTCGTCGGAGGTCTTCACCGCCTTGCTGTTGATTTCGTAGGCGCGCTGGGTCTGGATCATGTTGACCATTTCCTCCACCACGTTGACGTTGGAGGTCTCCACATAGGCTTGGTAGAGTCCGCCGGCGCCGTTCATGCCGGGCATGCTTTCGGTGCGCATGCCGGAGGCGGTGGTTTCCAGATACAGGTTCCCGCCGATACTCTCCAGGCCGGCCGGATTAACGAAGGTGGACACGGTCATCTGCCCCACTTCCACGCTCTGGCTGGAACCGGGCTCGGTGACGGTAACCAGGCCGTCCTTGCCAATAGTCACGGACAGCGCGTTTTCCGGAATCATCACCGCCGGCTCCAGAGGGTAGCCGTTGGCCGTCACCATCTGGCCGTTCTGATCAAGCTGGAAGCTGCCGTCGCGGGTGAAGGCCACGTTGCCGTCGGGCATGCGCACCTGAAAAAAGCCCTTGCCGTTGATCGCCAGATCGCGGGAATTGCCGGTGTTCTCCAAACCACCCTGGGTGTGCAGCCGCTCGGTGGCCACCGGCCGCACACCGCTGCCCACCTGCATGCCCGAGGGCAAAGTGTTCTGCACATCGTTGGCGCCGCCAGGCTGCCGCAGGTTCTGATAAAGCAGGTCTTCAAACACCGCGCGGGATTTTTTGAAGCCGTTGGTGCTGACATTGGCCAGGTTGTTGGATATCACGTCCATCTTGACCTGCTGGGATTCCAGACCGGTCTTGGCCGTCCACAAGGATTTAATCATCTCGCTTCCCTCTATATAGCGAACAGAGTTACTGGATCGACAACAGACTGTTCGCGCGTTGCGCGTTCTGGTCGGCGGTGTCGATCACTTTCATCTGCATTTCGTAACGGCGACCGTTGTCGATCATCGCCACCATGGATTCCACCGGGCTGACGTTGCTGCCTTCCAGCGCGCCGGACACCAGCCGGGCGTTCTCGTCCATCGGCAAGGCGCCGGCGGCGGCGCGGAACAGACCGTCCTCGCCGCGCCGCAGGTCCGCTTCCCCGCCGTTGACCAGCTTCACGCGGCCGATCCGCACCAGAGCATCCGGGTCTTCGCCGGCGCCGATGGCGCTCAGGGTGCCGTCGGCGCCCATGGAAAGCTTGGCGCCCAGGGGCACGATGATCGGCCCGCCTTCGCCGATGACCGGACGGCCGGCGCTGTTCAGCACGCCGTCGCCGTCCACCTGCAGGTCGCCACGGCGGGTGTAGGCTTCGTCGCCGTTGGTGGCCTGCACCGATAACCAGGCGTCGCCTTGCATGGCGACATCCAGGTCACGGCCGGTGGCGTTCACCGGCCCGGCGCTGAAGTCGGCGCCCGGCGTGGACGCCATCACCGAGGTGCGGGTGGCCAGCGCGCCGTCGCCCTGCACGGGCACCGCGCGCAACGCCTGCATTTGCCCACGGAAGCCGGCGGTGGAGGCGTTCGCCAGGTTGTTACTGACCACCGATTGCTGCTCCATGCTCTGGCGCGCGCCGCTCATGGCGGTGTAAATCATGCGATCCATCCGGGCTCTCCTGTAACGCGATTAGCGCAAGTTGACGGCGGCCTGCAGCACTTCGTCCTGAACCTTGATGGTCTGGGTGTTGGCCTGGTAGTTGCGCTGGGCGACGATCAGATCCACCAGCTCGCTGGTCAGGTCCACGTTGGAGGTTTCCACCGTGCCCGCTTCCAGGCTGCCGAACTGGCCGGCGCCGGCCAAACCCAGCAGCGGCTGGCCGGACGCACCGGTTTCGGTCCAGGCGTTATCGCCTTCCGGTTGCAGACCTTCCGGGTTACGGAAGTTGGCCAGCGCGATGGTGCCCAGTACCTGGGACTGTTCGTTGGAATAGTTGCCGACAATATTGCCCACGTCATCGAAAGCGATGCCCACCAGCGCGCCGGAGGTGTAGCCGTTCTGGGTCAATGAATCGAGGGCGAAATCGTCACCGAACTGGGTGGTGCCTTCGAAATCCATATCGAAGCTCATCGGGTCGGCGCCGCCCCCGGGTGTAAACCCATAGGTGGGAAAGGTGCTGGCCGCTTCGTCCAGAGTACCGTTGCTGTTGAACGCCAGTTGGCCCACGTTGGTGGTGTCCGCGCTACCGTTCAACGCCACCCGCACTTCCCACTGGTTTTCACCGGTCTTGGTGAAGTAGGAGGTCATGGTGTGCTGCACGCCCAGAGAGTCGTAGGCGGTGCCGGTGTTGGCGTAGGAATAGGTGCCGCCGTCGGCGGCGTCAAACGGCGTGGCGACGCGGTCGATCTGGCTCACGGTGGCGTCCAGGTTGAACGAGGCCTCCACCTGGCTGGTGGGGGCGGCGGCCATGGCACCGGCCGGCACTTGCAGCGTTTCCGGCTGACCACCGGTGCCGACGCCCGCGGGGAAGCCGGTGAGGCGCGCCCCCTGGGCGTTTTCCAGATAGCCTTCGGCGCTCAGGGTGAGCTGGCCGTTGCGCGAGTAGACAGTCTGGTCGCCCTGGGTGAAACGGAAAAAGCCGCTGCCGTTGATACCCAGGTCCAGGTTACGCCCGGTGGCTTCCAAGGTGCCGTTGGAGAAATCCTGCAGTACCGTGGATACCCGCACGCCCTGGCCCACCTGGGAACCGGCGTAGACGTCGGCGAATTGCGCGCCGGACCCTTTGAACCCCACGGTCTGGGAGTTGGCGATATTGTTGCCGACCACGTTCAGATTGGTGGCGGCGGCATTGAGACCACTGAGTGCCTGTGAAAAACCCATCTTCGTGCTCCTCGAAGTTATTCTTTACGAACTGATTTAAAGGATCTGGCGGATATCGCCGAGACCGACCTGTTCTGAAACGCCGCCAAGATCCAGCAACGGCGAGCCGTTGTCATCCAGGCTTACGCCACTGACCAATGCATAGTTCAAATTCACCGTCTCCAGAGGCTCGCCGTCAGCGCTGGCTTCAACGGAAACAATGTAAGAGCCCTTGGGTGCGTTCTCGCCGCTGTCCATTTCACCGTCCCAGGTGAAGGATTCGGTGCCGGCGTCCATGGCGAACGGCTCGAAGCGGCGCACCACTTCGCCGCTGTCATTGCGCACCGTGATCCGCACTTCATCGGCGGCCTGCTGCAGTTCCACGCCGAACGGTGTGGTGGAGCCGTCTTCGCCCACCAGAACCCGGTTACCGGGCACCAGCACGCCGCTGCCGATCAAGCCGGCGGCCTGGATCGCCTGGCCGGCGTCGAGCTGGCCGGTGATGCCTTCCAGCGTGGCGTTGAGATCGGAGATGCCGCTGACGGTATTGATCTGCGCCAATTGCGAGGTCAGCTCGGCGTTTTCCATCGGGTTCATGGGGTCCTGGTTTTTAAGCTGCGTGACCAACAGGGTCATGAAGCTGTCTTGCAGATCCGCGCCGTTGGATTTGCTGGCCGCCGCGGCGGCCTGGGCGGCGCTGCCGTTAACAGAATTGAGCACGTTGGAGCCAATCGTCGACATCAGTTCTCTCCCAGCGTCAGAGTCTTCATCATCAGCTGCTTGCTGGTGTTCAGCACTTCCACGTTGGCTTGATAGGAGCGCGACGCAGCGATCATGTTGACCATTTCACTGACCGGCTCCACGTTGGGCATGGTCACGTAGCCCTGGTCGTCGGCGAGCGGATGGTCCGGACGGAACTCACGGCGCATCGGCGACGGATCCTCGATCACTTCGCGCACCATCACGCCGCCCACGCCACTGCCGTTCTGGCTGCGCGCTTCGAATATCACCTGCTTGGCCCGGTAGGCCTCGCCGTTCGGCCCGGCGACGCTGTCGGCGTTGGCCATATTGCTGGCGGTGACGTTCATGCGCTGCGCCTGGGCGGTCATCGCGGAACCGGAAATTTCAAAAATCGAAAACATGGACATGGCTTACTTTCCTATTCAGGCCGCTATTCAGGTTGCATGGCGGACTTGAGGCCTTGTATGCGGCCGTTAAGCATGGTCAGCGCCGCCTGGTAACGCACCGAGTTGTCGGCGAAGCGGGTACGCTCCACGTCCATGTTCACGGTGTTGCCGTCCAGACTGGGTTGGTCGGGCACCCGGTAAAGCAGGTCGCCGACCGGCGCGGAGCCGCCGCCGCCGGCAATGTGTCCGGCGGCGGTGGTGGACAGGGCCAGCCCGCCGCCGGCGGGCCGACCGCTGTCCATGGCGCGGGACAATTCCTTGGAGAAATCGAAATCCCGCGCCTTGAAGTTGGGCGTGTCCGCATTGGCGATATTGTTGGCCAGAATCTGCTGGCGCTGATGGCGCAGGTTCAACGCTTCCTGGTCGAATTGCAGGGCGGCGGCCAGTCGGTCAATCATGCCGAAGCTCCAATGGCTTGTAGGTCAGAATGGAGACTAATACCGGCGCGGCCGGATCAAAGGCACAAACAAGCCACCATTTTGATTCCAATTCGTTTATTCGCCGACGGCCGCCTTCCCTAGAATAAGGACCTGACTGGAAAACCCGTTACCCCGAGGTGCCCTATGCCAGGCCCCCTGCTTCATCACATTGTGCGGTTAACCGTGTCGCTGGCGGTGTTCGCTATAGCGCCCGCCGTCGCCGACCAGCCGCCGGCGACGGACGCGCCCGATGCGCCGGCGGTAAACGCGGTGCGCGCTTTTCTGCTTGAGCGCGCCAGCGGGCTGGGCGACAGCGTCGCCGTGAAGGTACGGTTACCGAGCGCCCACCTGCCGCCGTGCGTGGCCCCGGAAGTGTTCATGCCGGGCCGGGGCCAGAAGCCCTGGGGGCGGGTTTCGGTGGGCGTGCGCTGCGGTGAGCAGACGCGCCGCGTACGCTATATGCAGGCCCGGGTTACCGTCACCGGGCGCTACTGGGTGAGTGCCGGCGAGCTGCCGGCGGGCACGCCTATCCGCGCCGGTATGCTCAGCGCCGAACAGGGTGATCTGAGCCGCCTGCCCGCCAACGCGGTGCTGGACCGGGATCGAATCGTCGGCCAGGAAGCCACCCGGCCGCTGTCCGCCGGCACCGTGATCCAGAGCCATCAGCTGCGTAAGCCGGTGCTGGTGGAGCGCCGTCAGGCGGTCACCCTGGTAGCCGGCGGCGACGGCTTTCGCATCAGCCGCGAGGGCCGGGCCCTGGACGACGGCGCCCTGGGCGGCCGGGTCCGGGTGCGCCTGCCCAATCGGGAAGTGGTGGCCGCGCGGGTCACCGGCCCGGGCCGCGCCCGGGTGGTGTTTTAATTATTAAAGGTTTTCCCGGGGTTGCCGATAACCGGGATGAACGCGTGACGGAGGGCTTCCCTTGAAAATTGACAACATTTCCCCCCTGACCCAGCCGGGTACGGTGAATCAGGGCAAAGGCGGCGACAAGGTTTCCACCGAGGCGCCCAAGCAAGGCGACGCCGCGAATGCCGGCGAAGTGACGCATCTGCGTCAACCCAGCACCGACAGCGGCCAGGACATCGACACCGCGCGGGTGGACGAAATTCGCCAGGCGATCTCCGAGGGGCGGCTGGAAATCCGCGCTGACAAGATCGCCGACGGCCTGATCGCCAGCGTCCGCGATCTGCTGGACGCGGATTCGCAATGAGCCTGGCGGACCACCTGGAACGCCATCGCGCGCGCCTGGAGACGTTGCTCGGCCTGCTCGATGAGGAGCGCGGTTTACTGCGTGACGGCGTCGTCGACGGTGACGGCCTGGCGCGCGTGGCGCAGGCCAAGCAGCAGCACTTCCAGGCACTGGAGCGCTTCGAGACCCAGCGCCGCCAAGTGCAACGCCGGCTTGGCTACGAGGACAACCGCGCCGGTGACGAACGGGCCGCCATGGACGCCGGTTGCGCCGCGCTGTGGAGCGCGATCCGCGACCAGGCCGACCAGGCCGCGCGTCTGAACCGAACCAACGGCGTGCTGATCGGCATTCGTCTGGAACACAACCAGCGGATGCTGAACTTTATCGAGGAAACCGCCGGCAAGGGCTTGTATGGGCCCGACGGGCAAGCGCGGGCCGCCGGCGGCCAGGTGAACAGCCGCGCCTGAAACGTGACCAGTGGGAGCGCCCAGAGTGACCAGAGCACGGGACGCCATCGAGGCGGAAGACAAACTCGACGTGATACTGGCCTGCCGGCCGGTGTATACCCGCAACCAGGACGTGGCCGCGTTCCAATTGCTGTTGCACGGCGAAAAGCCCGCCGAGGGCGCCTCGCTGTCCGACATCGAAGCCACCAACACCGTGATCCTGGGCACCTACACCTATGTGTTTCAGGGCGGTAAGAGCCGCTCGGTACCCAGCTTTCTGAAGGTCACCGACGAAGTGTTGATGGCGCCGGAGCTGCCCAGCCTGCCGAAAAAGCAGTACATCCTGGAAATTTCGCAACACCTGACGCTCACCTCGGAACTGGTGGACCGCCTCAAGGCACTGGCGCGCCGCGGTTACCGGCTGGCGATGGACGGCTACGACGACCCCGCTGACGACGAACTGGACGTGCTGTTGAATATTGTCCACATCGTCAAGGTCGACATTCGCGGCCGCGACGCCGCTGCCCTGCGGCGCACGGCGGAAAAGCTGCGCGCCCACGGCGTCGAACTGCTCGCCGACCGGATCGCCGACCGCGCCCAGTTCCAGCGCTGCATGGAGCTGGGCTTCGATTATTACCAAGGCGATTTCCTGAGCACCCCGTCGCCCGTGAAAGGCAGGAAAATCACCGGCAACAAGCTGCTGCTGCTGCAACTGCTCACCGAACTGCACAGCCCGGACGCCTCGCCGGCACGGCTGGAAGAGATCGCCATCAAGGACGCCGGCCTCACCTACCGCCTGCTGAAAACGGTGAACTCCGCCGCCATGGGCCTGCGCCGGGAAGTGAATTCGCTGTCCGACGCCATCGCCCTGCTCGGCCTGGAAGAGATCAAACGCTGGGCCAATCTGTTCCTGATCGACGGCGAGATGCACAAACCCGAAGCGCTCACCCGGAGCATGCTGATACGCGGGCGCATGTGCGAAGTGCTGGCGGAACTCAGTGATCAGGAAGGCGGCGAACGCAGCACCTCGGTAAACCATTTCATCGTCGGCCTGCTGTCCCAGCTCGACGCCCTGATGGACATCGCCATGCCGGAACTGATGGAGCAGGTGCCGCTCAGCCAGGATGTGAAAAGCGCCCTGCTGGAACGCCAAGGCCCGCTCGGCGCGGTGCTCACCGAAGTGGAAGCCTACGAGGCCGGCCGGTTCGACACGCTCTCGCTGCTCGGCGAACGGGCCTACTACGAAGTGGCCTACCGGCACAGCACCGCCTGGGCCCGTCAGGTCCAGCAGGCCATGGGGTATCAGGACTAAGTGTTACGGTCGTGTTAGAGTTCGTCGCACGGAATGCGATCCACACAACGACAATCAAAACAAGGATGATCCCATGCGAGCGCTTTATCTGGCCCCCGCCCTGCTGCTTGTCGCCCTGCTGACGGCCTGCGGCGACCACCCCGACGACGGCGTGATCCGAGACGCCCTCAACCAGGAACTCAAACAGGCTCATCTTGAAGAGCTTTTCGAGGTCACCGAAGTGGACATTGTCGGCCGTTATCCGGAAGACGATGACCACACCACCGTGGACGTGCGCTACACCATGCAAGCGCAGCGGGGTCTGTCCGAGTACAACAACACGGTGAAGCGCGACGAGGAACGGGACGCCGTGGACCGGTTCGCCATGGTCATGGCGCTGGCCGCGGTGCGGGTGGAATTCGGCAACTTCGAGAAAGGCGACACCTTCGAACAGGAGCGCCGGCTGATGCTGGAGCGCACCGAGGAAGGCTGGCGCGTAATCCAGCCGGAGTAGGTCGGGTTAGCGAAGCGTAACCCGACAATCCCCTGTCATTTGTGTCCGAGCAGCTCCAGCATCATCAGCACCGCGTCCTCGCGACCGGCGCCGGCCCGGTAGTAGCCCTTGCGGCGGCCGTTCTCAACGAAACCGAGACGCCGGTAGAGGCTCTGGGCGCCTTCGTTGCCGGCGCGCACCTCCAGGTAGATCACCGACATGGCTTCCGCGCGCGCTCCCGCGAGCGCGTCCTCCAGCATCCATAGCGCCAACCCGCGACGCTGACGCGCCGGGGCCACCGCAACGTTAAGCAGATGCATCTCATCAAGCACGCTGGAAAGAATCATAAAGCCCACCGGCTCGCCATCCATGGCCGCCACCCGGCAACGGTACGCCCCCAGCAGACAGTCGCGGAAATTGCCTTCGCTCCAGGGGGTGGGCTGGCTGGCGGTCTCGATCGCCAGCACCGCCGGCAGATCCGCGCTGGTCATGGCCCGCATGCGGGCCCCGTCCGGACCCACCGTCATTCGCGCGACCGTACGAAGCCGTTCTCTACCATCGCCCGCCAGCTGCGCTTCTTGGCGACCGCCGGCCGGTCGAGCATCTCCTGCAGGCTGTGCACCGCCAGCGCCGGCATCTCGCCCAGCCGCGCGGTCTGGAAGCGCTCGCCGCCCAGTACCGCTTTCGCCAGCGTGTCCTCCACGCAGATCAACGCCTGGCGGCCGCCGTGCCGCCGGGCCAGCCCGGCGAAGAAGGCGGTGAGCGCCTGGGCGGCCTGGCCGGCGTTCATCGGCTCTCTGGTGAGCGGACAGTAGAAGCGACGCGGCCGCTCCGGGACGGCGCCGAACACCGCCAGCAAGGACGCGGCCAGGGCACCGGTGTAGCGCCCCAGCCCCGGCGCCTGGGCGTCCTCCTGCTGGAACACCACCCAGGTGTCGCCGGCCAGGTAGGCCTCCAGGGTGAAGGTCAGGCCGGCCGCTTCCGCCGGTGCCTCGGCAACGCTGTCCCGGGGCGCCGGAGCCGGCGCCTCCGCCACGGGCTGGTCCGCCCGAGGTTGGCCGGTGTTCCCGTCCCCCGGCGTTTGTTCCGCGTCGCCAACGCCCGGCGCCGTTCTCACCGGCGTGGCTTCCACCGACGCCGCCGCCGGGCTTTCCCCGGCGTCGGTTTCGGCGGCCCAGTCCAGCGGCTCGGACGGCGCCGCGCCCGGCAGCGTCGTACGCGCCACCCAGGGCGTCAAACCCAGGGCGCGGAGATAACTCTGACGCTGCGCTTCATTCATGGTGTTGTTCCTGTGCGACCGACCGTACAGCTTAGCAAATGTCCGAGCGCCGTCCGAGGGTTGTGCGCCGGCGACCGGCCAGCATCATCGCCGCCGCCAGCAGCGCGCCGCTGAGCGCCCCGTACAGATGGGCGTTGACGTACACGCGACCGTTAATCCAGGCGCGCAGATAGTCCACGTCATAACCGGGCAACTGCTCCCACACCAGCCGGCCCACGACCACCGCCAGCACCAGCGAATGCAGCACCGGGTTGCCGCGCCAGCCGAGCAGCAGGCACAGCACCAACAGCCCCTGCAGCAGCCCCGACAACCCCACATACCAGCCCAGATCCCGGTCCAGCACGAAGAACACCGCCGCCACCAGCGGCGCGCTTACCGCGAACCACAACCCGAACCGCCGCCGGTCCAGCAAGTCGCGGAAGAAAAACAAAATCAGCACCAGCCCGCCCAGATTCAGCAGCGCGTGCCAGAGATTCAGATGCACCAGATGGGCGGTGACCAGGCGCCAGACCTCCCCGCCGGCGACGGCGGCGCGGTCGTAGCGCAGCCACGGATTCACCCACTGGTGGGCCAGGCCCAGTATCAATACCAGGGCGATGAACGCCAACGCCAGGGGAAGCAGTTTCGGGTCGCGGGTGTGCATCGACGCAGGATACCCATAAAAAAGCCCCGGCGGGAGAACCCGCCGGGGCTTTTTCACAGGGTCGTGGGACCGGCTGATTTACATCATGCCACCCATGCCACCCATGCCGCCCATGCCGCCCATATCCGGGGCGCCACCGCCGCCTTCTTCAGGCTTGTCGGCGATCATGGCTTCGGTGGTGATCATCAGACCGGCCACGGAAGCGGCTGCCTGCAGGGCCGACCGGGTCACTTTGGCCGGGTCCAGGATGCCCATCTCGATCATGTCACCGTACTCGCCGGTGGCGGCGTTGTAGCCGTAGTTACCTTTGCCGTTGCGTACTTCCTGTACCACCACGGACGGCTCGCCGCCGGCGTTGTAGACGATCTGGCGCAGCGGGGCTTCGAGAGCGCGGATGATCAGCGCGATACCGGCGGTCTGATCTTCGTTGTCGCCTTTCAGCTTGCCGATGCTGGTCAGGGCACGCACCAGGGCGACACCGCCGCCGGGCACCACGCCTTCTTCGACCGCCGCACGGGTGGCGTGCAGGGCGTCGTCGACGCGGGCTTTCTTCTCTTTCATTTCCATTTCGGTGGCGGCGCCGATCTTGATCACGGCCACGCCGCCGGCCAGCTTGGCCACGCGTTCCTGGAGCTTTTCCTTGTCGTAGTCAGACGAGGAGTTCTCGATTTCCTTGCGGATCTGCTCCACGCGGGAATCGATGTCCGCCTGCACGCCCTTGCCGCCGACCACGGTGGTGTTTTCCTTGTCGATGTTGACCTTCTTGGCGGAACCCAGGTCTTCCAGGGCTACGTTCTCGAGGCTCAGACCGACTTCTTCGGAAATCACGGTGCCGCCGGTGAGGATCGCCAGATCCTGCAGCATCGCTTTGCGGCGGTCGCCGAAACCGGGCGCTTTCACGGCGGCACACTTGATGATGCCGCGCATGTTGTTGACCACCAGGGTGGCCAGCGCTTCGCCTTCGATATCCTCGGCGATGATCATCAGCGGCTTGCCTGCCTTGGCCACGTTCTCGAGAACCGGCAGCAGCTCGCGGATGTTGGAGATCTTCTTATCCACCAGCAGGATGTAGGGGTCTTCGAGCTCCACCTGCATCTTTTCCTGGTTGTTGATGAAGTACGGGCTCAGGTAGCCACGGTCGAACTGCATGCCTTCCACGACTTCCAGTTCGTTGACCAGGGACTGGCCTTCTTCCACGGTGATCACGCCTTCCTGGCCGACCTTCTCCATGGCCTGGGCGATGATTTCACCCACGGACTTATCGGAGTTGGCGGAGATGGTGCCCACCTGCTCGATGCTCTTGGTGGTGTCACACGGGGTGGAGAGCTTCTTGATCTCTTCGACGATGGCGTCGGTGGCTTTGTCGATACCACGCTTGAGGTCCATCGGGTTCATGCCGGCGGTCACCGACTTCAGGCCTTCGGTGACGATCGCCTGGGCCAGCACGGTGGCGGTGGTGGTGCCGTCGCCGGCTTCGTCGTTGGACTTGGAGGCCACTTCCTTGACCATCTGCGCGCCCATGTTCTCGAACTTGTCTTCCAGCTCGATATCCTTGGCGACGGTCACGCCGTCCTTGGTGATCAGCGGCGCGCCGAAGGATTTCTCCAGCACCACGTTACGGCCTTTCGGGCCCAGGGTTACTTTTACCGCGTCGGCCAGAACGTTAACGCCACGCAGCATGCGCTGCCGGCCTTCGTCGCGGAAAATCACTTCTTTAGACATTATCGCTACCTCTGCAAAATTCGGTTATTCGTTCTTAACCTTTGGCTTTCAGCCTTCGATGACGGCAAGAATCTCGGCTTCGCTCATGATCAGAAGCTCTTCACCGTCCACTTTCACGGTGTTGCCGGAGTACTGACCGAAAATCACTTTGTCGCCGGCTTTCACGTCCAGGGCGCGAACGTCGCCGTTCTCCTGGATCTTGCCATTACCCACGGCGATCACTTCGCCCCGGGACGGCTTCTCGGCGGCGGAACCGGGCAGCACGATGCCACCGGCGGTTTTGGTCTCTTCCTCCTCGCGGCGCACCAGCACGCGATCATGCAAAGGACGAATCTTCATGGTCTCCATTCTCCAAGTTGGCTCTGAGGTCACCGGGGCCGGGGCCCCGCAAACCGGAATTAGCACTCTCACGAGTCGAGTGCTAATCATAGTTGCCGCTTCACGGCAGTCAATAGGTGGGTGACGAAATCTATTTCATCACCGTGCCCGCGAGATGGGGGCGGCGCGCGCCATTTCAAGCGGCAAGCTTCAAGCTTCAAGCGGCAGGCTGGCCGTGCTGGCAGAGAGGCCGTGCCATGAGCCGCGATACAGGATTCAGGATGCAGGATACAGCGCGGCGGGAAGATCGGTGGGTCGGAAAGTCCTTCACTCCGCGCCCTTGCGTCTTGGCAACCGGCGTCGTGCTAATACGCAAGCCGGTCCGCCCACTCCAGAGCCTTCCCCTGTATCCTGAATCCTGCATCCTGTATCGGGTGGCGCCAGCCACCCTCGGCCCGTCCGCCGGCACGGCCTGCCTGCAGCTTGTAGCCCGCGGCTATGTTTTTGGTCATTGGCCCGCCGGTTGGCCCTGGGCATACTCTGGCTTTCCGTTTGACGAGGAGCGACCGATGGATTTGAACAACAAGGTAGTGGTGGTCACCGGTGCCGGTCGGGGCCTGGGACGCGGCATCGCCGAGAGCCTGGCCGGCCGTGGCGCGCGCATCGCCTGCGTGGACCTGAACGAGGACGACCTGCGCGACACCGTGGCCCGTTGCGAGCAGGCCGGCGGCGAAGCGAAAAGCTACCTGGCCAATGTCGCCAAGGAAGAAGACGTCACCGCCCTGTTCGACGGCGTGGTGGCGGACTTCGGCGCCCTGCACGGCCTGGTCAACAACGCCGGCATCACCCGCGACGGCCTGCTGGTGAAGTTCAAAGAGGGTGAAGTGCAATCGTCCATGAGCCTGCAGCAGTGGCAGGCGGTGATCGACGTGAACCTGACCGGGGTGTTCCTGTGCGGTCGCGAGGCGGCCCGCTGCATGCTGGAGAACGGCGTCGAGGAAGGCGTGATCGTCAATATCTCCTCGATCGCCCGCCACGGCAGCTTCGGGCAAACCAACTACGCCGCCGCCAAAGCGGGCGTGGTGGCCCTGGCCGAAGTCTGGGCGCGGGAGCTGGCGCGCTACAACATCCGCACCGGCGTGGTGGCGCCCGGCACCATCAACACCGATATGATCGCCGCCATGAAGCCCGAAGCCCGTGACCGGCTGGTGAGCTCGGTGCCGCTGAAACGGCTCGGCGAACCGGAGCACATCGCCCGCTCTGTGCAGTTCATCTTCGAGAACGACTACTTCACCGGCCGCGTCATCGAAACCGACGGCGGGCTGCGGTAGAAGACACAAGTTGAAAGTTGCAAGTTGAAAAGGGGCCGAGGGTGGCTGGCGCCACCCGATTCAAGATGCAGGATGCAGGATACAGGGGACGGTCCTGGGGGTGCGGCGAGGCATTGCACATTAACATGGCGCTGGCTGCAGATACGCAAGGGCGCGGAGCGCAGGCAGGTCCGCTTCCCCCGCCCCGGCGCCGCGCTGTATCCTGTATCCTGAATCCTGAATCGCGGCTCACGGCACGGCCCGTCCGCCAGCACGGCCTACTTGCCGCTTTCAACTTTCAACTTGCAACTTGCAACTTGCAACTGTCGTTATGAACCAGGAATTCACCGACGCGGTCTATCAGATCGTCGGCGCCATCCCGGCGGGCCGCGTGGCCAGCTACGGGCAGGTGGCGCGGCAGGCGGGCTACCCCCGCCATGCCCGCTTCGTGGGGCGCCTGATGGGGCGGCTGCCGAAGGGCTCCGCCCTGCCCTGGCACCGGGTGATACGCGGCGACGGCGGCCTGCCCCTGGCCGGCACGCCCAGCGGCGAAATCCAGATCCAGCGGCTCAGCGACGAAGGCGTCACCGTGCTCGGCAACCGCGTTCCCAAATCCTCTTTCTGGCGGCCCTGACGACGATCGTATTGTCGGATTACGCCTTCGGCTAATCCGACCTACGGTAGGTCGGGTTAGGCCGAAGGCCGTAACCCGACATCACACCGTCCCGTCGCGCCGCCGCAACCACCAGATCGTCAACAGGATCGCCGGCACGCCCAACAGCGCGGCGTAGTTGAAGAACACCGCGTAGCCCGAGGCTTCCACCACTTCCCCGGAGAAACCGCCGATGAACTTGCCCGGCAGGGTCATCAGCGAGCTGAATATGGCGAACTGGGTGGCGCTGAAGTTGCGATTGGTGAGGCTCGACATAAAGGCGATCAACGCCACATTGGCGAAGCCGCCGAACAGGTTATCGGCGCTGATCACCGCCGCCAGCCAGGCCAGCGACACCCAGCGCACCTGTTCCGGGTCCACCGGCACCTGGGTGACCGGCGAATAGGTCGCCATCACCGCGAACAGCAGATTGGTCAGCGCCACGCCCACCGCGCCCACCAGCAAGGACCGGCCCAGGCCGTAGCGCAGTACCGCCAGCCCGCCCACCGCGGACCCCATAATGGTCATGAAGAAGCCGAAGAACTTGGCCACCGTGGCGATTTCGTTCTTGGTGTAACCGATGTCCAAATAGAAGGGATTGGCCATCACCCCCATGGTGATATCGCTGATCCGGTAGATCGCCACCAGCGCCAGCAGGCCCAGGGCGATGCGTCCGTAGCGCTTGAAGAAGTCCCGGAACGGGGCGATCAGGGCGGTTTCCAGCCACTGCCTGGGGTCGCGGCCGAAGCTTTGCCGGGGCGGCGTTTCCGGCTCGCGGATAATCAAGGTGGTGACGATACCCACCCCCATCAGCCAGGCCATGGCGTGATAGGCGCCGTTCCAGGAATCGTAACTGGCGATGTAGAAAGCGCCGGCGCCGGCCACCAGCATGGCGGTGCGGTAGCCGAAGATATAGGTGGCGGCCATGGCGCCCTGGAAGGTTTCGTCGGCGGAATCGATGCGGTAGGCGTCGATGCAGATGTCCTGGGTGGCCGAACAGAACGCCACCAGCAGCGCCAACTGGGCGAACCGTTCCAGATGCCCGACCGGCTCCACCTGCGCCAGCGCCGCCAGGGACAGCGCGATGCCCACCTGGGCCAACAGCAGCCAGCCCCGCCGCTGCCCCAACAGGCGGCTCAGGAACGGCAGCTTGAGCCGGTCCACCACCGGCGCCCAGAACACCTTGATGGAAAACATGATGCCCACCCAGCTGAAGTAGCCAATGGCGGCACGGTCCACGTCCGCGTCCGCCAACCAGGCGGACAGCGTGGAGAACACCAGCAGGTACGGCAGCCCGGCGGAGAACCCCAAAAACAGCATCACCACCACCCGGGGGTGACTGTAAAGCCGCCAGGCGGTGCGGAACGTATCGCTCAGGGGGGGCATGGCTTTCCCGTACTTATTCGGTTCGGTTCGGTCGACGAAAGCCGACATAGTCCCGGTTTGCGCGGCGCAGCACAACACAGCCCCGGGAACATTTAACAACCGCCGCGCCCCCGGACGCCACGCCGCGATTGTGACCGGCCGCCGGCGCGCCTAGCATAACGCCATGACCACGCCAGCCTCCTCCGACCACGCCGAACCCTGGTACCTGCTGGGCGCCGGCAACATGGGCCTGCTCGCCGCCCACTACCTGCAGCGCGCCGGCTTCACCGTCATCGCCCTGCGCCGCGACCACACGACAACCCTGGAACGCACGCTGATCCTCCCGGACGGCGAAGCAGTACTGCTGCATCTGGCCTGCCAACCCATTGTGCGAGCGGGCCTTGCCCGCGAAAGGCCCGCTCGCACAATCCAGCGGCTGGTGGTCGCCTGCAAGGCGCCGTTTTCAGCGGCGGCGCTGGGCGGGTTGCCGCTGGCGGCGGACGCCACCGTGCTGCGACTGCAGAACGGTCTGGGCAGCCTGGACCGGCTGCTGCCCCCCGGGGCGCGCATGATCGAGGTGGTCAGCGCCTCGGCGGTGAAGCGCGACGGCGACGGCCATCGCGTCGTCGCCGTGAACGACACCTGGATGGGCGACGGTACGCCGCCCGCCTGGTTCAGCACCCTGGCCGCGCACTGGCCGAAACTGCACTGGCCGCGCGACTTCCGCCACCGTCAGTGGCGCAAGCTGGTCGGCAACGCGGTGATCAACCCGCTCACCGGCCTGCACGACGTGGCCAACGGCCGCATCTTCCAGGACCCGGTACTGGCCGCCGAAGCCGAACAGCTCGCCCGCGAAGCGGACCAGATCTTCACCGCCCTGGACGCCACCTGGCCCGGCGATTCGCTGACCGGCGTCCGCGCGCTGGCCGAAGCCACCGCCGGCAACACCTCTTCCATGCGCGCCGACATGCAGGCCGGCGCCGTCACCGAAATCGACGCCATCAACGGCTGGTTGCTGCGCCAGGCCGGCGCCCTCGGCCTCGACCTGCCCGCCCACCGTCGCATCGTCACCGCCGTCAAAGCGCGACACCCCTGAACGATTGTCGGATTACGCTTCGCTAATCCGACCTACAGCGCCCGCCCCGACAACATCCCTCGGTTGTGCCGGGAGCGGCGTTGCTCTATGTTTGCGTCCGCTTCAGGTGTACGGGAAGCCGGTGAAAGGCCGGCGCTGCCCCCGCAACGGTATGAGGTAGTCGTTACCACCACGCCACCAGGCGCGCCCTGGGAAGGCGGTAACGGCGTCACTCCTCGAGCCCGGAGACCGGCCTGTCGCCACTGGCGCGCCCTTTGCGACCCCGGTCGGAACGGGCGCACCCCATGTACGGAGGGTGCATCGGGAGGACAATACTATGCATACCCACCTTAAGACCGCTGCGAAACTGGCTTTGGCCACGGCTTGCCTGTACGCGCCTGTTACCCAGGCCGCTCAATCCGATAACGACGGCAACACGCTCACCCCGGTGGAAGTCACCGGCTCGCGCACCGCCAGCGTGGCGCGGGAGCTGCCCACCGGCACCCTGGTGCTGGACCGCGACGCCATCGCGGCGATGCCCGCCCATAACCTGGCGGACGTGCTGGACACCCTGGGCGGCGTCCAGGTGCGCCGCAATTACGGCATCAACGGCGCCCGCGCCACCATCGACATGCAGGGCTTCGGCGCCAGCGCCACCTCCAACACCCTGGTGCTGCTCAACGGCCGCCGCTACAGCAACGTGGATCTGTCCGGCCCGGACATCGCCTCGATCCCGCTGGCGGCGATCGAACGCATCGAAGTGCTGCCCGGGGCCGGCGCCGCCCTCTACGGCAATGGCGCGGTCGGCGGCGCGATCAACATCGTTACCCGCGAGCGTTATAACAACCAGGCCGGCGTGGAAGTCACCAGCGGCAGCTTCAGCACCAGCGGCGGCAGCCTGTGGGCCACCGGCCACCAGGGGACAGGCGACAACCACACCAGCGCCGCCGCCTCGGTGCAGGCCCTGCACAGCGACGGCTACCGGCAAAACAACGACCTGCAGCAGCGCAACGCCTTCGCCGATCTGCGCACCCGCCGCGACGACCTGACCTTCTACCTGACCGCCACCGGCGAGCGCCAGAACCTGGACCTGCCCGGCGGCCGCACGGTCAACCTGAGCACCGGCGAAAACCCGTTCGAGGACGATCCGAAGGGCGCCAACACGCCCTACGACTGGGCCGACCAGGACACCGTCACGGTAATGCCGGGCATGAACGCGCGGATCGGCGACCACAGCCGGCTGCATCTGGATTTCTCCGCGCGCCGCAAGGAACAGAGCTACTTCTTCTACTTCCCCGGCTTCTCCACCTATGGCGAGACCGACGTGGACAGCTACAGCGTCAATCCGCGTTTCACCAGCCAGTTCGGTCTGGCCGGCCTGACCCACAACACCACCGTGGGCTGGGACCTGTACGACTACCGCCTGGAGAACCGCAGCGCCGCTGGCAAAGGCGACATCGGCGACCCCACCAGCACCAAGGACCTGGACCAGCGGCAAACCGCCTGGTATTTCCACGACGTGATGACCCTGGACCGCTGGTCGTTCACCCTCGGCGCGCGCCGCCTGGACGTGGACACCGAAACCGAAACCACCGGCTTCGGCGCCGGCCAGGGCCAGGACAGCCAGGACGCCGAGATGTACGAAGGCGGCGTGCGTTACCACTTCGACGGCGGCGTGGATGTGTTCGCCGGCGCCCAGCGCAGCGTGCGCATCGTCAACGCCGACGAGATCACCCCGGACGACGAACTGCTGGCGCCGCAAACCGGCGAGCAGTACACCCTGGGCGCGAGCTGGCAAAAAGGCATCCAGAGCTCAACGCTGACCGCCTGGTACGGCCGCTTCGAAAACGAAATTGTCTACAACCCTTATGCCGGCGTCTTCGGCGCCAACGTCAATCTGGAAGACCGCACCCGGCGGCGCGGCGTCAGCCTGAACAGCCGCTGGCGGCTGGACCGGGACCTCACCCTGGTGCTCAACGGCACCCTGCAACGGGCCGAGTTCGACGAAGGCGAGTGGCAGGGCAACGACGTGCCGCTGGTGTCGCGCCAGCTGTTCTACGCCCAGGCCAACTGGCAGGCGCTGTCCTGGCTGGAGCTGTCCCTGGCGCACCGCTACGTGGGCAAACGCCGCTTCGACAACGACCAGCCCAACAGCTTCCAGCAGTTGGACAGTTACCGGATGACCGACCTCGAGGCCACCGCCCGCTACCAAAACGCCTACTTGCGCATCGGGGCCTATAACCTGGAGGATGAACTGGCGGCGGATTACGGCATCAAAGCCACCAACAACCTCAGTTACAACGCCTACCCCCTGCCGGAACGGCACTACCGGGTGAGCCTGGGAATGGAATTCTGACCATGAGCGACCGCAAGGACGATAAAACCCGCATCAACCGGGTGATCACGCGCAGCGGCGACGACGGCCGCACCGGCCTGGCCGACGGCAGCCGCATCGCCAAGGATCACCCGCGCATCCAGGCCCTGGGTGCGCTGGACGAACTGAACAGCGGCCTGGGCGTGCTCCGCGCCCGGGCCCTGGACGCGGACGTGGACGCGCTGCTGGAGCGTGTCCAGCATCTGCTGTTCGACCTGGGCGGGGAACTGGCGGTGCCCGGCACCGTCACCCTCACCGACCACGACCTGGTGGAAGTGGAATCCCAGGCCGACACCCTGAACGCGGAGCTGGAACCGCTCAAGGAATTCGTACTGCCCGGCGGCCACCCGGACGCCGCCTGGTGCCACCATTGCCGCACCGTGGCACGGCGCGCCGAACGGGATCTGATCGCGGTCGGCGACGACGAGCAAATCAACCCGGTGAGCCGCGCCGTGCTGAACCGTATCGGCGACCTGCTGTTCGTGATGGCCCGCGCCATCAACCTGCGCACCGGCACCCAAGAGCCGCAATGGGTGCGCCGCCAGGATCGTTGACCCGCCCGCTCCTGGATTTTGAAAGAATGTGCAAGGCGCTGGGTCGCGGGCCCGGCAGCGCTTAGACTGGCGGTTCCGTTATTCTGGCGAGGTCCGCCGGTCGACCATGGGCATCCGCAACAAGCTTTTCCTCACCTTTCTCGGCACCTTCGTGGTGCTGATCGTGGCCGCCAGCGGTTTCTATTTCTTTGCCTTTGAGCAGAGCCTGCGCAAGTACATCGACGAGCGGCAGCAGGCCCAGGTCGAGCGCCTGGCCGACCATCTCGGCGTGCTCCATGCGCAACAGGGCAGCTGGGATTTCCTGCTCAGCGATCCTCGGGTGCTGGGCCGGCTGTACTGGCTGGCCGGTGACCGCAACAACGACACCGAACCGAGCAAGCGCGACCGCCGCGACGCACCGCGCCATCTCAGCCTGCTGGCCCCGGACCAACGCCCGCTGCTCGGCCCCCCGCCACCGCAGCAGTTCAGCCGTCTGGTGCCGATCCGCACCGACAACGATCTGGTGGGCTGGCTCGCCTACCCGGACCAGGAGGCAATCCGCGACAAGCTCGACCGGCGCTTCCAGAAGCGCCAGCTCAACTTCGCCGGCTGGATGACCCTGGTGGGGCTGGGCCTGTCGCTGCTGGTGTCCTGGTTGCTGGCGCGCCACCTGGTGGCGCCGGTGACGGCGCTCACTGCTCACACCCGCAAGCTGCGCGAAGGCGACTACCAGACACGCCTGGGCAGCCGCCGCCGTGACGAACTGGGTGATCTGATTCACCATGTGGACAGCCTCGGCGAGCGCCTGGACCAGGGGCAAAAAGCCCGCCGGCGCTGGTTCTCGGACATCGCCCATGAGCTGCGCACGCCGCTGTCGGTGCTGCAGGGCGAGCTGGAAGCGGTGGTCGACGGCGTGCGGCCGCTCAACCACGACACCATCGCCGCGCTGGAATCCGAGGTGCGCCAGCTCACCCATCTGGTCAACGACCTGCATGACCTGGCCCTAGCCGACGCCGGCAATCTGCGCTATCACTTCACCGCTCTGGACCTGGACGCGCTCTGCGAGGACGCCCTGGAGTCGGTCGGCCCGGCACTGAACCGCCGGCGGATACAGCTGCGCACCGAGCTGGCCCCGGCGCGGGTCAACGGCGACCCGGTGCGCCTGCGCCAGCTACTGGACAACCTGCTGCAGAACAGCCTCAAGTACACCGACGAGGACGGCGCGGTGCATCTCGCCCTGGCCGGCGAGGACGGCGCCTGGTGCCTGACGCTGAACGACAGTGCCCCCGGGGTGCCCGATGACGCCTTGCCGAAACTGTTCGATCACCTCTACCGGGTGGAAAGCTCACGCAATCGCCGGACCGGCGGCGCCGGCCTGGGCCTGGCTATCGCCCGGCGCATCGTTGAAGCCCACGGCGGCACCATGACAGCCGACCACGGCCGGCTGGGCGGTCTCCGGATTACGGTGCGGTTGCCCCGCTAGCAGAGAAGGATGGAACATGGCGAAAATTCTGATCGTCGAGGACGAGCCCCGGCTGGCGCAATTGCTGGCGGACTATCTGCGCCACAGCCATTTCGAGCCGACGCAGACCGCCAGCGCCACCGACGCCGAGCAGCGCGTGCGCGACGGTGACTTCGACGCCGTTCTGCTGGACCTGATGCTGCCCGACGGCGACGGCATGGAAGTATGCAAGGCGATCCGCCGCGTCTCTCAAGTGCCGATTTTGATGATCACCGCCCGCGTGGAAGAGGTGGACCGGCTGCTGGGCCTGGAAATCGGCGCCGACGATTATATCTGCAAGCCGTTCAGCCCGCGGGAAGTGGTGGCGCGCGTGAAAGCGGTGCTGCGCCGTGCCGGCAATGCCGCCCAGCCGCCCGCCGAAGGTGGCCTGGCCCTCGACCGGCACCGCTTCGAGGCGGTGCACGATGGCGCCCGGGTCGCGCTCACCGCGATCGAGTTCGAGCTGTTGGCCGCGTTGTCCCGCCAGGCCGGACGCATCTGGACCCGCGACCAGCTTATGGACGTGATCTATTCCGATCACCGGGTGGTGTCCGACCGCACCATCGACAGCCACATCCGCAAGCTGCGGCGCAAACTCAGCGAAGGCCTGACCGGCGATTACGACTGGATCGGCAGCGTCTACGGCGTCGGCTACCGGCTACAGAACCCGGAAGACGAAACCTGAGCGAGCTGCAAGCCAGCGAGGGTGGCGGGCGGGCCGTGCCGGTCAAGCACCCAAAGACGATTCAGGATGCAGGATTCAGGATACAGGGGATGGCGTGGTGCGAACCCTCGGATCCGGCACCACGCTCAGACCGTCGGCCCACGATGCGAAGCAAGACGCCAATCGGATAGCACGCCCTTCGCCCCTGTATCCTGCATCCTGAATCCTGTATCGGGCAGCGCAAGCTGCCCTCGGCCCCGCCAGCGGCACGGCCTATCCTCCAGCACGGCCTGCTTGCAGCTTGCTACGGTCGCCGTGACTTCCGTCGTTTACAACAGGGCCCGCCGCATGTCGCCGAGCAGGCCGCTGAGGTAGGTGGTGAAGCGCGCGGCGTCGGCGCCGTCGATCACCCGGTGGTCGTAGGAGAACGACAGCGGCAGCATCAGCCGGGGCTGGAAGGCGTTGCCGTCCCACACCGGTTTGGTGTCGGAACGGCTGACGCCGAGAATCGCCACCTCCGGCCAGTTGACGATGGGCGTAAAGGCGGTGCCGCCGATGCCACCCAGCGACGAGATACTGAAGCTGGCGCCTTTCATGTCCGCCGGCGACAGCTTGCGGTCGCGGGCCTTGCCGGCCAGTTCACCGATTTCCGTGGCGATCTGGCTGAGCCCTTTCTTGTCGGCGTCGCGCAGCACCGGCACCACCAGGCCATTGGGCGTGTCCACGGCGATGCCGATGTGCACGTAGTCCTTCAGGATCAGCGCTTCACCGGACGGTTCCAGCGAGCTGTTCACTCTCGGGAATTTGCGCAACGCCCGCGCGCAGGCCTGCACCAGAAAGGCGAGCATGGTGAGCTTGACGCCTTCTTTTTCCAGGGCCTTGTTCTGGCTCTTGCGGAACGCTTCCAGCTCGGTGATATCCGCCTCGTCGAACTGGGTGACATGGGGAATGGTCACCCAGCTGCGGTGCAGGTTTCTCGCCGCGACTTTGCGCAGTTTGTTGAGCTCGTCCCGTTCCACCGGGCCGAATTCGCTGAAGTCGATCTCGGGAAGATCCGGCCCGCCGCCGGCAGCGGCGGCCGGCTGCGCCATGCGCTGCTTGATGTGCGCGTGCACGTCTTCCTTGAGGATGCGGTCCTTGGGCCCGCTGGGCGGCACGGTGCCGAGGTCGACGCCGGTTTCCCGGGCCAGCTTGCGCACCGCCGGCCCGGCGTGCACGTCCTTGGACGGGCGGCTGGCCGCGCCAGCGCCGGATTTCGCCGGGTGTTCGCCGATGCCGCCGGATGCTCCCCCGGTGCTGCCACCTGTATCCTGCATCCTGGATCCTGAATCGTCTTTCTTGGACGCCGTTTCAGAAGGCTTGGAAGTTTCGTCCGAGTCTTCGCGGGCAGGCCCGCTCCCACCAGACTTGCCCCCACCAGGCTTGCTGTCGCCAGACTTCTCTTCGGCGGGCTGGTCATCACCGGATTCGTCGTCGCCACCACCGGTGGTTTCCAGCACCATCAGCTCGGTGCCGGAGGTGATCTTGTCGCCCGCTTTTACCAGCAGCTTTTTGATCGTGCCGGCGGCGGGGCTGGGGATCTCCAGGGACGCCTTGTCGGATTCCAGCACCAGGATGGTCTGTTCCGCTTCCACGCTGTCGCCTTCGCTCACCGACAGCTCGATGATTTCCGCTTCGTCGATGTCGCCCAGGTCCGGGGCGGGAATGGTTTGCTCGCGGGTGCCGCCGCTGTCTTTCTTCGACGGCTTCTTTTCCGCTTTCTCTTCAGCCTTCTCTTCCTTCTCGCCCTGCTCTTTGTCTTCGGGCTGATCCTTTTCCCCCGCCTGTTCTTGTTCCGGCTCGTCGTCGGACTCGCTGTCGTCGGACTTGGCGTCCTCGGCGCCGGCTTCGGTGTCCAGTTCCAACAGGGGGTCGCCTTCCTTGACCCGGTCGCCGGCTTTCACCAGCAGTTCCAGAACCGTGCCCGCCTTGGGACAGGGCACTTCCACGGACGCTTTGTCGGATTCCAACACCACGATGGTGTCTTCGGCTTCGACGCTGTCGCCTTTCTTGACGGACACCTCGATGACGTCAACAGGATCACTGCTGCCCACATCGGGTACCCGGATGGTTTCCTTGCTCATGGCAGGCTCCTTATGAGATCACCGGGTAGGGTTTTTCCGGGTCGATGCCGTATTTCTTGATCGCTTCCTTGACGGTGGCGGCGTCCACTTCGCCTTCGTCCTTGAGCGCGCTGAGCGCCGCCAGAACCACGAAGTAACGGTCCACCTCGAAGAAGTGCCGCAACTTGGCGCGCGAATCACTGCGCCCGTAACCGTCGGTGCCCAGCACCCGGTAAGGCGCTTTGATCCAGGGGCGGATCTGATCGGCGTAGGCCTTGATGTAATCCGTGGACGCGATCACCGGGCCCTGGCGCTTGTCCAGGCATTGCTCCACCCAGGTGGGCGCCACTTTCAGGTCCGGCTTGAGCAGGCGGTCCCGGTCCACGCGCAGGCCTTCGCGGCGCAGCTCGTTGAAGCTGGTGACGCTCCACACGTCGGCGGCGACGCCGAAGTCCTCGCGCAGCAGCTCGGCGGCGGCTTCCACTTCGCGGAGGATGGTGCCGGAGCCCAGCAACTGCACCCGCTTGGCTTTCTTGCCGCGTTTGCCCTTGCCTTCGCGCAGCAGGTACATGCCTTTGCGGATGCCGTCTTCCGCGCCCTTGGGCATGGCGCCGTGCAGGTAGTTTTCGTTCATCAGCGTCAGATAGTAAAAGACGCTCTCTTCCTCCTCGTACATGCGGCGCAGACCGTCCTGCAGGATCACCGCCACCTCGTAGGCGTAGGTGGGGTCGTAGCTGACGCAGTTGGGCACCGTGCTGGTGAGCACATGGCTGTGACCGTCCTGGTGCTGCAGGCCTTCGCCGTTAAGCGTGGTACGTCCGGCGGTGCCGCCGAGCAGAAAGCCGCGCGCCTGGCTGTCGCCGGCGGCCCACCAGAAATCACCGGTGCGCTGGAAGCCGAACATGGAGTAGTAGATAAAGAACGGAATCAGCGTGAAGTCGTGCACGCTGTAACTGGTGGCGGCGGCGATCCAGCCGGACATGGAGCCGGCTTCATTGATGCCCTCCTCCATGATGCGGCCTTTCTTGTCTTCGCGATAATACATCACCTGGCCGGCGTCCTCGGGCTCGTAGCGCTGGCCCTTGGAGGAGTAGATGCCGAGCTGGCGGAACATGCCTTCCATGCCGAAGGTGCGCGCTTCGTCCGGCACGATCGGCACCACCCGGTCGCCGATGCTTTTGTCTTTCACCAGCGCGCTGAGCATGCGCACGAACGCCATGGTGGTGGAAATCTCCCGGTCGCCGCTGCCTTCCAGGAAGGATTCGAAGAAATCCAGTTTGGGAATGGTCAGCTTCTTGCTGGCGTGGCGGCGCCGCACCGGCATGGAACCGCCCAGCTTTTCGCGCTGTTCGCGCATGTAGCGCAGTTCCGCGGAGTCTTCTTCCGGCCGGTAGTAGGGCACGGTTTCCAGTTGTTTGTCAGTGAACGGCATGTCGAAGCGGTCGCGGAATTCCTTAAGACTTTCCAGATCCATCTTCTTCATCTGGTGGGTCTTATTGACCGCCTCGCCGGCGCCGGTGGCATAGCCCTTGACGGTTTTCGCCAGGATCACCGTGGGCTGGCCGGTGTGGTTCACCGCTTCGTGGTAGGCGGCGTACACCTTGAACGGGTCATGGCCGCCGCGATTGAGGCGGTACACGTCTTCGTCGCTCATGTGCTCGACCATTTTCTTCAGCTCCGGATACTTGCCGAAGAAATGCTCGCGGGTATAGGCGCCGCCGTTTTTCTTGTAGGCCTGGTATTCGCCGTCCACCGCTTCGTCCATGCGGCGGCGCAGCAGGCCTTCGGAATCCTTCTCCAGCAGCGGGTCCCAGAGCCGGCCCCAGACCACCTTGATGACATTCCAGCCGGCGCCGCGGAACAGGCTTTCCAGCTCCTGGATGATCTTGCCGTTGCCGCGCACCGGCCCGTCCAGGCGCTGCAGGTTGCAGTTGACCACGAAGATCAGGTTATCCAGTTGTTCGCGGCCGGCCATGGACAACGCGCCCAGGGATTCCGGTTCGTCCATTTCGCCGTCGCCGAGAAACGCCCACACCTTGCGCTTGCGGTCCGGAATCAATTCCCGGTTCTGCAGGTACTTCATGATGTGGGCCTGGTAGATCGCCTGCATGGCGCCCAGGCCCATGGACACGGTGGGGAACTGCCAGTAATCCGGCATCAGCCACGGGTGCGGGTAGGACGACAGCCCCTCGCCGTCCACTTCGCGGCGGAAGTTGTCCATCTGCTGTTCGGTGATGCGCCCCTCCAGGTAGGAACGGGCGTAAATACCCGGCGCCGAATGGCCCTGGAAATAGACCAGGTCGCCGGGGTTGTCCTCGTGGGGGGCTTTGAAAAAGTGGTTGAAGCCGACGTCGTAGAGCGTGGCGGACGACGCGAAGGTGGCGATGTGGCCGCCCAGTTCGTCGTCGTTGTCCTTGTTGGCGCGGATCACCATCGCCAGGGCGTTCCAGCGCACCAGGGAACGGATGCGGCGTTCCATGTAAATGTCGCCGGGGATCGGCGCTTCGTCTTTGGGGCGGATGGTGTTCAGGTAGGGCGTGTCGAGGTGGGTGCGGATAACACCCTGTTCCTGGGCTTCATTGGTGAGGGTTTCCAGCAGCCAGCCGGCGCGTTCGGGCCCCTCCTGTTCCAGCACCGATTCCAGTGCCTCCAGCCATTCCCGGGTTTCTTCCGGGTCCACGTCTTCGAAGAAGTTTCTGTTCTGCATGGGCGCGCGTCCTTTTTCGCTGTGCCTGGCCGGCGCGGGATCGCCGCGACGGCGGGGAAACGACGGAAACGGCGCTGGGTATATAGGCCGTTTCGTTACCCGATCATAGCAGCAAGATTGGAGAGCTTCATGTCCGGAGCGGACTGACCGTGTCGGACTGACCGTGTCGGATTAGCCGAAGGCCGTAACCCGACATGGCCGTCAGGTCGGGAGCACGGCCCAGAGAGCGGCGAAAATAAGCCACACCGCTAAGGCTCGCAGCATCAGCTCCTGCAGGGCTTCGAGGCGGTTAACGCCGGCCTGGAAGGCGGGCTCTTCGCGGTCGGCGTCACCGCCGAGGGCGGCGTCGGCGGCCAGGGTCAGCAGGCCACGGCTGTCGTCGAGCCGCCAGACGCGCCCGCTGACGGTCTTGGCGACCATGCCGAAATGCCCCACCAGCGCCAACGCCAGGGTGGTCAGCCGCGCCGGGATCCAGGCCAGGGCGGTGTCCAGGCTGCGCGCCCAGTCGCTGTCCCGCGGGTGGCGTTGCAGCCAGGCCCGGTTGAGAACGAACAGCAACGCGGCGCCGAAGCCCAGCACCGTGACCCAGAACAGCACCGCGAACAGATCGCCGGCGCGCAGTACGAAACGGTCGCCCAGGGCGTTGAACCAAGCGCGTTCGTCGCCCGGGCCGGGCGGCAGCGGTTCGGCGTCGAACGCCTCGGCGGCGCTGCCGGCCAGGGCGTCGCGGTCGTTCATGCGCCCGCGCACCAGCAGGGTGTCCATGCGCCGGAATTCACTCTCCACGCCCACCAGCCAGAGCAGCAGCACGCCGCCCAGAAGCAGGGTCAGCAAGGCCCCGGCCAGGCCGCACAACCAGCTGAACAACAGCGCCACCAGCACCGTCGGCAGCGCCACCGCCAGCCACCAGGCCAGCGTGCCGCCGCCCGGCGACAGCCGGTCGATAAAGCGCTGATGCCGATGCTCACGGGTCAGCCAGAGGGGCCAGCCACCGTCACGGCGGCGCAGGGCGAGCACAAGAAGAATGACGAGTAGTTTCATACCCCCGTTTATACCATTTCGGCAGCAGAAAAGTAGATCGGGTTAGGCCGAAGGCCGTAACCCGACAAAGGGACGTTTAAAGCCGCGCCCAGTCGAACGCCGGGCCGGGGTCGGTCTTGCGGCCGGGGGCGATGTGCTCGTGGCCGGTGACGGTGTCGTTGGAGAGGCGCGGGTAGTGGTCGATCAGGGTGTCGAGCAGCGCGCGCAGGCTGCGGTACTGGGCGTCCTCGAAGGGGACGTGGTCGGCGCCTTCCAGCTCGATGCCGAGGGCGAAGTCGTTGCAGTTGTCGCGGTCGCGCCAGCGGGAGACGCCGGCGTGCCAGGCGCGCTGGTGGCAGGCGACGAACTGCACCAATTCGCCGTCGCGGCGGATCAGGAAGTGGGAGGACACCTTCAGATCGCGGATTTCCTCGAAGTACGGATGCAGGGACGGATCCAAGCGGTTCTGGAAAAACGCTTCGATATGGGGGCCGCCGAATTCCTCCGGCGGCAGGCTGATGTTGTGGATAACCACCAGGGCGATGTCGTCCGGATCGGGGCGAGCGTTGAAGTTGGGCGACGGCACTTTGCGCGCCTGGTCCACCCAATGGTTGGTGAGCGTCAGCATCAGGCGTTTTGCAGGCGGCGCAGGTCGCCGATCACCGCTTCCAGGGCGCGGTCGAACAGGGCGCCGTCGTCGATCAGCCTGACGTCGCCGTCGTGGAGCGCCAGCGCCAGGCCGGCGGCGTCGTACTCGCGCACCTTGATGCCGCGCCGGTTGATGAACACCAGCTTGGCGCCGTCGCGGATGTTGGCGGCCAGCTTGGCGCGCTGGGCGTCCTCGCCCTCGCCGATTTCCAGCCACTGGCCGGCGCGCAGATGGCGCGCCCGCATCACCAGTTCGTGGTCGTCCGGCAGCGCCGAGGGGGCCGGCGGCGCCGGTTCCGGCGCCTTGGGCACCGCCACCCGCTCGGTCTCCAGGCCCTTGATCAGGCTGTCGTGGACGGCCAGCAGGTCGTCCAGCAGGGCGCGGGTTTCGTCCGCGTCGTACTCAATCGATTCGAGGCCGTGCTCCAGTGCGCGCACCACTTTCGGACTCAGATCGCGCAGCTTTTCCAGGTCGGCGGGGGCGCGGTGGGGCATCACGCTCCACACCAGGGCGTCCACCACCTTGGCGTAGCGGCGCCAGGCGTCGCTGTCCTCGCCCTGGCGCAGCCAGGTCAGGTACAACACCTGCTGCCAGCCCTGGCGCAGCAGACGCACGGCCACATCAGGCACCTGGCGGCCGGCCAGGCGCGCGTCGATGTACCGGCGCACCACCTCGCTGGCCTGCTCGGCGCGGGCTTTGCCCTCCTCGGCTTCGCGCACCCGCTCGGCGACGCGCTCGGAACGGGCCCGCTGGTCACTGAAGAAGGCGTCGAATTCCGCCAACAACTCACTGAACAGAGCAGCGTCTTCATCGTAGTCGTCGATGATGGCGTGCACCGCCCGGTGGATGCGTTGGTAGGTTTCGTCCTCGTAGCCTTGCTGCGGGTCCCACTGGCAACCGGCCCGGGCCAGGGTGTTGAGCAGCAGGCGGGCGTCGTGGTTTTCGTTGCTGAAGAAGGTCTTGTCGGCGATCGCCACCTTGAGCAGGGGAATCTGCAGCCGGCCGATCAACGCCTTGATTTCCGAGGGCAGGCCCTCGTCGTCGAGGATGAAGTCGAACAGCATGGCGACCAGGTTGATGACGTCGTCGTCGGCCTGGTCCAGGGCGTGGATGGCCTCGCTGTTCTCGCTCTCGAGCAGATCGGAGAGCTCGTCCTTGACGCTGCGGTCCTGTGCTTCGGCGCCTCCCCCCTCCAGGGCGTGCTCGAGCCGCTGCAGACGGGTGAGCAGGCCGAACAGGTCCTGGCTGCTGACCGCCTGCACCGGCGCATCGGCGGTGAGCGGGGCGCCGTTCAGGTGGGCCACGCCGTTATGCATGATCGCCATGCCGGAGGTGAGCGCGGCGCCATCGGCAGGCCCGGGCGTACCGGCGCCGGCAGGCGCCGACGAACCGGAAGCCGGCGCGCCGCCGGCGGGCCCCAGCCCGCGCAAGGTGGTGAGCAACTCCTGGAGCAGGCCGAACATGGCGTTGTCCGCCGGCGGCGCGGCGGCGGGGGCGCCACCCGTCGACGGCGAACCGCCGGCGGCGCGGGGCTGGTCCGGTGATCCAGCTGCTCCGGCGCCCGAGTCGCCGGCGCCCCCGCCACCCTCGCCGGCCGGGCGGCCCCGGGGCACGGGCACGGCCTTCATGTCCGGCAGTACGCCGGCGTCCGCCAGCACCCGGTTGGCCTCTTCGACCATGGCGCCGGCTTCGTCCATGACCACCCGTTCGAACAGTTTCAGCACGATCAGGCGGGCGCGGATGTCCAGGGACAGCCGTTCCAGGCAGGCGGAGAAGCAGGCCGCCAGATTGCGCGGCTCCAGGGGGTTGTTCCGTTCGGTGATTTCGATCTTGCTCTCGAACAGGTATTCGAGGCGGTGTTGAAAGGCGCGCAGGGCCTCGTCATGGCCTTTGCGGGCACGGCGGGCCAGATTATCCAGCGCCACCGTGGTTTCCAGCTCTTCGTGCTTGACCAGCGCCAGGTCTTCCACCGCCACCTTGTCGGCGGCGCGCTGCCGGTCATCCGGAGTGCGGGTGCTCTCCAGGAACAGGTTGCCCAGTGCCTGGCGGAAGCCGGTTTCCAAGGCGCCGCGCTGAAGACGCAGCTCGCGCATGGCGTCGAAGTAGCGGTCGCGCTCGCTGTCGGTCTCTTTCTCGGCCAGGTCGAACAGGGTGTCGTCGGCGCCGTCGAGCATGTCCGCCAGCAGCCCGCCGGCACGCTCGGTGATCCGCTCACGGACCCGCTCGAGCGGCCTGGGCAGACTGACCGCGCGGCCTTTGCCGCCTTCCAGCGGCTTAAGACGGGTAACCTTGGACATGGCACACACCCTGATGGTGACAAACGTAAACGACGACGCCCGCCGCGACATTGCGTACGACGTTCTTCCTTACGAACCTCTTTTCTAAGAAAAGTAGCTTAGCACCGCCCTGTGCCGAGAAACTTGAACCAGTATCCGATTCGGGGAATATCTGGTAACACCGTACAAAAAACCACGATCAGACTCAATTTCAACCGCTTCCCCTGACCGGTCATTTTCCCTACCCTGACTTTTTTGCGGTTGGCGGGCCGTGAAGGCAACGCATAAAAACTAATCGGCGACACCTGAAAAGGATAGACCGGCGATGACCGAATTTGTTGAGTTATTGAAACAGATCAGCAACGTGCTGTGGGGATGGCCGGCGCTGATCCTGATCGCCGGCACCGGCATTTACCTCACCGTGCGCCTGGCTTTCCTGCCGCTGCGACGGCTGGGCTTCGGCTTCCGACAGGTTTTCGCGCCGGCCACCGGGGTCGGCACCATCGGCGCCGGTGCCGCCCTGGCGACGTCGTTATCGGCCACCATCGGCACCGGCAACATCGTCGGTGTGGCCACCGCCATCCACTCCGGTGGCCCCGGCGCGCTGGTGTGGATGTGGCTGATCGCCCTGGTGGGCATGGCGACCAAGTACGCCGAAGCGGTGCTCGCCGTGCACTACCGGGAAAAAGACAGCCTCGGCCAGTACGTGGGCGGCCCGATGTACTACATCCGCAAGGGCCTGGGCGAAAACTGGGCCTGGCTGGCGCTGCTGTTCGCGGTGTTCGGCATGATCGCCGGTTTCGGCATCGGCAACACCGTGCAAACCAACTCCGTGGCCCACGGCCTCAATGACAGTTTCGGCGTGCCCACCTGGGTCACCGGCCTGACCCTGGCGGTGCTGGTGGGCCTGGTGGTGCTCGGCGGCATGAAGCGCATCGCCAGGGTGGCCACCTTCATCGTCCCCTTCATGGCGCTGGCCTACCTGCTGGCCGGCCTGATCGTGCTCGCCGACCACGCCAGCGCTCTGCCCGGCGCCATCGCGATGTGCTTCAACGACGCCTTCACCGGCACCGCCGCCGCCGGTGGCTTCGCCGGCGCCGCCGTGAAAGAAGCGATTCGCTTCGGCATGGCGCGCGGCATCTTCTCCAACGAGGCGGGCCTGGGCAGCGCCCCCATCGCCCACGCCTCGGCGCACACCGACCACCCCGCCCGCCAGGGCAGCATCGCCATGCTCGGCACCTTTATCGACACCATCGTGGTATGCTCCGTCACCGGTTTGGCCATCGTCGCCACGGGCGCCTGGACCAGCGGCGAGGAAGGCGCGCCGCTTTCCGCGCTGGCGTTTTCCAGCACCTTCGGCACGCTCGGCGACGTGGTCGTCGCCTGCGGCCTGGCGGTGTTCGCCTTCACCACCCTGCTGGGCTGGAGCCTCTACAGCGAGCGCTGCACCCAGTACCTGTTCGGCGACAAAGCCGTTATGCCGTTCCGGGTGGTCTGGGTGCTGGTGGTGCCGGTGGGCGCCATCGTCGGCCTGGATCTGGTGTGGGCCATGGCGGACATCATGAATATTCTAATGGCGGTTCCCAACCTGATCGCGCTGCTGCTGCTGGCGCCGGTGGTGGTCCGCCTGAGCAACGAGTTTTTCAAAACGAATGGATAAAGACACCTCCCCCGCGACCGCCCTGCCCGACTACGTCGGCGACCACCTGGCCCGCGCGGTCGCTTTCGCCCTGGAAGAAGACCTGGGCGACGGCGACCTCACCGCCGGCCTGATCGCCGCGGACGACACCGCCACCGCCACCATCCTCACCCGCGAAGACGCGGTGCTGTGCGGCACCGCCTGGGCCGAGGAAGTGTTCCGCCAGCTCGGCGGCGTGAGCCTGGAATGGCACGCCCGGGACGGCGACCGGCTGGCCGCCGGCGACGTGTTCTGCACGCTCACCGGCAACACCCGCCGCATCCTCACCGGCGAGCGCACCGCCCTCAACTTCCTGCAAACCCTGATGGCCACCGCCACCACCGCGCGCCGCTACGCCGACGCCGTGGCCGGCACCCGCGTGACCGTGCTCGACACCCGCAAAACGCTGCCCGGCCTGCGCGCCGCGCAGAAATACGCGGTGCTCTGCGGCGGCTGCCAGAACCACCGGGTGGGCCTCTACGACGCCTTCCTGATCAAGGAAAACCACATCACCGCCTGCGGCTCGATCACCGCCGCGATCCGCGCCGCCCGCGAACAAGGCCCCGGCAAGAAAATCATCATCGAGGTGGAAAACCTGGACGAACTGCGCGAAGCCGCCGCCCTCGCCCCGGACCAGATCATGCTGGATAACTTCACCCCGGAAATGCTCGACACCGCCCTCGACCTGGCCGACCAAAGCGCCCTGGAAGTGTCCGGCAACCGCACCCT
>DASUNW010000154.1:0-2224 GCA_036276955.1 Alcanivorax sp. | reverse complement strand
TATTATGAGATATATATATGTAGGGGTGTAGGCATAGACAGCCATACGGGGATAAAAAAAATAAATAGTAATTTTAGTAATATATATATAGTAAGCCCCTGATTCTCAACGGCTTTTCCCATCTTACGATCGCCTTACACCACCTGACAAAACGCCTTTCGCGTTATATCGCTGAAATCATCGCGCCATACCAGCAATCAACCCCAGCCGCCGAAAAAAATACGGGAACGCTTGCAACCCGTCCCCAAAGGGATAAAATCCGGTCAATACTCGGAGAACACTGGGGGACGCATGGACAACACAGCGACAGCGCCCGTTGAATACTTCAAAATCCCAAACGCGCCCGGCGAATACTTCCGGTGCCCGCGATATCACGGAAACGCTACCCTCTCCGTGACCGCCTGCGCCGCACAGTTCAACCGAACACGCACCGGCGGCGAAGACGCCAGGATCCGACTCCACGCCTGCGTCAACTGCCCAATCGGCGCGCAACACGCCGGCATCGAAAACTTCAAACCCAAAACCGCACTCCAAACCAGCAAACTCTGCACCCGGTGCCACCGACCCGCCTCACGCATCATCCACGGACGCCTCTGCGTCAGCTGCGTCAACCGACAGTACGAAATCCAGAAGGGCAAAAACGCCCGCGGCAACAAACCCAGCCAGTGCCCAGCGCTCCACCCGCTGCACGTCACCGTCCGTGACGGCGATCGCCCAGCACAAGACCGCGAGTACCTGGCCACCGGCATCCTCGAGGCCGCACTGTCCGCCCTCAAAACCGCTCGTGACCACGCCGTGGTCGGCTTCCGGGGACCACCGCCCCGACCAGCCAACGAGCAACTGACGATGTTCTGAGGGACTGCCGATGGCGTGGAAACTCATAGATCACGTCTGCCAGCACTGCCTGGGACGCATCCTGCACGACGGCACCACCTACCGGTGCTCCAACTGCGGCGCCACCGAAGGCGCTGACCTCGCCGCACTCTGCTGCTGCGGCGCCAAACTGAAAACCGGGAAAAACGCCGGGCTGCGATGCACCCGGAACCACCACCAGACACCGGACTGCCCGGGGGAGATCGTGGTCACCTATGGGAATTGAGCCGTACCGCCTGCCGCCGAAGGGCAAGCACCAGCCAAAGGAAATCTACAACCGGCTGGTGAAACGCTGCCCGGAGTTCGAGGACCAGCGCGAGTACCAGCCCACCGTCGGCTTCCTGATGCGCGAGTTCCCGCTCGTCGAAGGCGGCCGCACCGTCCTGGGCGCCATGCACCTGCCGGCCGTGCAAGGCAAGCTGCGCTCCCTGTTCGAGTGGATGGTCGAGCGCATGTTCGGCCACCTGCCGGACTTCATCATGATCCTCGACGCCGGCTACTGGGACAGCGTCGACGCCAAGCTGCGCGAGATACTGGTGTTCCACGAGATGTGCCACATGGCGCTGAAGATCAACAACGACGGCGACATGGTGATTGACGACGAGACCGGGCGGCCGAAGTGGAAACTGGTGGGGCACGACGTGGAAGAGTTCACCGCCGTGGTGGCCCGATACGGCGCCTGGAACGACGAGTTACGCCGATTTGTCGAAGCGGCCGGTGGTCGTGCACAATGAGACATAAAATTATCGCTCGGACCATAAAATAGATGGCAAAGAAGTACGATAGTGCCACAAAAGAGAAAGCCTTCGTTGCCATTGCTGATCACCTGAAGAAAGTCGGTGACGAGCAATGGGAAGCGCTCCGCAAGCAGTTCCCGAATGTGCCCAAGGCGACGTTCTACCGCTGGATCAAGGCGGTGAAGCAGCTGCTCGGCACCGATCAGCAGGAGCTCACGGAATCGGCGCGCTACGCCCTGGAGGCCTCCGACCACCTGCCGGTGGCGCCGTCGCCGGAGTACGTGGCCAAGACTGGCGCCAACGGCAAGTCGAACATGGATTTCATGCAGCGCCTGGATCAGCTGTACGGCGACGCCGAGCTGCTGCGCGAATTCGGGGTTCGTGACGGCAAGGTGGTGAGCCCGAAGTTCTTCGGGCAGTCGATCAACCTGCGCCGCTCGCTGCTCGAGACGGCGCTGAAAGCGATGGCCGAGGTCTGGGACCTGCGGCAGATGCAGGCGTTCTACGACGTTGTCCTGGACGAAATTGCGAAGGAGAGCCCGGAGTGCGCCCAGCGCATCCTGGACCGCCTGCGCGACCTGAACGCCGAAACCGGCATGACCTACGAGATGGCG
>DASUNW010000153.1:0-11309 GCA_036276955.1 Alcanivorax sp. | reverse complement strand
CGGAACGTCAGCGCCGTTTCCAGGCCGCCGATCCAGCAGTCGTCGTTATGGCCGCAAATGATCTTGCCCCACTCCTGGGAGGTGGACAGCACCGGGCGCATCACCGGCTTGGCGGTCACGTCCAGCTCTTCGTACTGGGTTTCCCCGGCCAGGTTGGAGCTGGCGTTCAACGTCGCTTCGGAGCGCAGCGAAACGTGCACCGAACCGCCCACGTTAATGCCGTGCAGGAACTGGGTGCCGCCGCCGATATTCAAAAACAGCGGCTGGCGACCGTACTTCAAAAATTGCCCCTGCTCGGAGGTGCTGGAATTAAAGGCCAGCATCTCTTCGCCAAACTTTTCCACCCCGGCGATGATCGCGAAATACAGCGGATGGCTAATCTTGGTCAGATCGGAAAGATTGGTTTTCAGTGCAATTAGCGTTTGTTGTGAACGGGTATCGTTGATTACCGTGTCATCGCTGGTCAGCTCCTGCTCCGCATGCAGCAGGCCGGTGGTCAGCTCGCCGCGCGGATCCATGGTCAGGTAGGCCGGATTGTAATACAGCGCCGAAGCCTGGGCGTTGAACATGGAAAGCGCCTGGGCGGTGCCGACGTCGACGGGGAAAAGCCCGTAGGTGCTGGCGGTATTGCCCATGCCGGCGAGCGCGGGAACACTGGCCGTGAGTGCGACGGCGGCGGCAACACTCCGGGCGGACTGCTGGAGGGATCGGTACATAATAAAGACTCTCCGGATCTTGTTATTGGGCTTATTTCAGCTCTTTTATTTCACTGGACGGTTTTCTGGGTAGGAGCGCCAGTGAAAGATGACGAAAGGTGCTTATACGGGGGTGACCGCGAGCAACGCTCTCGCCTCATATGCAACTAATAAAACAAAGCGGGGGTGAATGCCGTATGGAAAAGGTTGTGAACGGTAGACGGGGGACAGGTTAGTTTACGGAACGTAGCAGGAGGGTTGCCAAACGTAATGGGCCGGTTAAAAGGAACGAACGTGCCACCTTTTAAGTGTCATCTTATGCACATTAAGGTGCGCATTGCGGTCAGTACACGGAGACGCCGCCCCCCTCGCCGACCAGCACCACATCCGCCGGGCGCAGAGCAAACAGCCCGTTGGTGACCACGCCGGTAATATTATTGAGGTTTTTTTCCAGATCCAGCGGGTTAACAATATCCAGATTGTGGACATCGAGGATGATGTTGCCGTTGTCGGTGACGAAGCCCTCGCGGTACTCGGGGCGGCCACCCAGCCCCACCAGCTTGCGCGCCACATAGGAACGCGCCATGGGAATCACTTCCACCGGCAGCGGGAAGGCGCCCAGGCGTTTGACCTTCTTGGAGCCGTCGACGATACAGATGAACTCCCGCGCCACCGCCGCGACGATTTTTTCCCGGGTCAGCGCGCCGCCGCCGCCCTTGATCATCTCGCGGTGCGCGTTGACCTCGTCGGCGCCGTCCACGTACACCGGCAGGCGGTCCACGTCGTTCAGCGCCAGCACCGGGATGCCGTGCCCGCGCAGACGCTCGGCGGTCGCCTCGGAGCTGGCCACCGCGCCGGCGATGCGGTCCTTCATGGCCGCCAGACCGTCAATGAAGAAATTGGCGGTGGAGCCGGTGCCCACGCCCACCACTTCGCCTTCCCGCACATAGCGCAGCGCGGCCTCGGCCACCTGTTTCTTCAAAGCGTTCTGGTCCATGGAGCTTCTCCGCGATTCAAACGAACCGCGATTATACGGGCCCGTGCCTCCGCGATACAGGACAGCGCAATGGACGCTCCCGCCCCGCGCCCCGTAAACTAGCGGTTTTACCCCTCCGGACCTTCGATGCCTGCGATGCTTGATCAATACGTAAAACGGATTCTCCAATCCCGCGTCTACGACGTGGCGCTGGAAACCCCCATCCACGCCGCCCCGCTGATCTCCCGGCGCATCGGCAACCGCGTGCTGCTCAAGCGCGAGGATCTGCAGCCGGTGTTCTCCTTCAAGCTGCGCGGCGCCTACAACAAGCTGGCCAGCCTCACTGACGAGCAGCGCAATAAGGGCGTGATCTGCGCTTCCGCCGGCAACCACGCCCAGGGCCTGGCCCTGGCGGCCAGCGCCATGGGCGTGCGCGCGGTGATCGTGATGCCGCGCACCACTCCGGAGATCAAGGTCAAATCGGTGCGCGAGCGCGGCGGCAAGGTGGTGCTGCACGGCGACGGTTTCGACGACGCCCTGGCCCACGCCACCAAGCTGCAGGAAAAAGAAGGCCTGACCTTCGTGCACCCCTACGACGACCCGGATGTGATCGCCGGGCAGGGCACCGTGGGCATGGAGATTCTCCGTCAGCAGAGCCGTGAGCTGGACGCCATCTTTATCCCGGTGGGCGGCGGCGGCCTGGCGGCGGGCATCGCCGCCTACGTGAAATACGTGCGTCCGGCGGTGAAGATCATCGCCGTGGAGCCGGAAGACGCCGCCTGCTTGCAGGCCGCCATGGCGAGCAAACGCCGGGTGACGCTGTCGGAAGTGGGCCTGTTCGCCGACGGCGTGGCGGTGCGCCAGATCGGCAAGGAGCCGTTCCGCATCCTGCGCGACCACGTCGACGAAGTGATCACCGCCACCACCGACGAAATCTGCGCTGCCATCAAGGATTCCTTCGAGGACACCCGCGCCATCTGCGAGCCCGCCGGCGCGCTGGCCCTGGCCGGCCTCAAGAACTGGGTGCACAAGCACGGCGCCGAGAACAAAACCCTGGTGGCGATCCAGAGCGGCGCCAACGTGAACTTCGACCGCCTGCGGCACATCTCCGAGCGCGCCGAACTGGGCGAGCAGCGTGAAGCCATCCTGGCCGTCACCATCCCGGAAAAGCCCGGCGCCTTCCGGGCGTTCTGCCAGGCCCTGGGCCGGCGCAGCATCACCGAGTTCAACTACCGCTATTCCAGCGAACACGAGGCCAACATCTTCGTCGGCGTGCAGATCCGCCCCGGCGGCACGGACCTTGCGCCGTTACTCGCGGAGTTGCGCGACGCCGGCTACCCGGTGGTCGACATGACCGGCAACGAGATGGCCAAACTGCACATTCGTCACATGGTGGGCGGTCATACCTCGCGGCAGGACCTGGACGAAATGCTGTTCCGGGTGGAGTTTCCCGAGCGCCCCGGCGCCCTGGTCAAATTCCTGCTGTCGCTGGGCCAGAAATGGAACATCAGTGTGTTCCACTACCGCAACCACGGCGCCGCCTACGGGCGGGTGCTGGTGGGCTTCCAGGTGCCGTTCGGCGACCGGGGCAACCTGCGCAAGGACCTCAAGAAAGTGCCCTACCCGATGGTGGAAGAGAGTGACAACCCGGCCTATAGGCTGTTTCTGAACTAAAACGGGGTGCGCCGGTCGGACAGCATGAGGCCGTAACTGCTTGACTTGAGTGGGGTAAATGCCTGAATTTTGACTCAGTTCCCATCTTGTTACGAAATAAATGGCCTACCATGGTGAGTCATTCGCCCGACATGGGTTTAGGGGAAGCGGAAAACGCCGTACCGCGCCGGTCATACCGGGGGGCGAGAAAACGGCGAACCGCGATTGTACTGGGCTCCACTGTACCGAGCTTCTTGAAATTTGGGGAATAGAAACACAATGAAGAAAAAGCCGGACGCACTCGCCGTCCTCGCCTTCGTATTTGCTTTCGGGGTGCTGATCAGCACCATCACCCACGGCGGCAACGACTCTGATCTGAAACGCTTCGCGAACTCCGCGGGCATGCAGCTCAGCAACTATGAGAATCAGTAACCACCCGATCCAAAGGCCGGTCCCAGGCTGCCTCGCGCAGCCTGGACAGGCGCTGAAACTCAAACGCCACGCCAATTAATCGGGGCCGCCGGGGCCGGCGCGCCAGGTCCGCCAATGCGCGGTCGTAGAACCCGCCACCCATGCCCAGCCGGTGCCCCCGGTCATCGAAGCCCACCAGCGGCACCAGAATCGCGTCCAGCGCCCAGGCCGCCCGCGCCCGTTCCCGGCGCCGTGGCTCGCCGATGCCGAAACGGTTCGCCTTGAGCCGCCGCTCGCGCCGCCACAAATGAAAATGCAGCCGCCCGCGATGCACCCGGTCCAGCACCGGCAGATACAGAACGACCTCGCCGAAACGGGAATGCCTGAGGGCGGGCAGAGGATCCAACTCACCGTCCCCCGCCTGATACACCCCGAAATGCCGAAACCGCCGCGGCCCCAACGCCGCCGGCAAATTCCGCGCGAACCCCCGCACCGCCCGCCGCCGCGCTCCTGCGCTAACGGCACGGCGTTGCGCCCGCAAGGCGCGGCGCAATTGAGCGCGGGAAGGTGTGTCGTTAGGCATGCAAAAACGATACAGGATGCAGGATACAGGATGAAGGGAAAGGTCTCTGGAATCCTGGGGCCTTTGTGCGCGGGGAAGGCGGCTCCGATACTGCCTCATTCGATCCGCGCTGTATCCTGATCCTGCATCCTGTATCGCGGCGGTAGCCGCATAGAATAAAGCGTGTCCCCCGAACCGCCGCTGCGGGTGTAGCCCTTGAACCGAAAAGTTCAAGGCGGGGCCCGCAGGTTAATGCCCTCAGGCTTTCCGCTCGAAGGCGGACATGCACACAGGCACACCAATTTGGACCCCTAATGGTAAAGCATCGGCAGGGACATAACCCGGCTGGCGCACGGTCCAGGGAACACTTGCACGCAGTATAACAGGGGTGGGAGTGACGGTCAGGGCTTGACAGGCGACTTGTCGTTGCCTTCCTCGAAGGCGCGGATCTCGTTGTCCAGGCGGCTCAGCAGGCCTTGAATGCGGTCGTCGTTGCCGCTGTCGTCGCCCAGTTGTTCGCGCGCTTCCAGCAGCTCGTGGCTCATGTTCAGCGCCGCCATGATGGCGATCCGCTCGAGACCGATCACATTGGCCTGGCGCACCTCGCGCATCTGGTTGTCCAGATAGCGGGCCGCGCGCAGCAGGTTGTCCTGCTCGCCGGGCGGGCAGGCGACACGGTATTCCTTATCCAGGATATGAATCACCAAGGAATGGCCGTCGCTCATGAATCCTCCTGCTCAAGGGATTGCAGGCGGGTTATGATGGCTTCAACGCGGGCCTTGGCCAGATCGTTTTTCTTCAGCAACTGGGCGCGCTCGTCGAGCAGGCGGGTTTCCCGTTCGCGCAGCAGCCGGTTCTCCTGGCGCAGATGCGCGGAGATACGCAGCAGCTCGTCCACCCGGGCTTCCAGTTGCCGGAGTTGTTGTTCCATCGTCATGGCAAAATGGTCGCTGTTCGCCTAAGGTTGAGCCCCCGATCCGGGTCCGAATTGACGGCTTTTTGTACTATAGGTTCGACCCCGCGAAGGGTCAACGCAATTCAAGGCGGGTTAGGCACTTAGCGCCGCTTTGCAGAAAGTCATTAAAGAGTAAAGACAGAGTCCCATGCCCGAACTACCCGAATTCGACGATCTCGCCCGCGCCGCCGCCCAGGCCGGCATTCCCAACTCGCCCAGCGAGCTGCACGGCGTGGTCTGCGGCCTGCTGGCCACCGGCCACGGTCACGACGACAACACCCTGCTGGGCACGCTGGCCGCCCACGCGGAGCAGCCCGAAGGCCTGCCGCCGGAACTGTCCCGCGCGCTGATCGACTGGCGCGACCAGACCCTGGAAGGCTTTTCCGGCACCGGCCTGGAGCTGCCCCTGCTGCTGCCCGCCGACGAAGACGACCTGGATTTGCGCGTGGCCGCCCTGGGCCAGTGGAGCGAAGGCTTCCTGGTCGGTTTCGGTACCGGCGCCGCCGGTGTCGCCGACACCGAGCTGTCGTCCGGCGTGCAGGAAGCGCTGTCCGATCTGTCCGCGGTCAGCCAGGTGACCACGCCGGAAGAAACCGGCGAGGAAGAAGAGCGCATGTTCGAGCAGGTGGTCGAACACTGCCGCATGTCCGCGCTGATGATCTACACCGACCTGGTGATGAAACAACAGGCCGCGAAAAAGCCGGCCCCCGGCGATGCCCCCGAAACGCCGCCCACCCGCCACTGATCCGCCATTGATAGGAGCATCCATGACCATTCGTCTGCAGGAATTCCAGCGCCGCCGCCGCGAGCTGATGGAGCAGATGGAGCCCAACAGCATCGCCATCCTGGCCGCCGCGCCGGAGCGCACCCGCAACCGGGACGTGGAGCACCCCTACCGCCAGGACAGTGACTTCTGGTACCTGAGCGGCTTCCCCGAAGCGGAAGCGGTGATGGTGCTGCTGCCCGGCCGCGAACACGGCGAGTACGTGCTGTTCTGCCGCGAGCGCGACCGCGCCCGGGAAATCTGGAACGGCTACCGCGCCGGCCCCGAGGGCGCGGTGGCGGACTACGGCGCCGACGACGCCTTCCCCATCAATGACATCGACGACATCCTGCCCGGCCTGGTGGAAGGCCGCGAACGGGTCTACTACGACCTGGGCCGCGACGCCGGTTTTGACAGCCGCCTGATGGGCTGGATCAACACCATCCGCGACCAGGTGCGCAGCGGCGCCCAGCCCCCCGGCGAATTCGTGGCGCTCTCACACCTGCTGCACGACATGCGCCTGTTCAAGAGCAAGGCGGAAGCGGACCTCATGCGCCAGGCCGCGCAAATCTCCGCCGGCGCCCATGTGCGCGCCATGCAGTCGGTGCGCCCGGGGATGTACGAATACCAGCTGGAAGCGGAATATCTGCACGAATTCATGCGCCACGGCGCCCGCAGCCCGGCCTACCCGAGCATCGTCGGCGGCGGCGCCAACGGCTGCATTTTGCACTACATCGAAAACAGCGCGCCGCTCAAGGACGGCGACCTGGTTTTGGTGGACGCCGGCTGCGAGCTGCACAACTACGCCTCGGACATCACCCGCACCTTTCCGGTGAACGGTAAGTTCAGCGGCGAGCAACGCGCGCTCTACGAACTGGTGCTGGCGTCGCAGTACGCCGCCATCGAAGCCACCCACACCGGCAACCACTGGAACGTGCCCCACGAAACCGTGGTGCGCATTCTCACCGAAGGCCTGGTGGACCTCGGCCTGCTGGCCGGCAACGCCGACGACCTGATCGAAGAGCAGGCCTACCAGCGCTTCTTCATGCACCGCACCGGCCACTGGCTGGGCCTGGACGTGCACGACGTGGGCGATTACCGCATCGGCGGCGAATGGCGCCAGCTGGAACCGGGCATGACCCTCACCGTCGAGCCCGGGCTCTACATCGCCCCGGACGACGACACCGTGGAAGAGCGCTGGCGCGGCATCGGCATCCGCATCGAGGACGACGTGCTGGTCACGAAAGAGGGCTGCGACGTGCTCACCCGCGACGTACCCAAGAACATCGACGACATCGAAGCCTTGATGCGCGAGGCGCGCGCTTGAGCAGCGCCCCGCTGATCGTCGGCGGCGGCATGGCCGGCGCGGCGCTGGCGCTGCTGCTGCGCCACCACGGCGCGCCGGCGGTGACGCTGGTGGAGAGCCATGCCCTGGCCGTCGGCGAAGCGCCGGACACGCCCAGCTTCGACGCGCGCAGCACGGCGCTGTCCGCCGGCAGCCTGGCGATTCTTGACGCGCTCGGCCTGCAGGACGCGGTGCTGCAAAACGCCGCCGGCATCAACACCGTGCACGTGTCCCGGCGCGGTCGCCTCGGCCTGGCCCGGCTCACCGCCGAAGAACAATCCCTGCCGCGCCTGGGCGCGGTGGTCGAGAACCGCTGGTTCGGCCATGTGTTGCTGGCGGCGGTGGAACGCGACCCGGCCATCACCCTGCGCGCGCCGGCCTCGCTCACCGACATCCACCGCACCACCGACGGCTACCAGGCCACGCTGGACGATGGCCAAGAACTGCACACACCGCTGCTGATCGCCGCCGACGGCGCCCGCTCGCGCACCCGCGACTGGCTTGGCATCAGCGCCCGCCACCAGGACATCGGCCACGACGCCCTGATCGCCAACCTGGGGCTGGCGGAGCCGCACCGGGGCCAGGCCTTCGAGCGCTTTCTCGACGAAGGCCCGCTGGCGCTGCTGCCGCTGCCCGGCGAGCGCATGGCGCTGGTCTGGACCGGTCCCCGCGAAGAAGTGGATCGCTGGATGGCGCTGGACGACGAGGCGTTTCTGGCCGCCCTGCGCGAGCGGCTGGGCGCCACCATGCCGCGCCTGGAACGTGCCGGTGAGCGCGCCCGCTACCCGCTGGTGCTCAGCGAAGCCTGCGCCCAGGCGGTGCCGTTCGCGGCGGTGGTCGGTAACGCCGCCCACACCCTGCACCCGGTGGCCGGCCAGGGCTTCAACCTGACCCTGCGCGATCTCGAGCTGCTCGCCCGCCGCGTCGGCGGCGAAGCGCAGCCCGGCCGCCTGGCGCTGCTCGAGCAATGGGCCGCCGACCGCCGCGCCGACCAGAGCCAGATCGGCCACGCCTCGCGCTGGCTGCCCGAGCTGTTCCGCGTGCGCCAGCCGCTGTTCGCCCACAGCCGCCAGCTCGGCCTGCTGGCCCTGGATTTGCTACCGTCCGCCCGCAAAGGCTTCGCCCGCCGGGCTATGGGGTTGTAATGGATAGCCGCTCAAGCGCACTGCACACTGATGTCCTTATCGTCGGCGGCGGCATGGCCGGCGGCTTGCTTGGGCTGCTGCTGGCGGACCAGGGCTTTTCCGTGCGGGTGCTGGACGCCGGGCCGGAACCGGCGCGGCCGCAGGGCGAGTCGGCGCCGCGGGTGTCCACGCTCAGCGAGGCCAGCCACTGGCTGCTGCGCCACGCCGGCGTCTGGGACCGTCTGGACCCGGAACGGGTGCAGGCCTACGCCAGCATGCAGGTGTGGGACCGGGACGGCACCGGCGAGGTGCGCTTCAGCGCCGCCGACGCCGGCGCGGAGTGCCTGGGCTGGCTGTTGGAGAACGACCACCTCACCGCCGCGTTGTTCGAAGCCGCCGGCGAGCGCGAAACCCTGGCCTGGCACTGTGGCGCCCCGGTGGATGAACTGACCCGGGACGGCGACGGCTGGCGGGTGAGCGCCGGCGACCAGGTCTTCACCGCCGATTTGCTGGTGGGCGCCGACGGCGCCCGCTCGCGGGTGCGCGACGCCGCCGGCATTCCCGCCCCGGCCCGCGACAGCGGCCACCGCGCCCTGGTCGCCACCATTGAAACCGACCGGCCTCACGGCGGCTGCGCCCGTCAGGTGTTCATGGACTCCGGCCCGCTGGCCTTGTTACCCCTGTTCGGCCACGGCGGCCATCGTTGCTCCATCGTCTGGTCCGCCTGGCCGCAACGCAGCGACGACCTGATGGCGATGGACGACGACGCCTTCGGCGCCGCGCTCAGTCAGGCCACCGGCGAAGTGCTCGGTGCCGCCCGGGTGGTCAGCCGCCGCGCCGTGTTCCCGATCGAAGAACGCCACGCCAGCCGCTACCAGGGCCGCTCGCTGGCGCTGGTGGGCGACGCCGCCCACGTCATCCATCCGCTGGCGGGGCAGGGCATCAACCTGGGCCTGCTGGATGCGGCGGTGCTCGCCGAAGAGTTGGGGCGCGCCCGCGCCGCCGGCCTGCCGGTGGCCCACGCCACCATCCTGGCGCGCTATGAGCGCCGCCGCCGCGCCGACAACCTGCTGATGCAGAACGCCATGCGCGGCTTCAAACTGCTCTTCGAACGCCCCGAACCCGCCGTACGCTGGCTGCGCAACACCGGCCTCGGCCTGGTCAACCGCCTCGCCCCCGCCCGCCACGCCTTCATGCACCGCGCCCTCGGCCGCGCCGGCGACCTCCCCCGCAACGCAAAACGCCCCTAGTCGCAGGGCACGCCGGCCCCAGAATCTCCCAAGGAGCCCCGGGATTGGGTGGGTTCGCCCGGGACCGTGTTTGGCCAGGGAAGGCCAAACCCGAGCTTACACGGACGTACTTGCAGCGTGTCCCGGGCGAACCCACCCAATCCCGGGGCGGGCCCTCTGGAGAGAACGCGCGTCGCTGATTCCCAGCTGTACACACCTGTCAATGACGCAAACATTGACAACACGCCCCCTCTTTGTTCCTCACGCATCTTTTACAAGTTTTGTGCTTCCGATGCGTTGACGCCGATTCACAAGCCGTATTTTCTGTCCGTTATTGGCCCTGGCGCCGAAGCCCGCTGATTACGCGGTCTACAGCGATTCTAATAAGGTCTTATGGTAGAGGGGCACCCAGAGCCGATACTTAATTATTAGCCTATAAAATCCGAATCAGTAAAAGGTTTTGACTAACGGAAATGGTTAACAAAAGTGCACTAAATGTAGCGTTAACCAGTGTTTTGTTTTGAATTCGTCGCACATACTGCGCGCCCGTTAAGTGAACACCTGTAAATAACAAAGCCGCCGCTCTTCCCCCGAGACGGCCTGACGGAGTAGTTCGCCATGAACAATAAAATCGTCGCCCGGGGCGCTGCCCTGGCGCTTGCCATTGGTTCCACCACCGCCGCCTACGCCAGCATGGGCAATATCGGCACCACCTACGGGGTGCTGCCCTCCGACGTGGCCTCCGCCCAGGCCCTGTCCATGTTCAACACCCAGGTGTCCGCCGTGTATTACAACCCGGCCTACCTCACCAAGGACCCGCGCGGCGAGCTGACCATGGGCCTGCTGCACGCCGAACACGAACTGCGTGCCACCAGCCTGGGCGGCGCCAATCCGCCCAACCGCAGCGGCGGCGACGTGCTGCAGGATTCGCCCTCCCAGCACACCCTGATCGGCATGAAGACCGATCTCTCCTCGTTGACCAAATTCAATCACCCGCTCTTCCTGGGCGTGATGATCGGTGTGGAAAAATACGGCGAGGAAATGCTGGCGTTTGAATCCCAGACCTCCCGGGAAGGCCAGTACTTCGAATATGGCCGCCAGCCCCTGTTCCTGAACCTGGGCGGCGCCACCACCCTGTGGCGCGGCATCGACATCGGCGCCTCCGCCCGCGTCACCCTGCACTCGGAAGCGAAGCTGGTGGCCACCACCAACCTGGCCGGCGAGACCCGGTACGAAGAACTGAACGTGTCCGCCAAGCCGTCCATCCGTCCGATTCTCAGCGCCACCGTGGACATGGCGGAAACCTTCTGCCCCAACAACGAAGGCTGCTGGCTGGACGGCTTCGAGACCGCCTTCGCGTTCCGCGGCTACTCCAACACCAACACCACCGTGGACGCGCAGACCGTGATCCCCGGCACCATCGCGCCCCCGGGCCTGAACCTGAACGTCACCACGCTGGATTCCTACCAGCCCAACATCTACTCCGCCGGCCTGCTCTACGGCGGCGAGCGCTTCCGCCTGGGCGCCTCGGTGGAAATGCAGCAGTGGTCCGACCTGGAAGACGAATTCGACAGCGACACCATCAAGGACCAGGCG
>DASUNW010000152.1:0-19941 GCA_036276955.1 Alcanivorax sp. | reverse complement strand
GCCTGACCGTGCCCGCCATGCCGGTGGGATCGCCCGGTATGGAGATGGGCGACCGGCAGGACGATTATCAGGTGCTGTTGTATGGCGAGGACGGCGTTCAGGTGTTTGCTGAGCATCCTTGAGGGTTCGGGTCTGATGGTGGTGGGCTCCGTAGCCCGGCGCCGGGAGCGCTACCTAATGCCCAGGACCCGCCGTGAACCCGTCCCTGGGGGCTTGTGTTCGGCTCCCTGCCTCACACAGTCCTGGACCCAAGCACCGAGACCGAACCTCCCGAATGGCGCCAGCCGCCACGGGCGGCTACGAAGCAAGGCCCGTTCCCGCGCCCCCTGCTGGAGAAGCGACCCGGGGCCTCTGGAACCCTGCCGGCCGGCTTTGCCGGCCTTTCGCGGGCTGGGCCCGCTCTTACAAGCTGGACTCCGTAGCGGGGGTGGGGTCTTTGGTGGGTTCGGGGTGGCAGCCGGCCTGGCCGCGCCAGTCGGGCGCCAGGCCGAAGCGCAGTTCGCCGGTGGTGATGGTGCTGGTGCCGGAGAAGAAGAACATCCCCAGGGTGATCAACTGCAGGCTGAGGATGACGCCCGGCTGCCAGAGCGCGTTCAGGCCGGCGGCCAGGGAGGGCGCCGTCGCCGTGGCGGCCGGCAGCAACAGGCTGATCAGCACCCCGTAGCCGGCGGCCAGCAGCGCCATGCTCTGGTAGGTGGAGAAATGGCGGCTGCCGCCACGGTAGTCGGCGCGCAGAAACTCTGAATACACCCGCCATAGCTGGCTGCCCACCAGGGCCAGCGCGAACGCCGCCGCGAACAGGCCGTGGAAGAACAGGCTGGTGCAGAGCAACGCCAGGGCCGTGTGCAGCACGCAGGTGACCGCCTGGATCGGCACCACCCGCACCGCCTCCATGTCACCGGCGAACGCGATCTTCTTGGTTTTGCCCAGGAATACATGGTGCAGCCGGCCGAAACAGCGCCTTGCCCAGCGCGGCGCCAGGTGCACCGGTTTGCCGTAGCAACAGCCGAAGCTGATGCAGGCCAGCCGGCCGACGCCTTCGCCGAGTACATAGGCGATCGCCATGGCGGCCAGCAACGGCATGGTCGGCAGGGCGGTTTGCCAGAGCGAACGGGCGGCGGCATCCGCGCCCCACAGCAGCGGCGGCGCCAGCAGGATGCCGATAAAGCTGGCGCCGCCCACGGTGAAGCCGTGGCGGTTCTTTTCCACCACGCTGGCGATGATCTTGGCCGCCGGCAGGCAGATCGCCAACACGCCGGCGGTGAGTGCCAGGGCGATGGGTAGCGGCACCCCGGAAGCCCCGGTAAGCAGAATAAAAGTGGCCACGCCGAGGCCGCCGGCCAGGCCGCTGAATACACCGTAGAAAGTCAGGTTGAGCCCGCGCCAGGAGCCGTCGTCGTTTTTCGCCAACGGCAAGGAGGCGACGAACTGCCAGCGTTCGCGGGGCAGTTCCCGGAACAGCACCCGGTAAACGGCGGCGAACACCAAGGCCAGAGCCAGTATCAACAGATCCGCGTGCATGGTTTTCCCCCCTGAACGTTGTCCCTTCAACACTGATAGGGGACAGGCTAGGCCCGGCCCGGGGACGCGCCGGTGACAACGTGGTGACGGTTCGGTGACCGCCGCCGCGTGGACAAGCCGCGGCGCCCGAATTATGGTGCATAAAAAAGCACTGGTGCCCGGACGCGGGCGCCGAGGGGACAACCATGGAAAGGGTGAGCACGCTAATCATCGGCAGCGGTTTCGGCGGTGCCGTGATGGCCTGCCGGTTGGCCGAAAAAGGGGACAAGGTGGTGGTGCTGGAGCGGGGCCGGCGCTGGTTGCCGGAGGACTACCCCAGCGTCAGCCAGAGCGACTGGCTGTGGGATGAGGACGAGCCGGAGCGGCAGAACGGTTGGCTGGATTTCCGCTATTTCGGCGACATGAGCGTGGCGCTGGGCGCGGGGGTCGGCGGCGGTTCGCTGATCTACGCCAACGTCAGCGTGGCGCCGCCGCCGGAGGTGTTCGAGCACGGCTGGCCGGAGGCGATCCGCTTCGACACCCTGCGCGAGCATTTCCGTGTCAGCGGCGAAATGCTCAACGTACAGACCTTGCCGGACCACCAGTGGACCCCGCGTACCCGCCTGATGCACGAAGCCGCCGACAAGCTTGGCCAGCGGCACCGTTTTCGCGTGGTGCCCCAGGCGATCAGCTTCGACCCGGACTGGCACGACGGCCTGGAGAACGCCTACAGCTACCGGCGCAGCAAAACCTGGGTCAACGCCCAGGGGCGCCGGCAGGGCACCTGCGTGCACTGCGGCAATTGCGACCTGGGCTGCCCGGTGCAGGCCAAGAACACCCTGGACCTCAATTATCTGGCCCGCGCCGAGCAGAAGGGCGCGCGGATACGGCCGCTTCACCACGTTCGCTGGATCCGCCCGCTGCAAGGAGGCGGCTACGAGGTCGGTGTTAATGACCTCGACGCCCGCGCCTGGCGGCTGATACGCGCCGACAAGGTGATCGTCGCCGCCGGCAGCGTCGGCTCCACCGAACTGTTGCTGCGCTGTCGCGACCAGTACAAAACGCTGCCCAAGCTGAGCCGCGCCCTGGGCCGGGGCTGGACCAGCAATGGCGATTTTTTCACCCCGGCGTTCTACCCCGACCGGCGCCTGGCGCCGAGCCGGGGGCCGACCATCACGTCGGCCATCGATTATCTCGACGGCAGTGACGGCGGCGCTCGTTATTTCGTGGAGGACGGCGGGCTGCCCGACGTGCTCGGCAATCTGCTGCGTCACGCCGGCAAACATCCGAAACTGGCGCGCACCCGGCTGGCGGCGGCGCTGCTGGAATACCGCCGCGACAACACGCCGTTCGAGAACATGATGCCCTGGTTCGGCCAGGCCCGGGACGACCCGGGTGGCCGCTTTTATCTGGGCCGCCGCTGGTACGCGCCCTGGAAGCGTGACCGGCTGCGCTTGAGCTGGGATTACCGCAAGGCCGAGAAGGCGGTGCAGGGGCTGGCGGATCGCCATCTGGCGCTCACCGAGGTCACCGGCGGGCAGGCCAACACACCGGCCACCTGGCGATGGTTCAAGAATCTGGTTACGCCGCATCCGCTGGGCGGCTGCAATATGGCCGATACCGTGAAACAGGGCGTGGTCAACCACGCCGGCGAGGTGTTCAATTATCCTCGGTTATTCGTGGTCGACGGCGCCACGGTGCCGGCCTCCCTGGGGCTTAATCCGTCGCGCACCATCGCCGCGCTGGCGGAACACGCCGCCGCGCAATGGCGCTGAACCCCCGACAGCAAGCGAGACATTATGAGCGAAGACAACCGATACCATGTACGCCTGACCGGTGAGTTGATGGCCGGCGCCGACGCCGGCCAGGTGGCGGCGAATCTGGCCCGGCTGTTCAAGATGCCGCAAGAGAAGGCCGCCTTGCTGGTCAGCGGCACGCCGAGGGTGGTGAAGAAGGACGCCGACGAGGCCACCGCGCGGAAGTTCCAGGTTGCCCTGCGTCAGGCCGGCGCGCGTTGCGAACTGCTGCCGGTGAACGGTGAAACCGCGTCCGCCGCGCCGCAACCCGCCGCTGCCGCCCCGCAAGCGGAGGCCTCAGAGGCCGTCGTAGCCCCGGCGGCGAGCGCTGATCAGCGCAGCGGTGATATCGAAACGGTGGGCACGATTCGTACCGGCGGCACCGGTTTCAGTGGTGCCTTCGAGGTCGCGCCAGTGGGGGCCGACTTGGACACTTCAGAGCGTGGTCAGCCGGCGGCGGCCCCGGATATCAGTCATCTATCCATGGCCGAACCGGGCGCTGACTTGGAACCGCTCAAACAGGAGCGAGAAGCCGTGGTGCCGGATATCAGCCATTTATCGATCAAACCGGATTAGCGGTTAGACCGATTAGCCCTGGGGGCCGTCCGGTCCTTGGAAGTGCAGCATCATTTCTTCCAGCACGTCGGGGATGCCGTTGGCCATCTGCCGCACCAGCTGGCTGTCGTTCCAGACTTCGTCCAGCGCCGGGTCGTCGTCGACGCCGGAGATCAACAGCATGGGCAGCAACCAGGTGGCCATGGGGTCGTCGTCCTCGTCGCTGTGCCAGCGCTCTTCGTGCAGCAGCATGCCGCTCAGGAAGCCGGCGCACCAGGACGCCAGGTCGGCGCCGTCCTCTTCGCGGTAGGGGTCGAGCAGGCAGGGCAGGTTGATACGCTCGCCGCCCAGGGTGTCGGTGAGCAGGCGACCGCGCAGCTCGTCGAGTGCCCCGGCCACCGCCTCCGGCAGCGACATTTCCAGCGCCAGACCGAAATCCGCCGGGCCGTCGTAGGGCCCCACGGTAAAGGCGCAAATCAGGCCGTGGGTTTCCACCCAGGAGGGCGCTTCCTCGCCTTGGCCGGCGAAGTAGGTTTCCACGGTGTGTTTCAGGTGGGGGTTGGAGATTCCGCTCATACTGTCGCCGCTGCCGTTAATTGGGATGGCAAGGATACCCGCTTGCCGGCGCCCCTGAAACCGGCGCCCGCGCGCAACTGGTGCGCAGGGTGTCGCGACCGGCGGCTTTGGCCTGATAGAGCGCCTGGTCGGCGCGTTCGATGAACGCCAGCGCGGACTCGCCCCAGTGATGGCCGGCCAGCCCGCAGGACAGGGTGATCCGCAGGGACGGGTCGAAGTCATAGCGTTGCTCGGCGAACTTCTCCTTGAGACGGGTCATGGCCGCCTCGCAATCGGCGTGGTTGGATTGCGGGAACAGCACCACGAATTCTTCGCCCCCGTAGCGGGCGAGCACGTCGGAACGTCGCAGGCATTGGCTGGCGAGCGTAGCGAAGCGCTTCAGCACTTCGTCTCCGGCGGGGTGGCCGTAGGTGTCGTTGATGCGCTTGAAGTGATCCAGATCCACGACCGCGATATGCAGGGGAATGTGTTCGCGGTCGGTGCGGGAAAGCTCCTCTTCGAGCCGCTCGAGGAAGTGGCGGCGGTTGAACAGGTCGGTGAGTTCGTCGCGGATGGCGATGCTGGCCAGACGGTCGTGGGCCTGGCGCAGTGATTCACGCTGGGCGCGGAAGCGTTGCTGGAGGTTGTGGATATAGCCGCCCATGTACACGAACCAGGCGAGGATCAGCGCCAGCACGCCCCACTGGCTCAATGATAGGGCGAGAATCTGGGCCAGGGGCAGCTGCACCCATTCGTACACCAGCAGCACCGAAAAGGATAACTGGGCGATTACCGCCATGACGATCTGCTGGCGACGATCCAGGGAAAACACACCGAACGTCATCATGATCAGGTACAGGCTCAGCAGGGCGCCGCGTACTTCCCGGGCATAAAACAGCAGCAGGGTGATCACCACGATGCCGGCGAACATCTGCGCCATGGTCAGGCTGGGATCCTTGAAGCGCTCGGTGAAGCCGCTGCGCACCAGGGCGAACACCACCAGATTGACCGCGAACAGGCTGCCGAAGATCAACAAATGGGGCGTGCGCGGATCGAAGGCGGCGATTTCCACGCCGACCACGGTGCCGGCCCACAGCAGCAGGTAGGAGTAGATGGCCATGAGTTGCCGACGCAGCCGCAGGGCGCGCTCGGGACGTTGGGAAAGAACCAGTTTGGTGTTGTTATTCAAAGCAAAGGCCCGCCTGGTTTGCCGCCCCTGGCTGTTCCTCAAGGTGTCCGGCCCTTGAGATGAACGCTGCGTCTCATACTTTATCATTGTGTCTCAGTTCACACTTTAGTCTTTGCTGGTACCAAAGCAAGAGTATGACTTGCCGGTCACACCGAAATAGTGCCAGACTCGTCGAGTTAAACAAACGTTTGATTGGTTTATGAGGATGCCATGTCCACCGATTTGCCTATCGATCTGAGATTGTCCGAGGAGCAGCGCATCAGCCGTGAAGGCATGCGCCGCTTTGCCTCGCAAGTATTGGCGCCCGGTGCGCGTGCCGCCGACGAAGCGGCCGCCGCCGATCCCGAGGTGCTGGCGGGCATCGCCGGCTTCGGCCTGACCCTGATGAGCTTGCCGGAAGCCCTCGGCGGCGCCGGCCTGCCGCGCTCGCCGATGGGCAATGTGCTCGCTTGCGAGGACCTGGGGGAGGGCGATCTGAGCCAGAGCCTGGCGGCCCTGGCGCCGCTGGGCGTGGTCAACGCGCTGCTGGATTTCGGCGACGACGCCCAGCACGAGGCCTGGCTGCCCCGGTTCGCCAGCGAAACGCCGGTGCCGGCGGCGGTGGCGCTGGCGGAGCCGCGTGCCACCTTCGAGCCCGGCGACCTGCGGACCACGGCCAGCCGCGACGGTGACCACTATGTCCTGGACGGCGAAAAGTGCCTGATCCCGCTGGTGGAACAGTGCCAGATGTTTCTGGTGGTGGCCGCCGCCGACGACGGCCCGGCGGCTTTTATGGTCGAGGCGGACAACGCCGGTGTGCGCCGTGAGCGGCGTGACTACATGGGCCTGCGCAGCGCCGAGCCAGGCACCCTGACCCTGCAAGGGGTGCGCGTGCCGGTCTCCCAGCGCCTCGCCCATTTCGATCTGGAGCGGCTGGTAAGCCTGTCCCGGGTGGGGCTGGCGGCGCTGGCCACCGGCTGCTGCCAGGCGGTGCTGGAGCAATGCGTGCCCTACGCCCTGGAGCGCAAAGCGTTCGGCGAGGCGATCGCCCGGCGTCAGTCGGTGGCGTTCATGATCGCCGATATGGGCATCGAGATCGAAGGCATGCGCCTGCTGACCTGGCGCGCCGCCAGCCGTGCGGAGCAGGGCTTGCCGTTCCAGCGCGAAGCCTATCTGGCGTTCCTGCAAAGCATGGAGAAAGCCATGCGCATCGCCACCGACGGCGTGCAGGTGTTCGGCGGTGCCGGCTTCGTGCGCGATTACCCGCTGGAAATGTACTACCGGAACCTGCGCGGCCTGTCGGCCCTGCACGGCGCTCTGATGGTGTGAGGGGACCCTACCGATGATCAATCTCGAACTGCCCAAGTCGCTTAAGAACCTTCAACAAATGACCCACCAGCTTGCCGAGCAGGGCTTCCGCCCGATCTCACGCAAGTACGACCGCATTGAGCACGGCGACACGCCGGCGGAACTCAAGCCGCTGGCGCAAATGATCGCCGCCGGCCGCCCGCGCGGCGGCGACAAAGGCGAAAAAGCGGACCCGGATGCGGTCAAGAACGGCAGCAACCTGATGGGCATCGTCAGCGTCGAAGAGATGTGCTGGGGCGACACCGGGCTGATGCTGTCCCTGCCGGCCTCCGGCCTGGGCAACGCCGCCATTCAGGCGGTCGGCACGCCGGAACAGAAAGAGCAGTACGGCAAGCTTTACTGCGCCATGGCGATCACCGAGCCGGGCGCCGGTTCGGATTCGGCGGCGATCGGCACCACTGCCCGCCGCGACGGCGATGAATGGGTGCTCAACGGCGAGAAAATCTACTGCACCGGCGGCCAGCGCTGCGACGCGGTGGTGGTGTGGGCAACGTTGGACAAGTCCCTGGGCAAGGCGGCGATCAAGTCGTTCATCGTGCCCCGCGACAACCCGGGCATGCAGTTGGTGCGGGTGGAAGACAAGATGGGCCTGCGTATTTCCGACACCGCCGCCCTGGCGCTCAGCGACTGCCGGATTCCGCTGGACCATGTGCTCGGCTCCGCGGAAATCGCCGACACCGAGGCGGCCCGCAAGAAGGCCTTCGGCGGCGTCATGCAGACCTTCGACAACACCCGGCCGATGGTCGCCGCCATGGCCCTGGGCGTGGCCCGGGCGGCGCTGGAAATCACCACGGAATTGCTGAAAAAAGAAGGAGTTAAGGCGGACTTCTCGAAATCACCTTATAACTCCACCGCCATCGAACTGGAGCTGTACCGGCTGGAAGCGGACTTGGACGCGGCCCGGCTGATGACCTACAAAGCGGCCTGGATGGCGGACAACGGCCAGGCCAATTCCAAGGAAGCCTCCATGTGCAAGGCCAAGGCCGGGCGCATGGGCAACGACGTGACGCTCAAGTGCGTGGCGCTGTGCGGCGAGCTGGGCTATTCCGAGCGGTTCCTGCTGGAAAAGCTGGCGCGGGATTCCAAGATCATCGATATCTTCGAAGGCACCCAGCAAATCCAGCAACTGATCGTCGCCCGGCACCTGTTGGGGCTGTCCTCCCGCGAATTGAAATGAGTCGCGGCAGGGGGCCGATCTGCTAGCATGCGGGACATTGATAGCGAATCAACGTCCCACTCGCAGGAGACCCGCATGTCGTCATCCCTGGCCGATCAAGTCATCTGGATCACCGGTGCCTCTTCCGGCATCGGTGAAGCGGTGGCTTCCGAATACGCCCGTTACGGCGCCAAGCTGGTGCTTTCGGCACGTCGGCGCGAGGAACTGGAACGGGTGCGCGGCGCTCTGGTCAACGCCGACGAGCACCTGGTGCTGCCGCTGGATCTGACCGACCAGGACGCCATGGCGCCGGCCACGGAAACGGTGCTGCGCCATTTCGGCCGGCTCGACCAGGTGGTGCACAACGGCGGCATTTCCCAGCGTTCGCTGGTGCGCGACACCGACATGGCGGTGGACCGGCGCATCATGGAGGTGAACTACTTCGGCGCGGTGGCGCTCACCAAGGCGGCGCTGCCGGCGTTTATCCGCCAGGGCGGCGGCCGCTTCGTGGTGGTCACCTCGCTGGTGGGCGAGCTGCCCACGCCAAAGCGTTCCGCCTACAGCGCCAGCAAGCACGCCCTGCACGGCTTTTTCGAGGCGCTGCGCGCCGAGGAATTCGACAACGGGGTGCGCGTGACCCTGGTGCTGCCGGGCTTTATCCGCACCCAGGTGTCGGTCAACGCGCTCACCGCCGACGGCAGCGCCCAGGGCAGCATGGACGACCTGCAGGCCAACGGCATGGACCCGATGCAATGCGCCCGGCGGCTGGTGGAAGCCGTGCAGCGCGGCCGCGATCAGGTTATCATCGCCGGCCGCGAGGGCGCCGGGCTCTATTTGAAACGCTGGTCACCGGCCCTGTATCGTCGCGTGATCCGTAAGGTCAAGGTGACCTGAGCCTTTTCCGCCCTTCGTTTTCCGCCATCCGACAGCCGACCAACAGCCGACTATGAGCACCGCCGACACTTTCGCCGATACGCCAATGGACGCCAAGCACCGCACCCGTCTCAATAAGCTGCAGAAGAAGCTGCGCCGCGAGACCGGCCGGGCCATCGCCGACTTCAATATGATCCAGGACGGTGACAAGGTGATGGTGTGCCTGTCCGGTGGCAAGGATTCCTACACCATGTTGGAGATCCTGCGGAATCTCCAGCATTCCGCACCGGTGCACTTCGAGTTGGTGGCGGTGAACCTGGACCAGAAGCAGCCCGGCTTCCCCGAGCACGTTCTCCCCGAATACCTGGAGAAAGAGGGTGTGGATTACCACATCCTGGAAAAAGACACCTATTCCATCGTCAAAGAGAAGGTGCCGGAGGGGAAAACCACCTGTGGACTGTGCTCGCGTCTGCGGCGCGGCAGCCTGTACGGCTTCGCCGAGGAGATCGGCGCCAACAAGATCGCGCTGGGCCACCATCGAGACGACATCGTCGAAACTCTGTTCCTGAACATGTTCTTCGGCGGCAAGATGAAAGCCATGCCGCCCAAGCTGCGCAGCGACGACAACCGCAACGTGGTGATCCGCCCGCTGGCCTATTGCCGCGAGAAAGACATCATCGAGTTCGCCCGCTACAAGCGCTACCCGATCATTCCCTGCAATCTGTGCGGCTCCCAGGAAAACCTGCAGCGCCAGGCGGTGAAGGATATGCTGCGGCGCTGGGACAAGGAGCACCCGGGGCGGGTGGAAAGCATCTTTTCCTCGATCCAGAACATCGCCCCCTCGCAACTGGCGGACACTCGCCTGTTCGACTTTGAACACCTGGAAGAAGGCCAGAATCAGGGCGGTACGGACGCCCACCGCCTGGACGTGGTCAACCTGTTCGGCTAGCGGTGACCGGCCAGCCGCGCGTGCCACATGATTCGCGCCGCCGTTTCCGCTAAAATACGTCCCGCCCTAAGGCCGGCAGGGCGGCCGCCCGCCGCCCCGGCCCTCTCTCTTCGCACTCTCGACCTGAAAGGTAGGAGCACATGACCGATCGAATCAAAAAAGGTGGCCTTGAGATTGCCACCGAACTCCACGACCTGGTAGCCAACGAGATCGCTCCGGGCACCGGCGTGGAGCCGGACCATTTCTGGACGCAGTTCGAGAGCATCCTGGCGGATCTGGTGCCGTACAACGAGATGCTGCTGACCAAGCGCGATCAGATTCAGGAAATCATCGACGTCTTTCACATGGAGAAGAAGGGCGCCAAGATCGATTTTCAAGAGTACAAGGATCTCCTTGAAGAGATCGGTTATCTGCTGCCCGAAGGCGAAGACTTCAAAGTGGGGACCACCAATGTGGACGAGGAAATCGCCCACATCGCCGGTCCCCAGCTGGTGGTGCCGGTGCGCAACGCGCGCTTCGCGCTGAACGCGGCCAACGCCCGTTGGGGCAGCCTCTACGACGCGCTCTACGGCACCGACATGATCTCCGACGAGGGCGGGGCCGAGAAGGGCGGCGCCTACAACCCCAAGCGCGGCGACAAGGTGATTGCCTGGGCCCGTGACTTCCTGGACCAGTACTTCCCGCTGGCCAGCGGCTCGCACAAGGACAGCACCGGCTACGCCATCGTTGACGGCAAACTGGCGGTACGTCTGAAGGACGGCGAAAGCGGCCTGAAGGACGACAGCCAGCTGCAGGGCTACCGGGGCGACGCGGCCAACCCGGACGGCGTGCTGCTCAAGCACAACAACCTGCACGCGGAAATCCAGATCGACGATCAGCACCCGATCGGCGCCGAGGACCCGGCCCACGTCAAGGACGTGCTGATGGAGTCCGCCATCACCACCATCCAGGACTGCGAGGATTCGGTGGCCGCCGTGGACGCGGAAGAGAAAGTCGAGGTCTACCGCAACTGGCTGGGCCTGATGAAGGGCGACCTGAACGAGAGCTTCGAAAAGGGCGGCCAGCGCGTTACCCGCGAACTGAACCCGGACCGCGAATACACCGCCCTGGACGGCTCCACGCTGACCCTGCAGGGCCGCTCCCTGCAGTTGGTGCGTAACGTCGGCCACCTGATGACCAACCCGGCGATCCTCTACAACGGCGAGGAAGTTCCCGAGGGCATCATGGACGCCATGGTCACCGTACTGGCGGCCATGCACGACCTGAAGAAGACCGACGGCCCGCGCAACAGCCGCACCGGCTCCGTGTATATCGTGAAGCCGAAAATGCACGGCCCCGAGGAAGTGGCGTTCGCGGTGGAGCTGTTCGAGCGCGTCGAAGACGCCCTGGGCCTGCCGGAGAACACCCTGAAGATCGGCATCATGGACGAAGAGCGCCGCACCACCATCAACCTGAAGGAGTGCATCCGCGAAGCCCAGGACCGGGTGATCTTCATCAACACCGGCTTCCTGGACCGTACCGGCGACGAAATCCACACCTCCATGCAGGCCGGCCCGATGGCGCGCAAAGGCGACATGAAAGGCCTGCCGTGGATCAACGCCTACGAGAACTGGAACGTGGATATCGGCCTGGAATGCGGCCTCAAGGGTGTGGCGCAGATCGGCAAGGGCATGTGGCCCAAGCCCGACGAGATGGCCGAGATGATGGCCACCAAGGCCGGCCACCCGAAAGCCGGCGCCAACTGCGCCTGGGTACCGTCACCCACCGCCGCCACCCTGCACGCGACCCACTATCATGAGATCAACGTGCAGGACGTGCAGGACCAGATCGCCAGCCGCGGCCGCGCTTCCCTGGACGACATCCTCACCATTCCGTTGCTGGACCGTGAGCTCAGCGCCGAGGAAATCCAGCAGGAGCTGGACAACAACGCCCAGGGCATTCTCGGCTACGTGGTGCGCTGGGTGGATCAGGGCGTGGGCTGCTCCAAGGTGCCCGACATCAACAACGTCGGCCTGATGGAAGACCGCGCCACCTGCCGGATCTCCAGCCAGCACATCGCCAACTGGCTGATGCACGGCGTCGTCACCAAGGAACAGACCCTGGAAACCATGAAGCGCATGGCCAAGGTGGTGGACGAGCAGAACGCCGGCGACCCGACCTACACCAAGATGTCGGATGACTTCGACGCCAGCCTGGCGTTCAAGGCGTCCTGCGATCTGGTGTTCGAGGGCGCCGAGCAGCCCAGCGGCTACACCGAGCCGGTTCTGCACCAGCGTCGCCGCGAGCTGAAAGCCCAGCGCGGCTGATCCTCCGCGACGCTTGCAGCACCACAAGAAAGCCCGGCCTAGAGCCGGGCTTTTTTTGAGTTCATCGCACTTTAGCGGGAAGCGACGTTTCTCCATCGGGGGCGAGCGGCTGTGCCGGGCCCTTGTCCGCTTTTTATTCGCCGGCCACTTCCACTTTGACCTCGAGGGGCAGCGAGAACCGGTCGCTGCGCGTGCTGACGCCGCCGAGGCCGGCGGAGGACTGGCTTTCGCTGACCGTGATCTGCCCCAGCGGCTGCCATTGTCCGGGGGTGACCACCAGCGTGCTGCTGGCCTCCTGGGTGCGGGCGCGGCGCCGGCCGGCGGGCTCGTCGAAGCGCTGCTCGATGGTCAGGCGCACCCGCCCGTCGCTGGTGATCACCGGGGTGATGTCGATGCCCTGCTTGAGCGCCAGCAGCGCCGGGAACTGGGTGCCGGTAAGCGCCACCAGGCTGCCCTGGCTGATCCCCGCCGGATGGCCGGAGAGGGTATTGATGCTGTACCGATCCTGGCGGCGGGTGGTGACGATGTTGCTGCCGGCGCGTACGCCCTGGCCGTTGATGCGGATGTCGCCGCCGGCCCCGCTGCTTTCGGCCTGGCGGCGTAGCTGTACGGTGACGGTACGTGGCACCTCGGGCATATCGCCCAGGGCCGCCAGTATCTCGTCGAAATTGCGGTCGTCGGTGCGGATCACCAGCTTGCCCTGGTAGGCATTCGCGTAGCCGCCCTCGGGCAGCAGCGGGCGGATGACCGGCACCAGGGCCTCGGCGTCGGCGCGCTGGATCACATGGATCGACATTTCCTGGGCGCGCGCCACGCCGGCCAGCAACAGCCCGATCATGGCGAGTAGCAGCGTCAGACCGGACGGCTTAAGCCGTCCTGGATTGGCGGTTGATTGCGTCATGGCGGTAAGCCCCGTGTGCGTTGTGTTACGGCATCATAGCGGTAAAGGCGTGATGGTTTCACTCCGTGCGGAGGGCGTTGCGCCGGCAAGTTGCGCGGACCACCAAACCACGCATAATGGCCCGCCCGAAGCAGGGCGCGGAAAATCACGTTGTTAGTATGCGAGAGCCAGGATGTTTGGTAACAGCCGTTCAGTGACCAGTAATCAGGAGGGGGTGCATCCGTCTCTGGAAGCGACGGTGCGTCGCCACCTGGGGCACCCCTGGCGGGCGCCGCTCGGCGACCATGACCGCGAGGCGTTCGCCCGGGCCCGGGCCTGGGTGGGCGACTCTCCAGGGCCGTTGATTCTGGATTCCGGCTGCGGTACTGGCCGCTCTTCGATGCTGCTGGCGCGGCGCCACCCGGAGGCGCTGGTACTGGGGCTGGACCAATCGGCCCACCGGTTGGCCCGTGCCGAACGCCGCTTCGATCCGCCCGCCAATTTGTTGCTGGTGCGCACCGACTGCGCCGGTTTCTGGCGTTTGGCGGAGGCGGCGGGCTGGCGACCGTGGCGGCATTATCTGCTGTACCCGAACCCGTGGCCGAAGAGTGCCCACTTGAAACGGCGTTGGCACGGTCACCCGGTTTTCCCGCATCTGTTGACGTTGGGCGGCACTCTGGTGCTGCGCACCAACTGGGAGCTGTACGCCCGGGAAATGGCCGAAGCGCTGGTGCTGGCGGGGCGTGCGGCGTCAGTGAACGAACTGGCGCCGGACGGCGAGCCACTCACCGACTTCGAAGACAAGTACCGGCACAGCGGACATCGGCTCTGGGAGTTGCTGGCCGAGCACTAAACGCCGACGGCGAAGCACAGGCCCGGCTCCGCGTCCTCCGCCTGGGTCTGGCGCAGGTGCAGCCGGGAGGGTAGCCGGCGCGACAGGTGGATCAAACCGTGGCCCCGCTTGACCGCCTGATCGACATCGTCGAACAGAATGCGCAGGTCGGCGAGGGCATCCGCTGCCCGGCCGGGCGGCGGATGATGCAGGGTGTCGTCCTCGCCGATTCGTAATCGCATTGAAGACCGCTCAAGTGAGCAGCTTGAACATCTGCCGGTGGGGGATGTGCGCGTCCATGAAAACCCCCCCGGAGGCGGAGAAGCCCGCCGCTTCGTAGAAGCTGGTGGCGTGGGTCTGGGCGTAGAGGAAGATTTCGCGCATCTTGGCGGCCCGGGCGGCTTCCTCGGCGGCCACCAGCAGGGCCCGGCCAATGCCGCTGTTGCGGCGGGTTTCCACCACGCACAGGCGGCTGATCTGGCCGCTGCCCAACAGCCGGATGCAGCCGATCGGCTGCCCGTCGTCGTCGAGGGCCAGAAAGTGACGAGAGGCCGGGTCGGCGCCATCCCATTCCAGTTCTTCGGGGACGCCCTGTTCGCCGATAAACACGCGCTCGCGCAGAGCGCTGAGTTCGGCGCGGTGTTCGTTCCAGGAGGTTTCAATAATGCTAAAGGCCATGGCGTTCTCGTTAAAGCTCGGCAAAGTAGCCCTGGTCTATCCAGTGGTTAAGCAGGTCGCGGCTGTCGGCGTTGAGCACCTCAGCCAGCTCGTCGTGTCGATAGCGGCGCTGGCGGGCTAACAGCCGCGCCAGCGGCTTCTGGCTCTGATCGAGAGGCCAGGGTTCTCCGTTCAGCCAGGCGGTGTCACCGTGACAGAGAAGCCGCGTGCCGCCATGGCGGATCAGGGCCGTGGCGGGCTCGGCGGCGCGAATGTGCGCCGGGTCGACAAGAAAATCAAGTCCTGTCTGCCGGGGGACACTCAACCAGCGGGCCAGGGCGCGCCCGGCGGTGGCCCGATCGAGCAGTCCGAAAGCGCGGTCCAGCATGGCTTCCCGGTCGCTGACGCTGAGCTCGCCGGCGTCGTCCACCGGCGTCCGGCCCGGGTCGCTGTGTAATTGTTCGTCGGTGTCGGCGAGGGTTTCGGCGACCATCTCCGCCAGCAGGTCCCGGTAGTCCGGGGCCCGGAAACCCACCGACCAGGTGATGCAGTCGCTGTCCAGCGCGACGCCGTGGTGGGCCACGCCGGGCGGTAGGTAGAGCACGTCGCCGGGGCCGGCGGTGTGTTCCTGCTCCACCGGCATGTGCGCCAGCATTTTCAGCGGCACATCGCCGCGCAGGCGGCTGTGTTCGTCACACCGTGGGCCCAATTGCCAGTGCCGCCGGCCGGCGGCCTGAATCAGGAACACATCGTATTGGTCGAAATGGGGGCCGACGCTGCCGCCTTCAGCGGCGTAGCTGATCATGATGTCGTCCAGGCGCCAGCCGGGCACGAAGCCGAAATCATCCAGCAACAGCGAGACTTCGGTGAGGTAGTGGTCCACCGACTGCACCAGCAGGGTCCAGTCCCGGTCGCCCAGTTCGGAGAAACGCTGTTCGTCCAGCGGGCCCTGTTCCAGGTGCCAGGGGCCGTTGCCGGCGCCACGGATGAGCCGCGATTCCACTTCCGGCTCCAGTGCCAGCCCGGCCAGGGTGTCGGCGTCCGGGTGGTCCAGGCCGCCGGCCGCGCCGGCCATGAACAGGGGCGCGCGCTGCCAGTGACGCGCCAGGAAATCCCGGGGCGTCATCGGCAGGGTGAAGCGGGGCAGAGCGGTGGAAGTCGTCATCGTAACCGGCGGCGCCGTGGCCGCTACTGGACGCTGCGGGCCTGCTGGCCGGCGTTGCCCACGTAGGTGGCCGGGGTCAGCGCCTTGAGCCGCTCCTTGGCGTCATCGGGAATCGCCAGGTCGTCGATAAAGGCCGCCAGGGCTTCCTGGGTGATCGCCTTGCCGCGAGTGAGCGCCTTGAGCTTTTCGTAGGGCTTTTCGATGCCGTAGCGGCGCATCACCGTCTGGATCGGTTCGGCCAGCACTTCCCAGGCGGCGTCCAAATCGTCGGCGAGCCGTTCGGCGTTGATTTCCAGCTTGCCGATGCCTTTCAGGGCGGCTTCGTAGGCGATCAGGCTGTGCGCCAGGCCGACGCCCATGTTGCGCAGCACGGTGGAATCGGTGAGATCACGCTGCCAGCGGGACACCGGCAGTTTGCCGGCCAGGTGGTCCATGATCGCGTTGGCGATGCCCAGGTTGCCTTCGGAGTTCTCGAAGTCGATGGGGTTGACCTTGTGCGGCATGGTGGACGAGCCCACTTCACCTTCCACCGCGCGCTGCTTGAAGTAGCCCAGCGAGATGTAGCCCCACAGGTCGCGGTCGAAATCCAGCAGGATGGTATTGAAGCGCATCAGGGCGTGGAAGTATTCGGCGATCCAGTCATGCGGCTCGATCTGGGTGGTGAGGGGGTTGAAGCTCAGCCCCAGCCCTTCCACGAAGCGGCGCGCGAAGGCCGGCCAGTCCACTTCCGGGTAGGCGGCCAGATGGGCGTTGTAGTTGCCCACCGCGCCATTGATCTTGCCGAGGATTTCCACTTCGGCGAACTGGTCGCGCTGACGCTTGAGGCGCGCCACCACATTGGCCATTTCCTTGCCCACGGTGGTCGGCGAGGCGGACTGGCCGTGGGTGCGTGACAGCATGGCGGTGTCGGCCAGGCCGTGGGCGAGCTTGCGGATGCCGCCGATCACTTGATCCAGCTTGGGCAGCAGCTGCTCGCGGGCTTCGCGCATCATCAGGGCGTAGGACAGGTTGTTGATGTCTTCGCTGGTGCAGGCGAAGTGCACGAACTCGTTCATGGCGTCGAGTTCTTTGTGTTCCGCCATGCGTTCCTTGATGAAGTATTCCACTGCCTTGACGTCGTGGTTGGTGGTGGCTTCGATTTCCTTGATGCGCTCGGCGTCCTTCTCCTCGAAGTCGCGGGTTACGCCGCGCAGGTGCCAGGCGGCCTTGCCGCTCATCAGCGGCACTTCCGGGATCGCCTTGTCATGGGCCAGCTGCTCCAGCCAGCTCACTTCCACATGGACCCGATAACGAATCAGGCCGTACTCGCTGGTGATCGCGCGCAGAGATTCGCACTTGCCGGCGTAGCGGCCGTCCACCGGTGAAATGGCGGTAAGGGAAGTAAGGCTGGACATGGGGCAACTCCTGAAGGGGAATCCGATAGCGGCGCAATCATACAGCAAAACGGCGCCGGTCGCGTAGCGCTTGGGCGCGCCGGGAAAGCGCCCCGGACAGACGCCGATTTTACTTCATGTTTATTGTTAATTTATCGCTATAACTCACTGAATTTTATGCTTTCCAGAATTTCCAGTTGCTGCTTGCGCTGGAACAGCAGCCGCCAGCGGCGCCCGCCCAGTTGGTGCCACAGGAAGGCGGCGCGTACGCCGGCCAGGAACAGGGCGCGAATACGGGCGGCGTTGTCTTCGTCCTGCAGGCGCGCCGGTTCGCCCTGAACGCGGATGCGGAACCGGAAGGTGCCCAGGGTATCCAGGTAGATGCCCGCCAGGCGATGACAAAAAGTGACATTGGTGGCGCCGCCTTCGAAATGCTGCCGCTGACCTTCCAGGGCAATCAGCCGGTGGCGCAGGATGCTGATCACGTCGCCGTTCTTGCGCAGCTTGGACGACAGGTGCAACAGCGCAAGCGAGTAACTGAGCGGGCGCGCCGCCTGCCGCGTCTGCTCCCGGCGCAGGCTTTGCCGCAGCAGGCGCAGACCGCCCTGCAGCAGGGCGGGGCGCGGATAGATGGTGTCGAACTCGGTGGCCTGCATGGTCATCACGCCTTCCAACAGGGCCTCCATGGCGGCCTGGTCGCAATCGCCGCTGGTGGCGATCTGGTCGGCCAGGGTGGCGGCCTCGAACACCGCGGCCAGGGCCAGGGCTTGTTGCTGCTGCGAATTCATCGGGTCTCCTCGATCACGGCGCCGCCTAGGCAGACGTCGCCGTCGTAGAACACCACCGACTGGCCCGGCGTGACGGCCCGTTGGGGTTGGTCGAACAGCGCCCGCACGCGGCCCGCGCCGGCGTCTTCCACCCGACACGCCTGGTCCGGCTGCCGGTAGCGGGTCTTGGCGGTGAGCCGGGTGGGCAGCGCCGGCGGCGCGCCGGCGATCCAATCCACCGGGCCGCTGGTCAGTTGGTTGCGGTAGAGCAGGGGGTGGTCCTGCCCCTGAACCGCGATCAGCACATTGCGGTCCAGATCCTTGCCGGCCACGTACCAGGGGGCGTCGCCGGCGTCCGCCAGTCCGCCGATGCCGAGCCCCTGGCGCTGGCCCAGGGTGTAGTACATCAGCCCGTCGTGGCGGCCGATGCGGTGGCCGGCGTCGTCCTCGATGTCACCGGGCTGGGCGGGCAGGTAGGTTTCCAGGAAGTCCTTGAAACGGCGCTCGCCGATAAAGCAGATGCCGGTGGAGTCCTTCTTTTTATGGTTGGCGAAGCCGCGCTCGCCCGCCAGGCGGCGTACTTCGGGCTTTTCCAGGTCGCCGAGGGGGAACAGGGTGCGGGCGAACTTATCGCCGCCCACGGCGTGCAGGAAGTAGGTCTGGTCCTTGTTGTCGTCCACCGCGCGCAGCAGTCGGGCGTTGTCGCCGGCGTGGTCCACCTGGGCCCCATGTTCTACCCGCGCATAGTGGCCGGTGGCGATGTAGTCCGCGCCCAGGGTCAGGGCGTGATCCAGGAAGGCGCGGAACTTGATTTCCTTATTACAGAGGATGTCCGGGTTGGGGGTGCGCCCGGCGCGGTACTCGGCCAGGAAATGCTCGAACACCCGGTCCCAATACTCGGCGGCGAAGTTGGCGGTGTGCAGCTCGATGCCCAGCACCCCGGCCACCTGCATGGCGTCCAGCAGGTCGTCCCGGGCGGTGCAGTACTCGGTGCCGTCGTCTTCGTCCCAGTTCTTCATGAACAGGCCTTCCACTTGGTAGCCGGCGTCCAGCAGGCGGGCGGCGGCCACGGAGGAATCGACGCCGCCGGACATGCCGACGATGACGCGGGTGTTTTCGGGCGCTTGTGTGTGCATCGGGCTCTCTATATGGGCGCTGTAAGGCGAATCAACCGCGCTGCAGCGGCCAGGGGTGCTGATAAATGGCGTCCAGCGGCAGACGACGGCCGCTCTGGTAGTCCGCCACGCAGCGCGCCACCAGGGGGCTGCGGTGTTCCGAGCGGCGCTGTTCCAGCTCGTCGGGCGTCAGCCACAAGGCTTCCAGAATGCCGGTGTCCAGTTTCTGCAGCGGGTCGTGCCCCTGGGGCTCGGCGATGAAGCAGGTGCGGTAGTATACCCCGGCGCCCTTATAAGGCTGGAAAATGTACCAGCCGAGCAAGCCGGTGATCTCCACTCGCCAGGCGGTTTCCTCCAGGGTTTCCCGGTAGGCGGCCTGCATCAGATCTTCGCCGAACTCGGCGTGGCCGGCGGGCTGGTTGATCACCGCCTCGCCGTTCTGGGTTTCGCGTACGAACAACAGGCGGCCTTCATGTTCCACCACGGTGGCGACTGTAATGTGCGCTTGGAAGCTGTTCATCCGGCTCCTGGTCCGTTTCTGGTTCACTGCGGGGCGCCGATGGTAGCGCACCCGGGCGCCCCGCGACAGCCGGAGGTGATGGTCAGGCGCGCCGTCCCCGGCCGCCGCGCGCGGGGCCCTGGCGGCGGCTTTTGCGCGGCCCCGGGCGGGACGGTTTTTTGGGGGCATGGACTTGCAGCTCGCGCCATTCGCCGGGGGCCAGGCCGCTCAGGTCCCAGTCGCCGATGCGCCAGCGTATCAGCCGCAGGGTGGGGTGGCCGATGGCGGCGGTCATGCGCCGCACCTGGCGGTTGCGACCTTCGTCTAGGGTGAGTTCCAGCCATTGGTCGGCTACCGTGAGCCGCGTGCGCACCGGCGGGTGCCGTGGCCACAGCGCCGGCGGCGGCACCGGTTGCACCGGCGCCGG
>DASUNW010000151.1:0-11001 GCA_036276955.1 Alcanivorax sp. | reverse complement strand
GGGCGGTCGGGCCATCTTGAGTCTCCTGCTGTGTACCGGTCGAAATATACTAGAACGATTGGTACAGAGCAAGATGTCAGGCCAGTCTGTTGGGTCTGCTCTGCTCTGGAGCGAACCATATTCGGCCCGACGATATGGCTTACACCGATCATCCTTCTTTGCTGACACCACCTTCCGTTTTCGCTGATTCTCTGTGGGCGCCTCTAGAGCGACTGTGTGAGACCTGTCTGACGGCCCATGGTCATGAGGTTGTTTTTTGAAAAATCATAAATATCGTAGTTTAAATACGATAAAAGGAGATTTTCTAAATTGCAGGTTGTTTTGGAAAAGCGTATAAATCGTAGTATGGCTACGATAGGACGCAACAAACTAAATGCGCTCTACACCCGGCTTAAGCCGGGCGCGCCGCTGATGTCGGAGGATCTGGCGGCGCTGGGCATCTCCGCCGATCTGGCGGTGCATTATGTGCGCGCCGGCTGGCTGACGCGGCTGGCGCGTGGCGTCTACTGCCGGCCTAACGACAACCTGGCGTTGGGGCCCTGCCTGGTATTGCTTCAGCGCCGGCTTGAGGGCCTGCATGTGGGGGGCAAAACGGCGCTTGATTGGTATGGCATGCGCCAGTACGTTGCCCAGCAGCCGGTGCTGCACCTCTATGGCTGGCAGTCCGGCCAGCTGCCCGCCTGGTTTACCGACCGCTTCCCGGCGGAGTATCACCGCAAGCGGCTGTTCGATGAGCAGCCCGGCAAACTCCGGCATGTGGGGCCTTTCGAGAGCGCATCGGGTGCGCCTCAGGTTTCAGCGCCGGAGCGCGCCATGCTGGAAATGCTCAGCGATGTGGGCGTGCGCCAGCCGCTGCAGGAGGCTCGCGAACTGGTGGAAAGCGGCTACAGCCTGCGGGCTCGCGTCTTGCAGGAGCTGCTGGAACACTGCACGAGCGTGAAGACCGTGCGGCTGTGTCTTCAGTTGGGACGAGAGGGTGACTTGTCCTGGGTAACCAAGCTTGATCCCGCCAGGCTGCCCACCGGTAGCGACCGGCCGTGGGTGTCCCGGTCCGGCGACGGCCTGTTGGTGCTCAAGCCATGAAGTCCGTTTACCTCGACACCGCCCGTATGCTCACTCAGGTGGCGCCGCTGGTGTTCGTTGATGACACCTTTGCCTTGAAGGGCGGGACAGCAATCAATCTGTTCGTCCGTGATATGCCGCGCTTGTCGGTGGATCTCGACTTGGTGTTTCCCGACCACACGTTGCCGCGCAAGGAGTCGCTGGGGAAGATCAACGAAGCGATCCGTCAGTCGGCGGAACGGTTGGAGAAACAGGGCTTTCAGGTCCACATCCCCAAAGCTGACGCCGGCGAGACCAAGTTGCTGGTGCGACGTGGGTCTATCGAAGTGAAGGTGGAGACCAACTTCGTGATGCGCGGCACGGTGAAACCGGTAGAGCAAGCCTCACTGACCGCCGCGGCCAGCGACGCTCTGCTCGCCGATCTGGATATCCCGGTGGTGTCACTGGAAGACCTCTACGCCGGCAAGCTGGTCGCGGCGATGGACCGCCAGCATCCCCGCGACCTGTTCGATGTGATGCAGCTTTTCGACCATGAAGGGGTTACGCCGGGAATCCGTCGGGCCTTTGTCGTGTACCTGGCCAGCAACAACCGGCCGATTCATGAGGTGCTGTTTCCCCAGTTCAGGGATATCCAGCACGACCACACCCACAACTTCGACGGCATGACCGCTGAACCGGTTTCGCTGGACGATTTGTTGGCGACCCGGGAGCGGTTGGCGCGGGAGCTGCAGCAGGGCTTGGACGACAACGAACGGCGATTCTTGCTGTCTCTGGTATCCGCTGAACCCGAGTGGCCCCTGCTGGGCATCGACCACCTTGATCAACTGCCGGCCATCCGCTGGAAGCTTCAGAATCTGGCGAAGCTGAAGAAGAACAATCCGAAGAAATTCGCCGAGCAGGCGGAGGCGTTGGCGGAGCGGTTGGACGCCATCAATTGATCCCGGACGATGGCGTGATACGAGTTGCTGCGCGGGCGCCTGGTTCAAAGTTTATATAACACCGGAAAGGCTCACTATTAGTGACTAAAATTTCGCTTTCATAAACCGCGCCGGCCCCGAGATCGTCTTTGAACAATACGCTGGTGCAGCGCTTGCCATACCGAAGCTACGTTTTAGTATGGATGGAACTCGGTTCTGGGGGTAAGACAATGGAGAGTTTACTGGCCAGCAGCGATCTACTGCTGGGGTTCGTGCCGGTATTTGCTTCAGTTCTGGCGTTGCCCGGGCCGAACGCCGCTTTCGCGGTGGGGCAGTCCTTGAAGTATGGCGTGGTCCGTTCCTTGTTTGTTCCCCTGGGTTTCATGCTGGCCACCGGCATTCACGCCGCGATGGTGTTGTCAGGGTTGGGTGTTCTGGTTCTGCAGTATGCCAGTGCTCTGGTGATCCTGAAGTGGCTCGGTGTGTTGTATCTGCTTTATCTGGGCTATAAGGCATTCACCGCCAAATCAAGTATTCTTGCGGTCTGCCCGGAGCCGATGTCACGGCGCGCCATGCTGACTACTGCCATGGTGGTTTCCTTGACGAATCCCAAGGCATTGCTCGCCAGTCTTATGCTTTATCCGCTGTTTATCCGTGATGCCGGGTCCTATGCGGCGCAGTCCGTGGCGCTTGGCCTGGTCGCCATGTTGATCTCCTTTGGCGTCTACGGGGGCTATGCGCTTGCGGCTTCCCTGATTCGCCGTCGGCTTGTCCGAAGTCAGCGCGCAAACAGTATTGTAGGCGCTTTTTACCCGGGCGCGGCGGGTGCACTGGCTGCTAAGTAAGCCGCAACCGATTCTGACATCGCGTTGAACTACCAAGGATTTCTTAGCAGTTCGTTTCTTCTACGCTCTAGCGACTCGCATCCGGCCGCGCCGCTCGCTCACTCCGCGGACGCGGTCGAATATTTCTGGTCGGCGCTTACCCACGCCACCGCGGCCAGGCCCAGCGCAACCAGTGAGAGCAGGGCACCCGCCCAGTTCGGCGAGGCCAGGCCAAACCCTGCGGCGATCGCGGCGCCGCCAACCCATGCACCGATGGCGTTGCCCAGGTTGAACATGCCGATGTTCACCGAGGCGGCCATGGTCGGCGCGCCCGCCCGGCTGGCACGGTCCATCACCAGCTTCTGAATCGGGGAGACCGTGGCGAAGCCGCAGGCGTCCATCAGGAACACCGATACGGAAGCCACGACGCTGTTCTCCACACCCCACCAGAACACCAGCAACTACATCGCACTGTCCACCTTCCTGGAAAGAGGGCCAGCGCCGGGCCCGGCGTAACCGTTACGCCCCCAGCCCCCAACGCGCCGGCATCTGCTCAAAGTTTTCGATCAGCATTTCGGTGAGCACGCGGATATTCTGGGACGGGTGCCGTCCGGGCGGCCGGACCACATAGGCCCCGGCCGGTGGTGGCGGGTAGTTGGTCATGATCGGCACCAGGGCGCCTGAAGCGACATGCTCTTGGGTGAGGCAGTCGGGCAGGTAGCCAATGCCAAGACCGGCCACTGCGGCGGCCACCAGGGCGATGCCGTTGTCGGCTTTGAAATTGCCCTGCGGGCGCACGGTGATGATGTGGTCGCCGTCCATCAACCGCCAGGTTTCGGTGCCTTGCATCAGGGCCTGGTGGGTGGCGAGTTCGTCCGGCGTTTCGGGCGCCCCGTGGGCCTTGATGTAGTCCGGGCTGGCGACCAGCTTGCCGTAGATCGGCCCGACCTTTCGGGCGATCAGGTCGGAGTCCGAAAGATAGCCCACCCGAATCGCGCAATCGTATCCCTCCGAGATCATATCCACGAAGCGGTCGCTGTAGCTGGTATGGATGTGAAGCCGGGGGTGGCGCTGCGCCATCTCCGCGAGCACGGGGGCGAAATGGGTGGCCCCGAAGGAAAGCGGCAGGGCCACCCGCAAGCGCCCGCGCAGGTCACCGGTGGGCAGAAGCGTTTCCCTGGCCTGGTCGATCTCGGCGCAGACTCGTGCCGCGTATCCCCGGAACGTTTCCCCGGCTTCGGTCAGGGCGGCGCCGCGGGTGGTGCGCGCCAGCAGTTGTATGCCCAGTTCCCCTTCCACCCGCAACAGCCGCCGGCTGACGATGGACTTGGAGACACCGAGCCGGCGCGCGGCGGGAGACACGCCTCCGGCATTCGCCACTTCCACGAACGTCCGCAGCTCTTCGATGTTCACCCTGGTGTTCCCGGTTGCGCGACACAGCGTAGCTGGATGGAACGCTACCGCGTCATGAGGGGCAATGCCAGTATCGGGTTCACCGACCTTCCCCGCAACGGCACAGAGGATACCGTCATGACCTTCCGCAACGGCCTGGATTCGCTTCTTCGCCCCGAAGATTCCGTACTCGCTCTGATCGATCACCAACCCTACCAACTCGCCAACCTGAACAGCCATGAACCGCAGATGGTGGTGAACAACACCACGGCCCTGGCCAAGTCCGCCAAGGCGTTCGGCGTGCCCACCATCCTGACCAGCGTGGTCGCGGAGCGTGGCGGCCTGCTTTTCCCCCAGATCACCGATGTGTTCCCCGACCAGGAGGTGATCGACCGGACCTTCATCAACACCTGGGAAGACAAAAAGGTGGTGGACGCGGTCAAGGCCACGGGCCGCAAGCAGTTGATCATCGCCGGTCTGTGGACCGAAATCTGCGTGGCGATGCCGGTGATTCACGCCCTCGGTGAAGGCTGGGACGTGACTGTCGTCACCGACGCCTCCGGCGGCGTGTCGGTGGAAGCCCACGAAGTGGCCATCCAGCGCATGATCGGCGCCGGCGCCAACATGATGACCTGGCTGGCCGTGGCCTCGGAATGGCAGCGCGACTGGGCGCGCACGGAGCACGCCGAAGAACTGGCGGACGTGCTGGTGCGGCACGCCGGTGGCAGCGGCATGGCGTTCCTGTGGGAGCAACAGCTCCTCAACACACCGACATGATTGAACGCATCATCGAACAGCGGCGCCGCGACCTGGGCGGCCATCTGGAAGTGGGCCGGGTGCTGCCGTTCGCCAAACAGCGCATGGTCGGACCCTTTGTTTTCTTCGACCACATGGGGCCGGTGGATCTGCCGCCCGGCATCGGCCGCGAGGTGGACGTGCGCCCGCACCCGCACATCGGTCTTTCCACCGTCACCTATCTGTTCTCCGGCGAGGTCATGCACCGCGACAGCGTCGGCTGTGAACAGCTGATCCGGCCCCGGGAAGTGAACTGGATGACCGCCGGGCGTGGCATCACCCACAGCGAGCGCTTCGAGCACGCTCGGGCGCAGGGCGACCACCTGCACGGTATCCAGGCCTGGGTGGCACTGCCCACCGAGCAGGAAGAGACCGAGCCGTCGTTCTCCCATCATTCCGGCGCCGATCTGCCGCAATGGACCGACGCCGGGGTCACCGGGCAACTGATCGCCGGCAGTGCCTATGGTCTCACCGCCGGCGCGCGCACCCTCTCGCCGCTGTTCTATGCCCACCTGGACATGGCGCCGGGCGCCACCGCCGAGATTCCCGCCGGCTATTCCGAGCGCGCGCTCTACATCGCCGCCGGTGTGGTAGAGTTGGATGGAACCCGCTATCCCGCCGGCAGAATGCTGGTGCTTGGCCCAACAGCCTCGCGGGTCGACGCCGTCGACCACTCGGTGGTGATGGTGCTGGGCGGCGAGCCCGTCGGTGAGCGGTTCCTGTATTGGAACTTCGTGTCCTCATCGAAGGATCGGCTCGCCCAGGCCGCGGCGGATTGGACGGCCGGAAAAATGAAACTGCCGGACGCGGACGACACCGAGTTCATCCCGCTGCCCGAGGGATCATTGCCGGCCGGATCAGACAAGTAAGGGGGAGCAATGTCGGACGCGTCCGGATTTGGCCTGGTACAGGCCGTTGTTTTGTTGGGCGCGGCCACCGTCGCCGTGCCCCTGTTCCGGCGGCTCGGCCTGGGTTCCGTGCTGGGCTACCTGGCCGGTGGGCTGGCGGTGGGCCCCTTCGGCATCGGGTTGATCGACGATCCCGAAACCTTGCTGCACACCGCGGAATTGGGCGTGGTGCTGTTTCTGTTCATCATCGGGCTGGAGATGCGCCCCACCAAACTGTGGGCGCTGCGGCGGCAGATCTTCGGGCTGGGCGCCGCGCAGGTGATCACCTGTAGTGTGCTGCTGACGCTGGCCGCGCTGGCGGCGGGGGTCGCCCTGCCGGTCGCCGCCGTCGGGGCCATGGGGTTCGTGCTCTCGTCCACCGCCGTCATCATGCAGTTGCTCGAAGAGGAGGGCGCGACCGCCACCCCGGAAGGCCAGCGGTCCATCGCCATTCTGCTGCTGGAGGATCTGGCTATCGTGCCGCTGCTGGCGTTGGTGGCCCTGTGGGGCGCGCTCAACAGTCCGGCGGACGTGGACGCGACACCCGTGTGGCGGGAAATCGCCATCGCCCTCGCTGGCCTGGCCGTCCTGCTGGCGGCGGGCCGCTGGCTGCTCGACCCGTTCTTCCGGCTGATCGCCCGCGCCGGGGCCCGCGAAGTGCTCACCGCCGCCGCGCTGCTGGTGGTACTTGGCTCGGCGGTGTTCATGCAAAGCGTCGGCCTTTCCATGGCCATGGGCGCCTTCCTGGCCGGCGTGCTGCTTTCCGAGTCCAACTTTCGCCATCAGCTTGAAGCGGATGTCGAGCCGTTTCGCGGCATCCTGCTCGGCCTGTTTTTCCTCAGCGTGGGCATGTCGCTGGACCTGCGCATCGTCGCCGAGGAGTGGCGCCTGGTGCTCGGCGGGGTGGCCACCTTCATGGTGGTCAAGGCGGTGGGCATTTATGTCGTCGCCCGCCTGGCGCGTGCCGACCATGCCACCGCCGCCCACCGCACCGCGCTGTTCGCCCAGGGCGGCGAGTTCGCCTTCGTGCTCTACGCGGCCGCCACCGCGGCCGGTATTTTCGATGCGCGCGCCTCGGCGATCATGAGCGCCATCGTTATCCTGTCCATGGCGCTCACTCCGATCGTGCTGCTCGTCCAGAGTCACCTGCGCCAGCCGGCAACCGTGTCCCTCGATGGCATCGATGAAGCCGTCGGTCTGCGCGGGCAGGTCCTGTGCATTGGTTTCGGGCGCTTCGCCCAGGTGGCCAGCCAGGCATTGCTTGCCCGCCGCGTGGAACTCTCCCTGATCGAGAACGACGTGGACATGATCCGCATCGCCGGCAAGTTCGGCTTCAAGGTCCACTACGGCGACGGCACCCGCCTCGATGTACTGCGCGCCTCCGGCGCCGACACCGCTGAAGCGATCCTGGTGTGCGTGGACGACCCGCACGCCGCCGACCGCATCGTCGAGCTATGCCAATCCGCGTTCCCCAACGCCCGGCTTTACGTCCGCGCCTTCGACCGGGGCCATTCCCTGCGCCTCAACAAGGTTGGCGTCCAGTTCGAAATCCGCGAAACCTTCGAATCCGCGCTGGTGTTCAGCCGGGCGGTGCTCACCGGCCTCGGCCTCGATGAAGCGGAAGCCTTCGACGTCATCGACGACGTGCGCGAACGCGACAAGCAACGGGTGGAACTGGAGTTGATCGGTGGCCTGGAAGCCGGCCGCAAGATGATCCGGGGCAATGCGGAAACGCCGGAACCCGAACCGTTCTTCAAGACCGGGGCTCGGGACCGTTAGCGGCTCGCATCCGGCCGCGCCTCAACGCTCACCATCATGCTGCGCTCCAGCAGCCAGCCGCGCAGACGTCGGGGCAGCAGGTTGGTGTAGACGGCCACCTTGTTGAGCAGGCCGGGCACGTACACCACCTTGCCGGCGTACATGGCGTCCACGCAGAGCCTGGCCACTTCGGGGGCGGTCATGATGCCGGTCTGTTTCTTCACGGTCTGGCCGGCCTGGTCCAGGAAGGGCGTGAGCACGCCGCCGGGGCAGGCCGCGGTGACGCTGATGGGGCTGTCGCGCAGCTCGTAATCCAGGATTTCGGTGAAGAACCGCACGTAGCCTTTGGTGCCGGAGTAGGTGGCGTATTGGGGCGTGGGCAGTAAGCCCGCCAGGGAGGCCACGTTCATCAGATAACTGCGTTGGCCGTGGGCGCGCGCCCGGTTGATAAAGCCGTGGCTGAGGGTGGTGAGCGCGGTGACGTTGAGGTCGATGTCCCGCTGCAGGCCGGCCAGGTCCTGGTCGGCGAACGGCGCCCAGAAGCCGGTACCGGCGTTGTTGACCAGCACGGTGAGGGTGCCGTTGTGCTCGGCGAGGGCGGTGTCCACCTGATCGAACAGCGCACCGAGGCTTTGCCGGTCGGCCAGGTCGCAGGCAAGGGCCGTGGCGGTGATGCCATGGCTGGCGGCCAGTTCATCGGCGAGTTGGTCCAGCAGCTCTTTGCGGCGGGCCACCAGTATCAGATTCAGGCCGCGCGCGGCCAGTTGCCGGGCGATGTCTTCGCCGATGCCACTGGAGGCGCCGGTGATCAGTGCGGTGCTCATGCGTGCTTCCTCGGGGGTGAATTCGGTGGCGGTATACTCGCCCACTATGACGTGCCCCGTGCGTGAAAGGCATTGGCCTGAACGTACAGCATGGGAAGACACCAGTGCGCACGGAGGATCAGCCTCCCTGGGACCCCACCAGCGCGAACATCGCCCCCTGCGAATCGACGCCTTTAACGGCAAAGTCGCCGCCGGGGATTTCATCCGGCCCTTGAAGAATTTGCCCGCCGTTATCGGTGATCGCCTGAAACGCCGCGTCGATGTCGGCGACACGGAAGTAGTAGTGCCACATCGGTACCGGCATATCGTCCGGCTTCGGCATGATGGCGCCGATCACGCCGTTGTGGCGGACGAACTCGTACGCCCCTATCGGCCCCATGTCCATCTCGCCGTCCTTGGTCCAGCCGAACACCTGGAAGTAGAAGGCTTTGGCGGCTTCGGGGTCGGGGGTGGCCAGTTCGTTCCAGGCGCAGTGGCCCAACCGCGGGCGGTCGGACGCGAACGCCAGGCTGGTGTGGTCGCTGTGGCCGCGCATCACATAGAAGGGCGTGCCTTGCGGGTCGGTCACCATGGCGAGCCGGCCCACGTCGGGAATGTCCCTGGCGGGCATTTGCACGCTGCCGCCGAGGGCGGTGACCTTCGCTACGGTCTGGTCTACGTCGTCGACGCCGCTATAGCCCAGCCATACCGGTCTGGCGCCACACTGTTTCATCTCTTCAGTGAGCGGCATCAGGCCGCCGATGGGGCGCCACTCGCCGGTGTCCTCGTCGGGGGCGTGGAGAATCCGGTAATCCACGCCGGGCTGGCCGCTGTCGGTGACCTGCCAGCCGAGTAAGTTGCTGTAGAAGTGCTGGGCCGCGTCCGCGTTGTCGGTGGCCAGTTCGTACCAGATAAATTCGCCGTGTTGGTTGGGCATGGTTCGCTCCTTATCGGTGGTGTACCCGATAGTCGATCCGGCCGGTCAGGAATCGACGGAGCGCGCCCCCTCTTTTGCGCCATCACTGTGGGCTCTCCGGCCGGGCCCGGCGTGCATCCACACCCCATAGCCCACCGCCAGGACACCGAGGCCGCCACCCAGCAGGCAGACACCGGTCCAGCCGTACTGCTGGTAGGCCGCGGCGGATCCCAGCGAGCCCAGGGCGCCGCCGACGAAGTACAGGAACATGTAGCCGGAGTTGAGCCGGTTCCGGGCGGCTTCGTCCAGATTGAAGATCATGTTCATGTTGGTGATGTGCACCGCCTGCAGCGCCAGGTCCAGCAGCACGATGCCGGCGATCAGGGCGATCAGGGAATACGCGCCCAGCCCCAGCAGCCCCCAGGACACCAGCAGCGCCACCACGCCGAGCACGGTGAGCCGGGCGCCGTGGCCCCGGTCGGTGAGCACGCCGGCGTGGCGGGCGGACAGCGCGCCCATGGCGCCGGCCAGGCCGAACAGGCCGATGGTGGCGTCGGAATAGGACCAGGGCTCGCTGGACAGCAAGAAGGCCAGCGAGGTCCACAGCACGCTGAACATGGCGAAGATCAGGCAGCCCAGCAGGGAGCGTTGCCGGTGCAGCGGGTAGCGGGCGAACTGGGCGAACACCGAGCCAATCAGCTGCCCGTAGTGCATGCGGGCGGTCGGGGCGTAGCGGGGCAGGGCGCGCCACAGGGCCAGGGTGTTGAGCAGCATGAGCGCCGCCGCCACCCAGTAGACCGTGTGCCAGTCGCCCAGGCTGGAAAGCGCGCCGGCCACGGTACGGGCCAGCAGGATGCCCATCAGCAGGCCGCTCATCACCGTGCCGACCACTTTGCCGCGCTGGGCTACCGGCGACAGGGTGGCGGCGAACGGCACCAGCACCTGGGCCACCACGGAAAACGCCCCGGTGATGGCCGTGCCGATCAGCAGGGCGGCCAGGGACCCGGCGGTGGCGCTCACCAGCAGGCCGGCGGTGGCGAACAGCATCATGGTGACGATCAGGCGCCGGCGCTCCACCAGGTCGCCGAGCGGCACCAGCAGGATCAGGCCCAGCGCGTAGCTGGCCTGGGCCACGGTGACGATGATGCCGGCCCGGGCGTAGGACAGGCCGAGCTGATCCGAGATGGTGTGCAGCAGCGGCTGGGCGTAGTAGTTGCTGGCCACCACCAGGCCGGTGGTGGTGGCCATCAGCAGGATCAGCCAGGTGCTCAGCGCGGAATCGGTGTTGCGCTCGGCGTGCCTCATGGTGCCTCCTTGAATGAGGGCGGGAGTGTCGGCCACTCGCTGCCATGGGGCAAATGCATTGTTATGATGCCAGCCATCGTTTTTTGAGATTTGGTAAGCGCTATCCGGTTCGGCCTCCGCCGTCGCGCCACCTTCACGCAGCCACCCTGCTATAGTGACGACCCACAACAAAAAGCCCGGCGAACGCCGGCGGCAAAGGGAGAGAGACTACGTGTTTAACCACATCATGATCGGTTCCAACGACATCGAACGTTCCAAGCGGTTCTACGACGCGGTACTCGGCGTGCTCGGCGCCGGCGAGCCGATCCGTAACGAGACCGCTTCCGGCATCGTGCGGCTGTT
>DASUNW010000150.1:0-6454 GCA_036276955.1 Alcanivorax sp. | reverse complement strand
TCAGGTACGCGGCAGCGTCACACCCTTCTGCCCCTGATACTTCCCGTCGCGGTCCTTATAGGACGTCTCGCACACTTCGTCGGATTCCAGGAACAGCATTTGCGCCACGCCCTCGTGGGCGTAGATGCGCGCGGGCAAATTAGTGGTGTTGGAGAACTCCAATGTCACGTGCCCTTCCCACTCCGGTTCCAGCGGCGTGACGTTGACGATGATGCCGCAGCGCGCGTAGGTGGACTTGCCCAGACAGATGGTCAGCACGCTGCGCGGAATACGGAAATATTCCACCGTGCGCGCCAGCGCGAAGGAATTGGGCGGGATGGTGCAGTAATCGCCCTTGATGTCGACGAAACTCTTTTCATCGAAATGCTTGGGGTCCACGGTGGCCGAGTGGATGTTGGTGAACACCTTGAATTCGTCGGCGCAGCGTACGTCATAGCCATAGCTGGAAACCCCGTAGGAGATCAGCTTGTTACCTTCGGCATCGGCGCGCACCTGGCCGGCCTGGAACGGCTCGATCATGCCGTGCTCGGTGGCCATGCGGGTGATCCAGCGATCGGACTTGATGCTCATTGGAATCCTTTGTCGGTTCGGCAACCCTAAACGGTGAATGGTACCCGGAATCAGTGCTGCATCACCACCTTGGGAAACGCACGCCGGCCTTCGCGGGTCAGAGACAGGCGCGCCGCCATACGCCGCGCGGTGTCCAGATAAAGCCGCGCCTCCGCGCTGTCCGGGTCGGCCGCCACGGTGGGCGTGCCGCCGTCGGCCTGCTCGCGGATGCGCAGCGACAACGGCAGCGAGCCGAGCACCGGGGTGTCGTAATCACGGCCCATGCGGTCGGCGCCGCCCTGGCCGAACACGTGCTCTTCATGACCGCAATTCGAGCAGATGTGCACCGCCATGTTCTCGACGATGCCGAGCACGCCGATGTCCACTTTGCGGAACATCTCCACCCCTTTCACCGCGTCCAGCAACGCGATGTCCTGGGGCGTGGTGACCACCACCGCGCCGGCCACCGGGATTTTCTGCGCCAGGGTCAGCTGAATGTCGCCGGTGCCTGGCGGCAGGTCGACGATCAGATAATCCAGATCGTGCCACAGGGTTTGCTGCATCATCTGCGTGAGCGCGCCGCTGGCTTTGGGGCCACGCCACACCACCGGGGTCTGCTCGGTGATCAAATAACCCATCGACATGGTCTGGATGCCGTGCGCCATCACCGGCACGAAGGCATTGCCGTCGCGGGTTTCCGGGCGGGTGCCCTTGGGTAGTCCCAGCATGATCGGCTGACTGGGGCCGAAAATGTCCGCGTCCAACAGGCCCACTTTGGCGCCTTCCGCGTGCAGCGCCAGCGCCAGATTCACCGCCGTGGTGGACTTGCCCACTCCGCCCTTGCCGGAGGCCACCGCGATCACATTGGCGGCCTGGGTCATCGCCGGCATATCGTGCTGGGCGCGGTGCGGCTTGATGTGCACCGACAAATCCAGCGCCAGCTCGCGGCCCTCCAGCAGCGGCGTCAGCCGCTCTTCGATCTCGCGGCGCAGCGCCGGCAGCCGCGAGGCGCAGGGGTAACCGAGGTGCACCGCCAGGCGCACACGCCCTTCTTCTTCCGTGATTTCCGTCACTGTTCCGGCGGAGACCAGGTCGACGCCGAGCTCCTCGGGGATCATTTCACCCAGTGACTGTCTAATTGCCTGCTCAATACGCGTCATGGTACCTCCTGCAACTCAGGAGGGGATGATAGAGTTAGCGCAGTCCACAACCAAGGGCCGCGTCACCGCGCCCGCGAAATCCGACACCGCAAGGAGAAACACCGATGAGGAAGACCGCCCACCTTTTGACCGGCCTGCTGGCCGCGCTGGTGCTCACCGCCTGTGGCGGCAGCGGCCAGCCGCTGGCGGACCGCGACACGGTCAGCGTGTCCGGCGAGGGCACCATCAAGGCGCGTCCGGACATTTTCACCCTGGTGGCCGTGGCCCGCGAGCGCGGCGACGATGTGGCCGCCCTGAAAAACGAGGTGGATCGTCAGGTGCAATCCATGCTGGATCTGGCCAAGCAACTCCAGATCGACGACAAGCACATCACCGCCAGCGACATCCAGATCGCGCCGGAGTGGGAATACCAGCCGGAACGCAAGCTGATCGGCCACCAGGTCAGCCGCGAAGTGAGCTTCCGCACCTCGGGCGTGGAACGCTACGCGGAACTGGCGGACGGCCTCGCCGGCCTGGGTCTGAAGGAAGTGCGCCCGGGCGGCAGCGAAATCAGCAACGCCGACGAGCTGGCCAACCAGGCCCTGGAAAAGGCGGTGCGCGCCGCCCGCGAAAAAGCGGAAATACTGGCCCGCGCGGCCGGCCGCGAGCTGGGTGAGGCGATGCAGATCAACGCCCAGGGCTATAACACGCCCAGCCCGATGCCGATGCGCGCCGCCATGGCCAAGGAAGACGCCTCGCAAAGCTACCGCCCCGGCGAGCAGGACGTGACCGCCAGCGTTCAGATCACCTTCCAGCTGAACTGATCGCCGGTGGAGTCGCTCGGCTTTATATCCTCAGCCGGGATGCGCGCCTATCTTGCCGCGGCCCGGGCCGCCGGCGTGGACAACGCCGGCGCCCTGACGGCGTCGGACATCGATGCGCGAATACTGGATTCGCCGGACATCCCTGTGCCGGGGGAGCGCTTCGAGGCCCTGATCGCGGAACTGGCCGAGCGTAGCGGGGACCCGCTGTTCGGCCTGCACGCCAGTGAACATATGCCGCCGGATGTCTTCAACGTGCTCGGCTATATCGCCCTGAGCGCCAGCACCTTGCTGGAGGCCCTGGCCAAAGTGGCGCGCTACGAGAAACGGATCGGCGACCTGGGTAGTGTGGAGACCCAATTGCGCGGCAACGAGTCGCGGATACTCTGGCACCCCCGCTTCAGCCGCCAACCGGTGCGGCGTCATCTGGTCGAGGCCGTTTTCGCCGGCTGGCTGCGCTACACCCGCTGGCTCGCCGACGATCAAACGCTCAACCCGGAGCGGGTCTGGTTCGAGCATGCCGGCCCCACCGCCCCCCACCAGGCCCGGGAATACCAGCGGTTGTTCGGCTGTCCGGTGGATTTCAACCAGCCCTACTCCGCCCTTATCGGCGATCGCGACATGCTCGCCCGCCCGCCGCGCCGGCCCGAGCCGCACCAGTTGGGCCCCCTTGAAGATCACGCCGCCCGCCACCTGGAAACACTGGGCCTTGCCTCCAGCCTGTCCCTGCGCGTGCGCCATTATCTGCAAGCGGCCCTGGGCGGCCCCCTGCCTGACCGGGACCAGGTAGCCCACGCCCTGCGGCTCCATACCCGCACCCTGCACCGCCATCTGGTCGCCGAGGGCACCGGCTGGCGCGAAATCCTCGACAGCGTGCGCCTGGAGCGCGCCAAGACCCGACTGCTGGAGAGCCGCTGCCCGCAAGCGGAGATCGCTTCGGACCTGGGTTACGCGGACATCCGCTGCTTCCAGCGTAGCTTCAAGCGCCACACCGGCGTCACACCCGGGCAGTACCGTCGTGATATCGACGCCGACAGCGATTAGCCGGCAATATTTACATCACCCGATGGCAATATTACAACTTTGTCGGACAATCCGAGCGCCGGCGGCCGGCCCGGCGAGGCTAGACTCGGGGACAACGATAAAAACAGAATCCGCCAGGGAGAACCGCATGAAACGCTCGCTCAAGCAGCTTGAGCGCGCTATCGCGCAAGCCAGCAGCTACCACGAATGGTGCCACGCCAGCCGCGAATACGACCGGCTCGGCGGCGGCGATGAGTGGAAAGACATCGATCGCTCGCCCCATTACGATTACGAACTGATCCGTAACCGCCTGTGGCAGATCCGCCAGGCCCGTGAGCGCAACGACGTCAACAAACTGGTCTTCCACCTCCACGAAGGCCTGCACGGCAATCTTGGCAACATTTCCAACCCCGCCCTCTATGGCCACAGCCGGATCGGCACCAAACGGTTGATCGAGCGCTATCTGGAAGAGGTGTGCACCGCCCTCGACTATCTCTGCGACAGCGACTTCCCCGAGTTCGGCCTCAAACAGAAACTGGATTTCTTCGAAACCACCGGTCAGGCCTTCGGGCAAAGCTGCCTGATGTTCTCCGGCGGCGCCGCCCTTGGCTTGTTCCACATCGGTGTGGCGAAAACGCTCTGGGAACAGGGGCTGCTGCCCTCGGTGATCTCCGGCTCCAGCGCCGGCAGCATCGTCGCCGCCGTGGTCGGCACCCACGACAACGAAGAACTGGCCGCCAAGCTGGAACCGGAGAACATCTACCTGGAAGCGTTCAAGGCGATCGGCTGGAAAGGCCTGCTGCGCGGCACCCCGGTGCTCGACGGTGACCACCTGGAAGCCTGCCTGGAAGAGAACATCAAGGACCTGACGTTCGAAGAGGCGTACCGCAAAACCGGCCGCGAGATCAATATCACCGTCAGCCCCTACGACCGCAACCAGCAAAGCCGCCTGCTTAACTGGCGCACCTCGCCCAACGTGCTGATCCGTAAAGCGGCGCTGGCGAGCTGCGCGATTCCCGGCATCTACCCGCCGGTGAGCCTGTGGGCCAAGAATCTGGACGGCGAACGGGTGCCCTACATCCCCGGCCGCAAATTCGTCGACGGCTCGATAGAAGACGATCTGCCGATCCGGCGTCTGTCGCGGCTGTTCGGCGTCAATCACTCCATCGTCAGCCAGACCAACCCCCATGTGGTGCCGTTCCTGCCGCGCAGTGAAAGCACCAACTCCAGCCTCAGCACGCTCAGCGACTGGGCGATCCGCAACGTGTCCATGAACCTGCACTACGCGCTCGATCTGGTACGCCGGCGGGTGCAGTCCAACGACCTGGGGCTGGTGGTGGACAAGGCGCAAACCGTGGTGAAGCAACGCTACATCGGCGACATCAACCTGATTCCGCCGCGCCAGCCCCGCAACGCCCTGCGCGTGCTCAGCAACCCGTCGCTGGAAGACGTGCGCGCCTTTATCCGCGCCGGGGAGCAAACCACCTGGCCGAAACTGGCGATGATCGACAACACCACCCGCATCAGCCGCACCTTCCGCGCCTGCCGGGAACGCCTCGACCGCCTGGAAGAGCGCACCCTCAACCGCCTCAATGTGGCCGCCAACGGCTGAGCGCGACCGGCGCCCGCGCCCTTTGGGCGCTATTTGCTTAGCGCGATTGATTATGACCGGCCCCCTTTAAAGGGCGGCCGGAAATCTCTATGTTCTTAGCACCAACGACACAACATCGTATTCGTACCAAAACCAGGAGACACACCCATGGCACTGCAACTCGGCGATACCGCCCCGGACTTCAAACAGGATTCCACCGACGGCCCGATCTCATTCCACGACTGGGCCGGCGACAGCTGGGTCGTACTGTTCTCCCACCCCAAGGACTTCACCCCGGTGTGCACCACCGAACTGGGCGAAGTGGCCCGCCTCAAGCCCGAATTCGATAAGCGCAACGCCAAGGTGATCGGCCTGTCTGTGGACCCGGTCGACGACCACAACGCCTGGTGCGGCGACATCGAGGAAACCCAGGGCTCGGCACTCAACTTCCCGCTGCTGGCCGACGCCGACCGCTCCGTGAGCCAGGCCTACGGCATGATTCACCCCAATGCCGATAACACCCTGACCGTGCGCAGCGTGTTCGTGATCGATCCGAACAAGAAGATTCGCCTGACCATCACCTACCCGGCCAGCACCGGCCGTAACTTTGACGAGATTCTTCGGGTGATCGACAGCCTGCAGCTCACCGACGGCTACAAGGTGGCCACCCCGGTGAACTGGAACCACGGCGACGACGTGATCATCGTGCCCTCGCTGGACAACGAGGCCGCCGCCAAGCTGTTCCCGGAAGGCTGGGACGAGAAGAAGCCGTACCTGCGGATGGTGAAGCAGCCTAAGAAGGGTTGATTGCATCACCAGCAAAAAGGGCCGCTTTCGCGGCCCTTTTTATTTTGCGGAAGGCATAGGCAGAGGCGCCCTAAACAGCGTGGGTCAGGTCATGGAACTGGATCCCGGCGGCCTTGATAACGGCGGTCATGGTTTTCAGAGTGGGATTGCCTTTGGGGGACAGTGCCCGATACAAACTCTCACGGGACACATTGGCTCGCTCCGCCACCACGGCCATTCCGCCCTGGGCCTCCACCACATGGCGCAGTGCCATCAAAAAAGCGGCTTCCCCATTCTGTTGGTCAAGCTCATCGAAAGCCGCCCGCAGGTAATCCAGGGCCATCGCCGGATCATCACGGAGCATAGTCACAACCGCATCATCATGTCGTTTCATCGTTTTCTCTCCCGGTAGTCCGCCAGCCACGCGTTAAAGCTACAGCAAATCCAGGCAGTCGGTGCGGGTGAAGGGAATGTGCCTTCGGCATCCCGCGCTTTGCGCGGGACCGGCGCTGGCGAGGCGTCGAACCGGAGGGTTCTCTCCATGG
>DASUNW010000149.1:0-4984 GCA_036276955.1 Alcanivorax sp. | reverse complement strand
CGGTGGTCAATGACGAGCTGGGCCGGGTGCTGGAGAAAAGCATCAACAAGGTACTGGTGGACCGGCTGGAGAACGTGCTGGCCCACCTGGAAAAGCACCACTGACGCCGGTCACGGCACGGCCGGCCCGAAAGCCAACGTCTGTAGCGCCTCCGGCTGTTCCCCGCAGGCCGGGTCCACCAGCCCCTGACGGGCGAACAGCCGCGCCGCGGTGATCCCGCTACCGTCCTGAAAGCGCTGCCAGCGCCACTGCCCGAATTCCGCCAGCAGCAACGCCTGGAAGGTGCGGGCCATGCCCCAGGCCAGACGTCGCGCCTGGCTCTCGCGGGGCGTGTTGATCATCGGCACCAACGACTCCAGCGCCTCTTCGATGCGGGTCCGCACCTCGTTACCGACCGGCTCGCCGAGCGCCGCCAGCCGCCGCACGATTTCCTCGATAAACGCCTCGCCGGGCTCCGGCTTCTTCAACGCGCGCAGCACGTCATGGGCGAGCACCGAGGTGGTGCCTTCCCAAATACAGTTGACGTGCAGGTTACGGAAAATCCGCGGGATGCCGGTGTCTTCCACATAGCCGGCGCCGCCGAAGCTTTCCAGCAGTTCACTGCCGGCCCACACGCCTTGGCGGGCGCAGGCCAGTTTGGTCAGTGGAATCAGCAGCCGGGCCAGGGTGCCGTCGCCGCCGTGTTCGGTGCGGCCCATCTGCGCGGCGGCTTCCAGATTGAGCACCACCATGGCGTCGTAGACCACGGCGATGCGCGCGAACCATTCCCGGTGGATCGGGTTGTCCACCAGCCGCATGCCGAAGGCCTCGCGCTTGACGGCGTAATCGCGGGCCAGCGCCAGCAAATGACCGACCCCCGCCAAGCCGCCGAGCGACGCCCAGTAACGGGCCACGCTCAGCAAGCCGGCCAGCTTGCGCACGCCGTCGCCGAGGCCGCCCACCGGCACCGCCCGGGTGCCGACCAGATCCAGCTCGGCGGTGGGCAGGGCGCGGGTGCCGAACTTGTCCTTGAGCCGGCGCACCTGGATGCCGTTCCAGCCGCCGTTCGCGTCCCGCAGTTCGAGCAGGAACAGGGACAGACCCCGGCTGCCGGCTGCCGCGTTCTCGGGGCGCGCCAGCGCCAGCGCCATGTCCGAGGTGGTGGCGGAGGTGAACCACTTGCTGCCGTGCAGCGACCAGCTGCCATCGCTGGCGGGCACCGCCCGGGTATCGGTCCGTCCGACGTCGGAGCCGCCGGCCCGCTCGGTCATCCACTGGCCCGAGGTCCAGGCGTCCTCGCGGGCGGTCAGGCGGGGCACATAACGCCGCGCCAGCGCCGGGTCGTGCTCGTTGAGCAATGTGGCGGCACCGTCGGTCATCACCAGCGGGCAATCCGCCACCGCGCTGACCGGGTCATAGAGGTTGATCAGACCGGCCTGAACCGTGCGCGTATGGATGTCGTAGGGGTCTTCATAGGGCAGCGCCACCAGCCCCTGCCGCTGGCCCAGATGCATCAACTCCAGCCAGCTGTCATCCACCTCGATACGATCAACACGGCGCCCCCAGGGCTCGAAGGCCACGTGGCGGGGCGGATTGCGCTCGGCGCGCTCGGCCAGCGGTGGCATCACCGTGGCCGCCAGCTCGCCAAGCCGCTCCAGCTGGGGCGCCGCCGCCCGGTAGACCTCGTCCGGTAAGCGCCACTGCAGCGACAACCGCAGGGTGGGGTCGGTATGAAAACGGTTCCCCGCTTCGGGGGGCAGTTGGAAGAACGGGTCCATGTCACTCTCCTTCACTTTTCCGGCTAACCGCCCGCGGCGGGTTCGGTTGACGGCGGCGGGCCCAAGATCTGCACGCAGACGCGTTTCACGCCGTCCACCAGCGCCGCCTCGTGCTCCGGGCGGGGCCGCTGGCTGAGCGGCCCCACCAGGGTTTCGGCGATCGCGCCGACGATGGCCGTGGCGAGCAGCCGCTCGTCCTGGGGCGCGATCTCGCCGGCGGCGATGCCGTCACGGATGATCGCCGCGAAAATGGCCCGGTAAGGGGCCCGGAAGTGCAGCCGGTCGGATTCAATGGTGCGGTCCACCGGCTCCGCAAGCAGCGCGTACGCCAGCCGCCAGCCTTTCAGCGCCCGGCGGGAGAAGGTTTCCGCTACCCTCGCCACCCGCTCCCGGGCCGAGCCGGGCTGTCGGGCGGCCTCGGCGCAGATGTCGATCTCATGCTGGGCGGCATAGCGGAACACCTGATCGAACAGATCGCTTTTCGACTCGAAGTAGCGATAGATCAGCCCGGTGGAGACCTCGGCCCGCGCCGCCACCGCCGGCATGCCGGCCACCGCGTAGCCGCCTTCGGCGAGCAGCGACTGGGCGGCGCCGAGAATGCGGGCGCGGGTTTGCGCCATGCGGGCTTCGATTTTGGGTGTGCGTCGGTAGGCCATTTAAGAAATGAATCACTTTCCATTTCTTGTTGCAAGCACCCTGTGCATTTTTTAACCTATGGCGAACAAATAATGAACAGCGCTCTGAAGGGGCGCGGGAGAGCACGACATGACAGCCACGACACAGATCAATCCGTTCGCCTGCGGGTGGTTCCAGGTGGATTACAGTGATCAGCTCCAGCGCGGAGAAGTGCGCCCGTTCCGGGCCTTCGACCGGGAGTTCGTTCTCTGGCGAGACGAAGACGGAAACGCGCATTTAATGGACGCGTTTTGCCGGCACCTGGGCACCCACCTCGGCTACGGCGGGCGCGTGCAGGGTAACCGCATCCAGTGCCCGTTCCACGGCTGGTGCTTCGACGGCAGCGGCGCCTGCGCGGAGATTCCCTACAGCCCCAACGCCCGGTTGGAGAATCGTGCCCTGGGGTCGCTGCCGCTGGTGGAGCGCAACGGCCTGATCTTCGCCTGGTGGCACCCGGAGGGTAGAGCGCCGGATTATTCCGTGCCGGCGATTGACGAGTGCCAGGACAGTCAGTGGTCCCGGTACTACCGCCACGCCTGGACGGTGCCCACCGTCTGGTACGAGATCCAGGAGAACATCGTCGACAGCACCCATTTTCACTACTTGCACGGCGTGGACAGCCTGGCGGAAGTGAAACGCTGCGAGCAGCGGGGTTCGATTCTCGACGTGGACATCCACCACCAGTTCAAGACTCCCGACGGGGTCTGCCCCGGCTTCATCCAGACCACGCTTTACGGGCCTTATTTCGCGCTGGTGCGGTTCCGCATCGGCGATCTGGCGGAGATTTTGTTCATTGACGGCATCACCGTGCGCGGCGACCGTGAGCTGGAACTGAACTTCAGCCTGATGGCCCGCTTGAACGGTGTTCAGTCCCCGGATATGAGCCTGGAGCTGGTCAACGAAGCGATCCGTCAGGTCAGCGAGGACGTGCCGATCTGGCGCCATAAGGCCCGCTGGGAGCGCCCCAGCCTGGCGCCCGGGGACGGCCCGATCATGAAATTCCGCCGCTGGGCGGCTCAATTCACGCCGCTCACCACGGCCACCGACACCCTGGAACTGACCCATGTCTGAGACCCCGTCGCAAAACCACTGTGTGTTCCGCCGCCAGGGCGAGCGTATTCTGCCCACCGTGCTGTCGCGGGGCCCCTGGAGCCCCGACGCCCAGCACGGCGGCGCGCCGGCCGGCCTGATCGCCGCGCTGGCCGAGGAGGCGCTGGCGCCGGAAGGCTACCAGCTGGCGCGTTTGACCCTGGAACTGCTGAGCCCGGTGCCGGTGGCGGCATTGAGGGCCACCGTGGAGGCCGAAGCGGGCCGCGCGGTGCGCCGGGTACGGGTGACGCTGCACCATGACGACAAGCCCGTCGCCAGCGGCCTGGCGTTGATGGTGCGGGGCGCCCCGATCAGCGAGGGGGTCGCCGCCGATGAACAGCCCTTGCCGCCGCCGGCGCAGTGTCTCGAACCGGTGCGGATTCCCGGCATGGCCGAGGAGGAGAGTTTTCATTACACCGCCATGGCCTCCAAGGTCGCCGGCGGCAGCACCCTTGAGCCGGGCCCGGCGGCGGCCTGGCTGCGGCTCACCGTACCTTTGGTGGAGGGCATGGAAACCACGCCGCTGATGCGGGCCGCCGCCGCCTCGGACTTCGGCAACGGGTTAAGCTGGACCCTGCCGCTGGACCGTTACCTGTTCGCCAATACCGATCTCACCCTGTATATCCAGCGGCCGCCGGTGTCCGAGTGGGTGGGGGTGGACAGCCGCACCTGGATCGAACCCTCGGGCATCGGCATTACCCGCTCCGTGCTGCACGACGAAAGCGGCCCGCTGGGCTTTGCCCAGCAGAACCTTCTGGTGCGGGAACGGCGGGCCTGAACGCCCGCCGAGCTAAGCCTGGTGGTGGGCGATCACCCGGTCGCGGATCGACGGCTTGATGTTGGCCCGGCTCATGTCGCCGTCATAGTGCGCCACGACCCGGTGATCCATTACCCGGAACCATAGGGGCGGAAGCCAGGCCAGCAGAATCATCGAGGCGTAGCCGCCGGGCAACTGCGGCGACTCGTCAAAGTGGCGCAAGGCCTGATAGCTGCGCGTCGGGTAGGCGTGGTGGTCGGAGTGCCGCTGCAACTGATACAGAAAAATATTGGTCACCCGCCGGTTGGAGTTCCAGGAGTGTTCCGGCCGGCACCGTTGGTAGCGCCCGCTTTCTTTTTTCTGCCGCAACAGGCCGTAATGCTCCAGGTAGTTCACCACCTCCAGCAACTGAAAGCCGAACAGACACTGGATAATCAGAAACGGCAGCACCGCCCAGCCCAGCCAGACGATCAGCGCCCCCCACAACAGCACCGACAGGCCCCAGGCCTGCAGGTTATCGTTGCGCCAGTGCCACACCGATTTGCCCTGGCGCTCCAGGCGCTGTTTTTCCAGGTGCCAGGCGGATTTCAGGCTGCCCAGCACGGTGCGCGGCAGAAATTCCCAGAAGGTCTCGCCGAAGCGGGACGAGGCCGGGTCCTCCGGCGTGGACACGCGCACGTGGTGGCCCCGGTTATGTTCGACGAAG
>DASUNW010000148.1:0-9456 GCA_036276955.1 Alcanivorax sp. | reverse complement strand
GGTGATACGGCATTGGCGCGGAAAATCCCGGTCCAGCAGCCCGGCGTCGGCGCGCTCCGCGTCGACCACCCGGGCACGCGGGTTGAGGCGCGCCAGAACATCGCTCAGGGCGTCCCGTTGCGCCACCGTCGCCCGGTCGGTCTTGGTCAGCAATAGCCGGTCGGCGGCGGTGACCTGCTCCAGGGCTTCCGGGTGCCGGCGCAGGGCCGCTTCGCCCGCCACCGTGTCCACGGTGGTGAGAATGGAGCGCAGTGTAAAGCGCTTGCGCAGCCAGGCGTCCTGCTCCAATACGGCGGTCACGCCAAACGGATCGGCGGCGCCGGTGGTCTCCAGCAGCACCGCCGAAAACGGCGGCAGATCGCCGCCGGCACGGGCCATGTAAAGGTTACGCAAGGTGGTGCGCAGGGTGCCCTGCACGGCGCAGCAGACACAGCCACCGGCCAGCAGGCTGATCGGCGCGCCCACCCGCCGGGCCAGATCGTTGTCGATGCCGATCTCGCCCAGTTCGTTGATGATCACCGCCAGGTCGCCGCGCTGGTCGAGCCAGCGGTTGAGCAAGGTGGTCTTGCCACTGCCCAGGAAACCGGTCAGCACCACCAGCGGAATCGGCGCCGTCATGGGTTTTCGCGGATCGCCCAGGGCAGCGCCTGCCCGGCCATGAACGGCACCATGTCCTCGCCGGCGGCGGTGACCGTTTCCGGCACCGCCCAGTCACGGCGCTCCAGGGTCACGGTGTCGGGGTTGCGCGGTAGCCGGTAGAAGTCGGCGCCGAAATGGCTGGCGAACCCTTCCAGCTTGTCGAGCGCTCCGTGGCGGTCGAGAAAGGACGCGTACAAAGGCAGCGCCGCCCGGGCCGAGTAGCAACCCGCGCAGCCGCACGCCGCTTCCTTCTTGTCGCGGGCGTGGGGGGCAGAGTCGGTGCCCAGGAAAAAGCGCGGATGCCCTTCCAGCACCGCCTGCTGAATCGCCTGCTGGTGGGTGCGCCGCTTGAGGACCGGCAGGCAGTAGTTGTGCGGGCGCACGCCGCCGACCAGCAGGTCGTTGCGGTTCATCAGCAGATGCTGGGGCGTAACGGTGGCGGCGGTCAGATCGCCGCCCTCGCGCACGAAATCCACGCCCTCGGAGGTGGTGACGTGCTCGAACACGATACGCAGCGCCGGAAAACGCTCACGAATGTCGTTGAGGTAGCGGTCGATGAACACCCGCTCGCGGTCGAAGATGTCGATCTCCGGTTCCGTCACCTCGCCGTGGACCAGGAACGGCAGGTCGTGCTTTTCCAGCGCCTCGTACAGGTGGTGGATACGCGCCGGGTTGGTGACGCCACTGTCCGAGTTGGTGGTGGCCCCGGCCGGATACAGCTTGAAGGCGTGCACGAACGGGCTCCGCGCCGCCCGCTCGATCTCCTCCACCGGGGTCTCGTCGGTCAGATACAGCACCATCAACGGCTCGAAATCCACGCCCGCCGGAATCGCCGCCAGGATGCGCTCCCGGTAGGCCTCGGCCAGCGCCACGGTGGTCACCGGCGGCGTCAGGTTGGGCATCACGATGGCGCGGCGGAACACCCGAGCCGTGGCCGGCACGGTTTCCTCCAGCATGGCGCCGTCACGGAAATGAAGGTGCCAGTCGTCCGGGCGGGTCAGGGTTAAGGTGTCAGTCATCCGCGCGCCCTCAGCGTTCCACCGCCAGGGCCACGCCCTGGCCGCCACCGATGCACAGCGTCGCGAGGCCCTTCTTTACATCGCGGCGCTGCATTTCGTGGAGCAGCGTCACCAGCACCCGGCAACCGGATGCGCCGATCGGGTGGCCCAGGGCGATGGCGCCGCCGTTGACGTTGACCTTGTCCTGGTCCCACTCCAGGTCCTTGCCCACCGCCAGGGACTGGGCGGCAAAGGCTTCGTTGGCTTCGATCAGGTCCACCTGGTCCAGCGACCAGCCGGCCCGTTCCAGGCAGCGGCGGGTGGCGGACACCGGGCCGATGCCCATGATCGCCGGGTCCACGCCGGCGCTGGCCTGGCCGGCCAGACGGGCGAGGATCGGCAGGCCCAGCTGGTTGGCGCGCGCTTCGCTCATCAGCATTACCGCGGCGGCGCCGTCGTTCAGCGCGGAGGCGTTGCCGGCGGTGACGGTGCCGTCTTTTTTGAAGGCGGCGCGCAGGCCGCCCAGGGAATCGGCGGTGGTGTCGCCGCGCGGTTGCTCGTCGGTGTCGACGATCTTCGGGTCGCCCTTGCGCTGCGGCACTTCCACCGGGGTGATCTCATTCTTGAAGCGGCCTTCGTTGATGGCGGCCGCCGCCTTCTGATGCGAAGCCGCCGCGAAGGCGTCCTGGGCTTCCCGGCTGAGGCTGTATTTCGCCGCCAGGTTCTCGGCGGTGATGCCCATGTGGAAATCGTTGAACGCGTCCCAAAGGCCGTCCTGGATCATCGAATCCACCAGGGTGGCATGGCCCATGCGCAGGCCGGTGCGCGCCTTGGGCAGCACATAGGGCGCCAGGCTCATGCTTTCCTGGCCGCCGGCGATGATCACATCGGCTTCGCCGCAGCGGATCGCCTGGCTGCCCAGGTGCACGGCTTTCAGGCCGGAGCCGCACACCTTGTTGATGGTCATGGCCGGCACTTCGTCGGGCAGGCCGGCGAAGATCGAGGTCTGCCGGGCGGTGTTCTGGCCGGCGCCGGCGGTGAGCACCTGGCCGAGAATCACTTCGCTGACCGCCCCCGGCTCCACGCCGGTGTCCGCCAGCAGGCGGCGGATCACCGCTTCGCCCAGCTTGGTGGCGGGGACATCCGCGAGCCCGCCCTGAAAGCGGCCGATGGCGGTACGGGTGGCGGCGACAATGACCACGTCTTGCATGCTTCTCTCCCAATACGATTTCAGACGCGCATGGTAACACGGGCGCGCCGACGCCCCCATTGCGCCGAGAGCGAAAGCCCGTTAGGCTTCAGACATCGATTTTGGAGATTCCATGGCCGCAGCACTGCTCGACAACTTGATGCTCGTGAACACCGCTTCCGCGGTGGCGCTGGCTGCTGCCTGCTATTTCTACGGATATTGGTTTAGCCGCGCGCGCGTCTGACCTCTATCCGGTCAGGCGCCCGCTTCGGGACGCCTGCCGTAGAATCCTGAAACCCCGGCTGGTCGTCCCCGCCGGGGTTTTTTCGTTTCAGGATGGTCCAATTTAAGGAAATTGCTATGAACGCCAGTCTTGCCGCCGTCACCGACGACGCCGCTTCGACACCCGCGTCGCCGGTCAGCCGCCGCCTGCCCACCGCGCGGCAGCTCCGTCAGACGCTGCCCGTGGGCGACGCCCTGGGGGCGCGCATCGGCGCCCAACGCCAGGCGGTGCGTGACATCCTCAACGGCGAGGACGATCGCCTGCTGATCGTTACCGGCCCGTGCTCGCTGCACGACCGGGATGCGGCGCTGGAATACGGCCAGCGGCTTGCCGCCCTCGCCGACCGGGTCAGCGACCGCGCCCTGCTGGTGATGCGCGCCTACGTGGAAAAGCCGCGCACCACGGTGGGCTGGAAAGGCCTGCTCTACGACCCGCATCTGGACGGCCGCCAGGACCTGGCGGAAGGCCTGCGGCGTTGCCGGCAGCTGCTGCGTGATCTGGCCGGGCTGGGTTTGCCCCTGGCCAGTGAGCTGCTCAGCCCCATGGCGGCGAGCTACCTGGAGGACCTGCTGAGCTGGGCGGCGATCGGCGCGCGCACCACGGAATCGCAGATCCATCGGGAGCTGGTCAGCGGCCTGTCGTTACCGGTGGGCTTCAAGAACGGCACCGACGGCGGCATCGCCGTGGCCCGGGACGCGATCCAGGCGGCGGCGCATCCGCACGCCCATCTCGGTGTCGACGACGAAGGCCATCCGGTGCTGCTGGAAACCCCCGGCAACCCGGACACCCACCTGGTGCTGCGCGGCGGGCGCGGCGGCCCCAACTACCACGCCGAGCAAATCCAGGCGGCGCGCGAGCAACTGGCGCAGGCCGGGCTTAACCCTCGTTTGATGGTGGACTGCAGCCACGCCAACAGCGGCAAGGACCCGCGTCGCCAGCCGCTGGTGGCGCGGGATCTGATCCAGCAACGCCGGGACGGCGAGCGCGCCATCGCCGGCGTGATGCTGGAAAGCCATCTGCACGACGGCAGCCAGCCGCTGGCCCACCCGTTGCGCTACGGCGTGTCGATCACCGACGCCTGCCTGGGCTGGACCCAGACCGAAGACCTTATTGGTGAGTTAATCGAAATTCCCTGAGCTCACGCATCAGCAGGCCGGCCTGGTCTTCCAGCGTCTCCGCCCGGTGCGCGGCGGCCGCCACCAGGGCATCGGCGGTGGCGCGCGAGTCGGCCAGAAAGCGATCCGCGGCGGTAATAAACGCCTGGCTCATGCCGTTGAGCCGCGACCGCCCGGAGCGATAACCGGCGAAGTCGCCTTCGCGAAGCAGCACCAGGCTCCAGCTCGTTTTCACAGTCATGTTGTCGAGCCGAATCATTGGCTTTTCCCCAGGTCATGAACAATGGCCGGAAAGGCTAGCGCAAGACCATGAAGGAAAGACGACAAAACGACTTTTTGTTGTTTTAAATCAACACCTTATAAATAAAAATCAAGCTTCGAAAAACGATAGAATACTGAAAAAGTTATCGGCTAACGTGCGCGTTTCTTTAGAGCGAAAAGAAAAATTCATCGCGCTTTATTTGGGAGGTTCTCTCCAGCCGGGGGCGCGTAGGTCGGGTTAGCGAAGCGTAACCCGACACGGTCTGTGTCCGACAACAACGGCGGATGCCGCACCCAACGAATGTCGGGTTACGGCCTTTGGGCCTAACCCGACCTACGGCTACTTTCTGCAAAGCTGAGCTTGTGGGAGCTTGCAGGCAAGCTCCCACACTTAGTCACAGCCGCCGGCGTTTTCGTAGTCGCCGTCGACCACGGTATTGATCCACTGCCGCATCAGGGCGGTGGCGCCGTCGTGGGCCACGCTGCGCGCGATCGGCGGCATCATGCGCTGCGGATCGTTCTCCGCTTCCATGCGGCAGGTAACGATGGAGTCCTCGCTGCTGCCCGGCACCACCACATGCTGGCGTCCGCAGGAACCGCCGCCGGTGGCAGTGGGCTTCTTGCAGATCCCGTAGCCGGCGTCCACGGCGCGGAAGGTATCCAGGTAATAGCCGGTGTTGGAGGCGGCGCCCTTGTCGTTGTGGCAGTGCTGGCAGTTCACTTCCAAGTAGGCGCGCAAGCGGTGCTCGATGTCCGCCGGTGAATTGGCGATGTCGCCGCCGTCGCCGGGCACGTTCCAGCGCGGCAATCTTTCAATATTGGTGGCCACGCCCTGCCCGTCCAGTTCCAGTTCCGGCGCGCCGGCCAGCAAGCCCTGGTCGATCCAGTACTGCAGTTGGTTAACGCGCGGGAAGCCGGCCTGGCCGGCGGTGCCCATAAAGCTGCTTTCCGGTTGATAGGCACGGTTCAGGTTGCGCGGCTTGGGACCGATCGGCGCGCTGCCGGCCGGGCGGTCGTCGTTGCCGTGGCAGGTAATGCACTGGTTGGCGTTAGGCACCGAATAGCTGTCGGTGGCGCCGCTGATCAGCGTGCCGGTGTCGGCGTCGCGGAAGTGCCAGTTCACCGCGCGGCTGCCGCCGCCCGGGGTGAGCACCGCCACCGGTTCGCCCTGGCCGTCCTGTTCCCAGATGTAGGGCAGCCCGGCCCAGAACGCCTTGCCGCTCTGGCTGACTCGTTTGATCAGTAATCGGGTTTCCACCAGCTCTTCACTGCTGTTGGCTTCGTCGGTGAAAGCGAAGGTTTTGGCGATCACCGTGCCCACCGGGAAATCGATGGTGCCGTTCACGTTGTTGCCGCCCTGTCCGTCCCGGTAGACCGCCTGTTCTCCGGGGGGGACGAACAGCACCCGGTACTTGGTGGCATGATCGGAAAACAATTTGGTGTTAAGCACGTAAGGCACGCCCCCTTCGTGGGGCAGACTGCGCGGGTCATCCGCATCGGCGAACAGGTTGTACTGGGACAACAGCGGGCAATCCACCTCCAAGGCCGCGCGGTTGATCTCACCCTCTTCCATTTCCGCCTCGCAAAGATGCGCGATGTATTCGTCGGAGGCGGCCGGGTCATAGTCGCCGCTGGGTTCGAACGGCGGGATCTCCACTCTCGGCAGGGACGGCAGCACGCTGCCGAAACGGGCCTGGCAATCGTGGTCGGACAGGTTGGTGTCCGAGGGGAAATTGAGCAAGCCGCCGACAATATCCAGCAGACCATCAGGGGTGAGAATGGATAGATCCTGATCAACCAGGCCGATCACCAGTTCCAGACCGTCGGTGCCGTGAAAATTCAAGTACGGCGCGCTGTCGTCGGAGAGTTCGTTGTCGTGAATACAGGAGCCCCAGCGCGGCATTATCCGGTTGCCCTGGTCGTCGAACTTGTAGGCGTTGTAGTGGCAGGACGGATTGGGATGCTGGTTGGTGTGCAGCGGCTTGCCGTGCTCGTCCTGGGGCACCGGATTACCCTCGGCGTCGACCGGATAGGGGCAGTCCGCATCCAGCTCGTCGCGCAGACCATCCCAGATGATGTGCGCGCCTTTGCCCAGGTTGGCCAGATTCTGAAGGCTGGAGAGCAGCTCGGCCGGATCGTTGATGGTGGGCAGGTTTTTCAGCCCGATCAGCGTCGGCAACACACTTTCGATTTCACCGTTGAGGGTTTTCTCCAAATCCGGCGGCGGCAGATCGTAGCCGGAGTTGCGCATCACGTTGCCGTGGATGTGCAGACCCTCGGTATACGGGTCGAGTTTCTTGTCGGCGGTACCGCCGGGGCCGTCGATCAACTCATAGCTGATATAGAGCACCGCGGCGGTGCTGTGGTCTTCGAAAACGTTATCGACTACCTCGATGTTGTCGTAGCCGAGCGTGATGAAGCCGACGCCGCGCGGCACCACCGACACCAGCCCGCTGTGGGCGAAGTTATAGGTGTTGTTGTTGCGGGCGGTGTTATTCAGCATCACCGAGGTGTCGCCGTATTGGGTAATGTTTTCCAGGTCGTAGATCAGGAAACCGCCGGTGTTGCACTCCGCCAGGTTGGAATCGTATTCGCCGCCCTGAACGTTTTCGATCTCAAAACCCATGACGTTATACACCGCCCGGCTGTCGCGGATGATGGCGGTGTTGGTCTGGCCCACATAAATACCGGCGTCGGAGGCCCCCACCGACTCAGAGTTCTCAATGAGAATGTTTTCCGATTCGACCGGATAAATGCCGTACCGGCCGCTGTCGGAGCTGGGCACATAGTCCGGCGCCGGGTCGCCTTCGTTGAACGGCGGCGCGGTGCAGGCCACGTTCAGGCGCTGCGGGTAATTGTCCTCGGTGATCGGACCCCCGCCGCCGGACCAGATCGCGCGCACATTGCTCAGGGTGCCCCATTTGACACCCTTGAGTTTGAAGGCGTCGCCGGGGGAATCGAGGATGGTCAGGTCGCGTACCGTGATGCCACGCACGTTAAGCGCTTCCAGGCCGGTGACATTGACGCTGTCGCGGAACGACAACACGGTCTTGTCCTTGCCACAGCCCTTGATCAACACGTTTTCCGTGGCCTGGATCAGCAGACCCTGATCCAGATTGAAGTAACCGCAGGCGAACTCCAGCGTGTCCCTGGGGCGCAGCTGGATCATGGCGTTGACCATGTCCTCGGTGGCCCCTTCGCCGGGCTCGATCAGAAAGGTGCGCCCTCCAGTAAAGCGATCCGGCTGTTCGTGGTCGGGCTGATTCGGCGTCGGTGCCGAGGTGGCCCCGCCGTCACTGCCGGAGTCACCGCCGCAACCGGCCAGTGTCAAACCCAGCATCAATGTCAGTAGCGCTAACCAGGATGTCTTGCCGTTCATGGTCGTTCCCCTGTTGGTGTTGGCCGCCCCGTTCATCGCGGGACCTGCTCCAGTCTTTCCCACATGCGCAAATAGGCTTCGGCGGAGGTGAACAGTTGATTCACCGCGTCCTCGATCTGCGCCCGGGGGCGGTCACTGTTCGCCATCATGTCGGCGATCTGGTCGGCGTAGAGGCCGTAGTGCGCCACGCCCCTGCCTTCGTAGAGACTGAATTCATGATCGCCGGTGCGCTGCACGTCGAAGCGCACGCGGCCATCCACGGATTCGAACGGATACAGCTGATCGCGCTGATCCTCGGTGCCCGGGTTGCTCGCCAGACGCGCAATGCCGTTAACGTCGGAGGCGAAGCCCGCGCCGCCGAACGGCCCGACTTTGAAAGCGTCATCACGAGGCCGGTTACCGTCACGGGTGAGCTCGTCCACCCAGGCACCGCGCACGCTGCCGAACGACGCCGCCACCCCGCCCTGGGACGCGACCCGATCGCGCAGCGCCTCGGTGCCGCCCCAGGCGCCGTGGCTGTTGATCACCGGGTAGCCACGGCGGCCGGTCAGTTGCAGAATCTGTTCCGCCGCCTTGCGGCTGATGTGGTCGGTTTCGATCATCATGCGGCGCTGCATCAGTTCTTCGATCAGGAAGAAGCCCAGATCGGACAGGCCACGGCTGTTGCAGAGATGCTCGGTGCCACGGCGCGGGTCGTACTCCGCCAACTGCGCCGGCGTGGCGGGAAAACGGTCGCCCACGTAATCCAGCTGGAACAGCAACTGGTCGATGAGGCCCAGCGGCGCCAGTGGGTCCGGCAGGGACGACACCGGTGGGGCGTCCTCGCCGTGATCGTGGGCGCAGGTTTCAAACTCGATGGGGTGGCCGGTCTCCAGAATGTTCCCCGCGTAGAGCACCGGGCCAATGCCGATACCCGAGGACAGATCCGGCAGATGACCGCCGAAGGCGTTATCGAACTTGTGCACCGGAAACAAGCTGCGCACGTCCATGGCATAGAGGCGGTCGAGCCGTTCCACGATCTGCTCGCGGGTGCACTCCGGGGCGCCCAGGAACTCGCCGCAGTTGAGCACCTTGGACGCCTCCACGCCGAGAATCACCGCCATCTTGCCGTCGCCGATCACCTCCCGCGCCTGGGCCGGATCGGTGACGATGCGGAACCAGCCCTCGCCGGGGCCGCCGTGCTGGGCGTCGATATAGTCCTGCATGGCGTGCATCTGGGTGGCCTGCATTTCAATCGCCGCCATGGTGTCGCAATCGTTCTGTTTCTGCGGATTGATCTGACACAGCACCTGGTTGTGCACCAGGTGGTTCACCAGGATCTTCAGGCCGGCCAGGTGGGCCCGTTCGATCCAGCGGTAATAGCTCTGGTGGTGCTGCAGGGAGTCGTGGCGCGGCCAGAACTCATAGCCGGGCCAGCCTTCGGTGGCGTGGGGGCCGGGGCTGCTGGTGACCTGTTCCACCAGACCGGTCAGCCCCTGAGGGCCATGATTGACGGCGCAATCGTCCAGGGCGTGATCGACGCCGAAAGGATGGAAAGGGTCGCCGTAATTGATCCGCCCGCCGATAAATTCGTAGGCGGAAATATGGCTGTG
>DASUNW010000147.1:0-4642 GCA_036276955.1 Alcanivorax sp. | reverse complement strand
GGCTGCGCTCAACGGCATTCTGGTAGCGGCGATCACGGCCGGCCTGATTGTCGCCGCTTTATGGATGTACTGGCGATTCCGCTTCCAGCAACAACGCCGTCGTATTTACGAAGAGTTGCCTGGCCTGATCGATACCTCACTGCGCTATATGAACGCTGGTCGCTCGTTGGAAAATGCGCTAGTAGAAACGTTTAACGACGCACCACCGGTTTTCGACCCACTAGCATTCAGACTGCGTAACGCCGTGGAAGCCGGGCGCGACTACACCGGCCTTTTTGAAGACTTCGGTGGGCTGTACCGAATACCGTCTTTGGTACTGGTGTCGATTGCTCTTCGGACCTCGGCGCGTTTCGGTTCCTCGATTCGCCCGGTGCTGGGTCAGGTAGCGACGTCGCTGCGGTCTCAACAGGAATTACGCCGTGAATTCATGGCGGCGACGGCGGAAACGCGCTTCACAGCGGCTGCGTTCGCCCTCCTGCCCATGGGGTTGGCGGCATACATGATTCTGATTAACGAGAATTATTCCCGCGTGTTGCTCGACACGGATACCGGACATTTGATGTTAGCGATCTCGGGTGGCTTTCAAGGTCTGGGTATCATCATCATTTGGCGGATGATTCAGGGGGTGGGCCGTGAGTAGTCTTTGGTTTATGTCCGCCGTGTTGTTGGCGTTTGTGGCCGTGTGGGTGGCCTGGGTGAAAGCGCCGCAATGGGCCCGTCGTGCCCGTATCAACGCACGTCTGCACCGACTGACCGACCAGGAGGAGGAAGTATCCAGTTTTTGGCTGGCACGGCTTGCCAGCCAGTTCACGGAATCCTCCATTGCTCGGGGAGATTTTGAAGAGATTCGGGAAGCCTACGCGGCCACCGGACGTACCCGTGAGCAGGCTCAATTATTGTACTTGTTGTTTTGCTGGGTTCTCCCCGCAGCGGCAGTGGTAGCCGGCTTCGTCTTCTTTGGGCCGATTGGAGGCATGATTGTCGCCGCTTTGGGTTTCTTGGTACCGAGACGGACGATTCGCAGTTTGGGCGAGCGCGCCGAACAGCAGCAAAATCTGGAGGCCGTGGAGCTCTGTCATCTTACCCGCATGCTAATGGAGGCAGGGCTCTCCCTCGAAAGAGTGCTGCGTTTGATCGCCAACCAAGCGAGGCCGCTTCTGCCGATGCTTTCCGCCCGCCTGGATCGTTTCAACCGGCTTATGGAGTCCGGCGCCGAGCGTACGCAGGCGTTGGACGAACTCGGTGAAAACCGGCGTATTCCGGTACTGCGCAACTATGTGGTGCTTATGAAGCAGAGCAGCCAACTGGGCGCCGGCGTGTCCCTCAGTCTGGACCAGATTATCGAGGAAGCACAGAACGTGGAACGTAACCGCGTGCGAGAAGAAACCAACCGCATCGGCGCGAAAATGACAGTGGTGATGATGGCGTTCATGCTTCCCGCCCTGTTTATTTTGATCGGCGGCCCGGCGGTGATTTCCATCGCCGACGCACTATCGCGATAGCATAGTGGGAGCGGGCCTCGCCCGCGAAAGAAACAACGAAGACCAGGAGCAACGGATGCAAAAAATAGCTATCGGGATCATGGCCACCCTGCTGATGGCCGGCTGTACTTCTCAGCCGCCCAGCGAGCGAGCCGGCGACCCGAACAATCTGGACCGGCTGAATTGCTCCGCCCGCATCCAACCGGAACAGCAGGTGCAGCTCGACATGGTCGATAACCTGATGCACCGCGAGCACGACCACGCGGCGCTGGCGCAACTGGAAGCCAGGCCCATGGAAACCGTGGACCATTGGGTGCGTTATGGTCAATTGAAGGCCTCCACCGGCGATCTGCAAGAGGCGGAGGTCATCTTTCAAGGTCTGGTGGATCGCTGCGGCACCGGCCGCAGTCATCACGGCTTGGGTATGGTTCTTCTTAAACAGGACAAAGTCCTGAAAGCGCTCCACCATCTGGAAATCGCCCGTGAACGCACGCCGGCCTCCGCCCAGGTCCGCAATGACTACGGCTATGTCCTGTTGATGGTGGGTGATTTCGAAGAGGCCGCCTATGAACTGCGCACCGCCATGGAGCTCGGCGATGGCCTGGGCCCGGTGCGCCAGAATCTAGCGGTGGCTTACCTGCTCACCGACAACTGGGGTGGGCTGGAATGGATGAAGAAAGAGTACAATTTCACCAGTAAAGAGCGGGCCTACGCGGAACGTCTGGCCGAACAATTCCGGAGATAAAACATGAAACTGTTAATGGCTCTACTGATCTCGATACCGATTGCGGTGATGGCCGACGGCGCTCCGCAATTCGGTGTCTCCGGGAAGGTAATCAATACCGACCGGGGGCACCAGGTCGGCGCCGCCACCCAGAGCGCGCTGGAGCAACAGCGGCGCTCGCCACCGGCGAAAAAAAGCGAACTCTCGGTGCCGGTCTATATCTATACCCAACGTCGCCTGGCGGACAGCTTTAAGCAGCCGATCCCGGAGAGCTTTGGCGAACAAACACGGGACGAGGAGTAATCCTGATGTTTCGGCAGCGAGGCGCCCTAACCTTCATCACTCCGTTACTGATGCTGCTGATAGTTTTGCTTGGCGTTCTGACGCTGGACGGCGCCCGCCTGTTCTCGCTGCGTAAGGAAATGCAAAGTCAGGTCAATGCGGCCGCCACCGCTGCCGCCGATGCCGCCCAGGCGTGCGGGGGCGAGTTTGTTACTCTCCAGGATATGAACAACAGGGCCTTGATCGCCGCTCAAGAGCAAGGTTTCTCCAGTGAGTCTGGAACGCTTGTCGTGCAACCTGGAGTGATCGAAAGTGACGACGAAAAAGTGCTTTCGTTCCAGCCGGTCACGGACCTACGCCGTAGTAACGGCGTCGCGGTTACCTATGAGCGCGAAGAGCCGATTTCCATACTTCTTCCCGAGGGCACCTTCGGAACAGTGACGATGTCCGTTGGCGCCGCCGCCAGAAAAGAGCTAATAGGAACATTGAGCGCAGCCGGCAGCACCGCGGTTGTCGGAGGCTCGCAGCAAACAGCCAATCTCCTTAATGTTTTACTGGGTGCCATTCTTAATGGCGGTACGCCTTTCAACATTGACCCTACTGAGTTTTCCAGCCTGGCTGAAACAACCGTTAAATTGGGTGATGTGCTGGATGGCGTTGGCGTGGATACTGTCGAGGAATTGTTATCGACGGATGTCTTGGTTGGCAATCTTCTCGGCGCTCTAAGGTCAGCGGCCGATCCAGTCGCCGACGTCGGTGGTGCTCTTGATCAGTTGATTTCCGGCGTTGGTGTGGAAACCGTCAAGCTGGCGGACGTCATCGACATTGTCGGTTCTGGTGAGATCCCCCAAAACAGCCGCTTGCCGCTTTATGACACGGTCATGGCGTTGGCGCTTAATCTGGTGGAGGGCACCGTGGTACAAGGCGCCCTGCCGGATACACAGATTAACATCCCGGGTATCACGGAAACACAGATTGAGCTTTTCGTAGGCAAGGCCCCGAGTGTCGTCGTAGGCCCGGCTCGTATCGGTGAAGATGGTGAGTGGGAAACGAAATTTCACGCACCCGATGTAGGTTTGACAGTTTCGAGTAACCTGAACGTCCTCAATCTGCTGACACTTAGGTTGCCATTGGCGGTTCAGGCCGGTGGTGGTACCGGCGAGCTTGTCTGGGCGAGATGTGCTCGGGGGACCGGTTCTAACGTCGTGACCGTTGGTATCGACGTGGAGAGCCAGGCGGCCCGCATTGCGACCGGCCAGATTGATGGTTCAGGCCTGTTGCAGCAACAGCAGGTCGAGCTGACCGTTCTCGATAATATGCTGCCTGGTAGTATATCGCTTGCCGGTGTCTCGGCTGATCTGGATCTACTGGTCGGCGGTGGTCAGGAGAGAGTGGAGTTAAGTTATACCCTGGATGAAGACAATCCTTCCTCGGTATTCACTGAAGGCGGTCTTTCGGAGGCCGATTTCAGCAGTTTGAATATCGATGTTGAGCTGCTTCCACAAGAGGAAGAATGCAGTTGGTTTTTAGATTGCCTGTTGGACGGTATCGGGGATGTCTTGAGCGGCATCATCGAAGGTGTGACGACCCTTCTAGGGTTAGAGCAGCTGATTCAGACAACGGTTGAAGGCTTGGTGGAGGCCCTCGGCACCACGCTTATCGACCCGCTCCTCAATGCGATCGGAATTTCCCTTGGAACTACCAAGGTGGAGATCACCGGCGCGGATCAGAATAATGTCCAGCTTTTGGAGTACTGCGGCCCCGAAGGTTGCTGAAAAGCGTCTGCCTGAATTCCGTCAAGGTCACTACCAGAGAGCCGCACATCAAAAAGCCCCGGTGCTATCATCGGGGCTTTCTATTAGCTGCCTCATTGAGGTGTCAGGCCTTGACCGGCTGCACCCGATAACCCTTCAACGTCGCCACGAAATCCTGCAGCGCATGAATACCGGATGCTTCCGCGTCCCGGCACCACTGCGCCAGGGAGTCCAGCATCTCGGAGGAGTTGCGGCTGGTCTGGCTCCAGATGGACTGCAGGCGCAGCCGGTACTCGTAGATGGTGGCCAGGGTGTCGTTGTGTTCGGTCAGGGTCGCCAGGCGATGCTTGTGGCGGCTTTTGAAGAACCGCTGGTCGCGGTACAGCAGCGTGCGGGCACGG
>DASUNW010000146.1:0-2211 GCA_036276955.1 Alcanivorax sp. | reverse complement strand
CATCAGGCCGAACAAAACGAAGCGGATCGCCAGCGCGGTGGATATTTGCTCGGTGTTCCAGCCGAATTCTTCCCCTAGGGGGCGGAGGAACGCCCCCGGTAAACCCAGCGCCGCCGAGGCGGACAGCATGGTCAGGAAGGTGACGCCGGCGATCACCCAGGCGTAGTGCCAGCGCCGCATCTACAGCGCTTCCAGAATCGTGGCCACGCCCTGGCCGCCGCCGATGCACTGGGTGACGAGGGCGTACTTCACCTTTTCCCGTTGCAGCAGCGCCGCCGCCTTGCCGGTAATGCGCGCGCCGGTGGCGCCGAGCGGGTGGCCGATGGCCATGCCGCCGCCGTCCAGATTAACGGTGGCCGGGTTCAGGTGCAGGTCGCCGATGCAGGCCAGCGCCTGGGACGCGAACGCTTCGTTGATCTCCACCACGCCCAGGTCGTCGGCGCTCAGGCCGGCCCGTGCCAGCGCTTTTTGCGTGGCCGGGATCGGGCCCAGGCCCATCACCGACGGGTCACATCCGGCGCTGGCCACGGCACGGATGCGCGCGCTCGGGGTCAGGTTGTGGCGGGCGGCGAAGTCGTCGCTGGTGACCAGCACGGCGGAGGCGCCGTCGGTGAGCGGCGACGAGGTGCCGGCGGTGACCACGCCGCTCTCATCGAACGCCGGCGGCAGCTTGGCCAAGGCTTCCAGGGAGGTATTGGGCCGGATGCAGCCGTCCTCGGTGATCCACTCGCCGGTGCCGGTCTGGATGCGCACGATTTCGTCGCGCAGGCGACCTTGTTCGCGGGCGGCGGCGGCATTTTGATGGGATTCCAGCGCCATCTGTTCCTGTTCACCGCGTGGAATACCGTAGCGTTGCGCCACGTTCTCGGCGGTGCGGCCCATCGACACGTAGGCGTCGGTGTACTCCTTGAGCCAGGGATTGGGCGAGAAATTAAAGCCGCCTTGGGGGACCATGGTCATGGATTCCACGCCCACGCACAGAAAGGCGTCGCCCAGACCGGCCTCGATGTGGGCGGCGGCGATATGAATGGCCGACATGGAGGAGCCGCAGAAGCGGTTCACGGTCATGCCGCCCACTGCCTGCGGCAGGCCGCTGAGCAGGCCGACGATGCGTGCCAGGTTATTGCCCTGGGACGCCTCCGGGTAGGCGCAGCCGAGGATCACATCCTCCAGCAGCGCCGGGTCCAGATCGGCGCGGGCGAGCAGCGCCTTGACCACCTGGCTGGCGAGATCGTCCGGACGGACCCCGGCGAGCAGGCCTTTGTTGGCGAAGTGAAACGGGGATCGGGCATAGCCCGCGATAACGGCTTTCATGGTGTCTCTCCTGTTTGCGGTGCGCCCGGCGCCTGTCGCAACCAGGGCAGACCATTGAACAACGCCAGTGCCACCAGGGCGGCCACCATCACCGCGCACAGCGCGGCCAGGTTGCCCGGCAGCCAGCCGGCCACCAGCGTGCAGCCCAAGGCCAGTACGCCCAGCCGCACGGAGCTGGCGAGCAGCGGCCAGCCCATGCGCCCGGCGCCCTGGGATGCGAAGTACAGCGCCAGGCCCACGCCCAGGAACGCATAGGCCGGTGCCACGATGCGTAAGTACAAGGCGCCGGTGGCGATCGCTTCCGGGTCGTCGGTGAACAGGCTCAGCCAGGCGTGCGGAAACAATGCCGCCGCCAGGCCCACGGTTTCGGTGGTGATCGCCGCCACCGCGGCGCCGGTCCAGGCGATGCGCCGGGCGCGCTGGAACTGGCCGGCGCCCAGGTTCATGCCCACCATCGCCACCAGGGCGGTGCCGAACCCGAACACGATGGGGATCTGCAGATACTCGATGCGGATGCCCAGGCCGAACCCGGCCAGGGCTTCCATGCTGGTGCGCGCCACGAAGAAGGTGGCCACCACCACGCAAAGATTGGACAGCACGGTATTCAACGACGACCACAACCCGACGCCGAGGATCTCACCGAACAGGGCGCGCCGCAGAGGGTGGCGCAGGCTCAGCCTGACGCCGCCGCGGCCACGCATCAGTGTCGCCGCAAGAATCACCGTGGCGATCAGGTAATAACTCGCCAGCGCCAGACCGGCGCCGGTGATGCCCAGCGCCGGCACCGGGCCGAAGCCGAAGATCAGCACCGGTGAAAGCACCAACAGCATGGGCACGCCGCCCACCATCACCAGGGCCGGCAGGCGCATATTGCCGGCGCCGCGCAGCACCGCCGAC
>DASUNW010000145.1:0-5790 GCA_036276955.1 Alcanivorax sp. | reverse complement strand
GCGCTCGCGGAACCGGTGCCCCAGGTCTCGAAACAGACCCGCGTCAGGGCGGCGGTCAGCGTGGTTTTACCATGGTCAACGTGACCAATGGTGCCTACGTTTACGTGCGGTTTGTTACGTTCAAACTTTTCCTTTGCCACGACTCTCTACCTCTCAACTTGGTTGTGCATCCCCGTCTGAACGGCGCGTCTGCCTGGAAAAACACAATACGGACCGCGACACCGCGGGCCACCCTGGCACCACCAAGACACATGAAGCCGGACCCGGGTTCTACCCGGGCCCGGAAATTGGAGCTCATGACCGGATTTGAACCGGTGACCTCACCCTTACCAAGGGTGTGCTCTACCTACTGAGCTACATGAGCGTAAACTTCATATTGCCTTGTCAGGCATCCAAATTGTCACCGCAGTCTGGAGCGGGCAGCGGGAATCGAACCCGCATCATCAGCTTGGAAGGCTGAGGTTCTACCGTTGAACTATGCCCGCGAACCTTCCCATGCCTGCCAGCCTGTCGGCTTAAATCTGGTGGAGGGGGGAGGATTCGAACCTCCGAAGCTTTCGCGTCAGATTTACAGTCTGATCCCTTTGGCCACTCGGGAACCCCTCCAGAAAAGGGCCTACATTCTCTTTACGCCCCAACCCCTTGTCAACATCTTTTCAGGGATTTTCAAGCTCTTAGCGAGCGCAAAGTGGAGCTGGCGAGAGGAGTCGAACCCCCGACCGGCTGATTACAAATCAGCTGCTCTACCAACTGAGCTACGCCAGCAGCATAAGGGCTGCGCATTCTATAGAAAGCCCATCGGGCGTGCAATGATTGCCTGGGCGATTATGGTGTTTGCTCCCCGGAAGGCCGGCAGGCCACCCGATCACGGTCCACGGCGGGGTTGCCGATCAGGAAATCCTCCAGCGCGGCGGCGCCATCCGCCTGTTCCGACATATAGAGCCAGTACTCGGTAACCGGACGCGACGTCTCCCGCACAAAGGCCGGATAGCCCGCATTATGCATTTTCACGCTTAACCCTTTGGCGGATTCTTCACTGGTGAAATAACCCAGCGAAATCGCGTTGGCGTCTTCGCCGGCCTTGACGATAAAGCTGTCCACGCCCCGGGACTGCAGCTCGCTGAGCACCTCCAGAGCCCGCTCCCGGGTGCCGTAGGAGGGCAAATACACCCAGTTGAGCTGATCTTTCTGCACCGTCACCGCCCGAATACGAGCCGACAGCCCGGCGGCTTCCAACTGCACACGGGCCCGCTCGGCCTCATCCCGGGCGGACCAGGGCCCGACCACCGGGCACAAGCCCGGTCGGGCGGGGGTGTCCGGGCGCAACGCCCGGTCCGGCTGCGGCGCCTCGCTAAGCAGCCGCAGTGCCGGCGCGCCGCGGGACGCCTCGCCGTCGACCCGCTCGGCGACCGCCGATGTCCCGGCGCCCCAAACGGCGTCGGAAGCCAGCTGCCAGCCCAGGTAGACCAGATTCACCACCACCAGGCTGTAAAAGACCCATCGCACCGACTGTCGCCCCCAGTTTTATTATTGACGTGCCGCCACCCGCTCCAGGCCATCCAGCACCAGATCGGGCAAATGCATGAATTCAAAGGAAAACGCGGAGCTGAGTTCCTCCGCGTCGCCGCCGGTCACCAATACCTTACAAGTATCAGGAAGGCGTTCACGCAGTTCAACCACCACATCCGTGACGAACGCCACAGACATGCGCAGCAGGCCGTTATGAACACACTCGCCGGTGGAGCGCCCCAACCGCAGGCGCGGCCGGGCTTGCTCGACATGGACATCCGCGGTGTCGCGCAACAGCGCGCCGCGCAACATCCCCAACCCGGGCACGATATAACCGCCCAGGAACCGGCCTTCGCCGTCCACGGCGTCAATGGTGAGCGCGCTGCCGCAGTCGACAATGATCCCGGCACCGAAACGCTGCCAGCATTCCACCAACGCCACCCAACGATCCACGCCCAAGCGGCGCGGGTCGGGGTAACAGTTACTGACGCCGAAATCTTCCTGGCGGGAGTAGTAGAAATTAGGACGCACGCGGGTACGCGCCTCGATCAGCTCGCCGATACGCTGGTCCGCCTCGGCACCCGCCACCGATGCCACCCAGATCTCCTCGAAATCCGACCCGCCGGACTGCAGGGGCGCTTGCAGTGCCTGCGGCCAGTCCCGGCCATGGGCGGCCCCGCCCTGCACGATCTCGCCTGCGTCACGCCGGCGCCATTTCAGGGCGGTATTGCCCACATCCACGAACAACTTCATTGCAATCTCAAGCTCACTTCGCCGCCGTGCATGTAATGGGTCTCCCCGTCGATCTCCACCCGCAGGGCGCCGTCCTCGGACACACCCCGGGCGATTCCGGTGCGCTGGCCGGCCCCGGTATGAACCACCACCGGCCGGTCACGACACACATCAATACGATCAAAGGCCGCGACGAAAGGCGCGAAGCCCTCCACCGCGAACCGGTCCAGCATGGTGAGCAATTCATCGGCCACCGCCGCCGCCAGGCGGGTACGGCCCGGCGGCGCCCCGCTTATCCGGCGCAAATCGGTCCACTCCTGGTCAATGCCCTCGGCCTGGTGATCGCTCATGGAGACGTTGATGCCGACGCCCACCACTACTTGCACCTGGCCCTCCATTTCACCGGCCAGCTCAATCAGCACGCCGCCCAGCTTGGCGCCGTTAACCAGCACGTCGTTGGGCCACTTCAAGCCCAGCCCCGAATCCGGGGCGGTGTCGGCCAGAGCGCGGCTCACCGCCACGCCGGCGGCAAGGCTCAAGCCTCCCAGCGACGAAAAGCCGCCGGACAGCCGATACAGCACACTCAGATAAAGGTTGGCACCGAAGGGCGACCGCCACTGCCGACCGCGTCGGCCACGACCGGCGCTCTGGTATTCAGTGGTTACCACCATCGGGCCGCTGGCGTTAGCCGCCAGGGCCATGGCGTCCGCATTGGTGGAACCGGTGACCGCCTGGAAGTGAAGCCCCGCACGACCGCCCAGGGCTTGCTCCAGGGCGGCCGGGTCCAACGGGTCCAGTGCCTTGGAGAGACGATAGCCCTTGCCGCGCACCGATTCCACGGACAAGCCGTAAACGTCGGCGACCCGCTGCAGGCGCTTCCAGATCGCGGCCCGGGACACGCCCAGGGCCTCGCCGAGCGCCGCGCCGGAATGGAAGCGGCCATCAGCGAGCAGTCGGATAAGGTGCTGGTCCGGATCGGAATCCCTCAAGGATTACTGCTCCCAGATCACACCACGGGACGCCGCCCAGGAGGGCAGGTCCGCGTCGTAGTACTTTTCGATCTCGTTGCGTTTGAGCTTGAGCGTCGGTGTAATCAGGCCGTTTTCCACGGTCCACGGCGTTTTGCAAACCACCAGGGCGTTAAGCCGCTCGTGGGCGTCGATCTGGCCGTTCACCTTCTCCAGCAGAGCGTTCAGCTCCTGGGTGAAGTGCTCTTTCTCGGAGCCCTTGCTGAGCTTGTCCTGCTCCTCGGGGGTCAGGTTGAGCAGCGCGATCGGCTGCGCCATGTTGGCCCCGATGACACAGGCGAGCTCGACACCCCGCTGGCCGGCAAGACGGTTCTCGATGGGCGCCGGCGCCACATACTTGCCCTTCTCGGTCTTGAAGATTTCCTTGATGCGCCCGGTGATGCGCAGACGACCGCGACCATCGATCTCGCCCACGTCGCCGGTTTTCAGCCAGCCATCCTCGGACAGCACCTCGGCGGTGAGATCGGCTTGCTTGTAGTAGCCGCTCATATTGGCGACGCTGCGCACCTCCACTTCACCGGCCTCGCCGATGCGGCATTCAACGCCGTCGTTGGGGGTGCCCACCCAGCCGATTTGCTGATCGCCCTCTTCCGTGGTGTGCGACCAGCCGAAGTTTTCCGTCATGCCATACACTTCCAGAATCTCCAGGCCCATTTTGTTGAACCAGGAAATGATATCGGTGGACAGCGGCGCCGCACCGGACAGGGCCACCCGGCATTCGTCCAGGCCCATGGCACCGAGCACCTTCTTCTTGATCACCTTGTTGAGCAGCGGAATCTTGAGCAGCGTGTTCAGCTTCTTCGGCGGCAGCGCCTCCGAGGCTTTCTGATAGAACTTGGACCAGATTCGCGGCACCGCGAAGAACAGTGTCGGTTTGGCCCGCTTGATGTCCTCGCCGAAGGTGTCCAGCGACTCCGCGAAGTACACCGTGTTGCCGACGTACAACAGAGCCATCTCCACCGCGGCCCGCTCCGCCACGTGGGAAAGCGGCAGGTAGGAGATCATCCGGTCGGAGGGTTCCAGGTTATAGACCTGGATCACCTTGGCGCCCACCGCCGACATGCTCTTGTACTGGTGCATCACCCCTTTGGGCACGCCGGTGGTCCCGGAGGTGTAAATAATGGTGGCCAAATCGTCCGGGGCCGGAGACGCGGCTTCGCCGAGCGGCTCCTGCTTGGCGACGATATCGGTCCAAACCGGTGCCTTGTCGCGCACTTCATCCGGGGCCAGGGAGAACGCCACCTGCTTCATGCCGTCCGGCACGCCGTCCTTCATGATGTCCCAGTCGTCGAGCTTGCCCACGAACAGCAGCTTTGACTCACTGTGCTCAAGGATCAATCGCACCGAGTCCGCCAACAGAGTGGGGTAAAGGGGCACACTGACACCGCCGGCGACCCAGATCGCCAGGTCCGCGATAATCCATTCCGCGCAGTTCTTGGAAACCAACGCCACCCGGTCACCGGCCTGAATGCCTTCGGCCTTAAGGTAGGCGGCCATGCGGTAGGCTTCGTCCGCCACTTCCGCCCAGGTATAGCGGCGCACGTTGTCACCGCCCAGCGGCTGGACCATGGCAACACTGTCGCCTTGTTCACGGCGGCGGTCTTCCAGCGCCTGGATAGGGGTCTTCATGGCGGCATTATTGTCATTCGTCATAGTTATCACCTTTCCCAAACCTGCAATACAAGTTAATACGGCGAGCGCCCGGATCGGCGCTCTGGCCGCTGTCTTATTTAACGATCATTTCCGGGGGCATCGGATAGGCCCGGAACACCGGCCCCATGAATATCGCGACCCCGAGTCCCCAGGCGGCGTTCAGCATGAAGCCGCCAATCCAGGTGGCGGCGCTGACCGGGATACCTTTCAGGGGGAATACCAGAAGCATGGCGACGACGGTTGGCGCGATGGCACCGAACAGCACGGACACCGACCAATAGAGACGGGCCGGTTTAAAGCGTATCAGCCACCATAAGGGAAGCCCCCATACGCCGCCCCAGAACGCCAAGGACAGCACCGCGGGCACGCCCAACGGGTCGGAGGGTGCCCAGTTGTACGCCGACACCGGCACCACCGCCGCGGCGTGGAGCGATGCCAGCAGGCCTTGATGGAACACCAGGGTAGCCAGAAAACCGGCCACGAAGGCCTTTACCCACTGCATAGAGCCTCCAATCACCGACTTAACTTCCTGAGCATAGAGATACATGGGCACGGGATAAAGGGCGGTGGGGGGAAAATTGGGGGTTTGGGGGGTGGGGTTGGGGGTGCGGTGGTTGACCTACTTTAGGTCGCGAGCTTGCTCGCGATCGCTTCGCGACGCCTGGCGGCGCCTCCGCCTGGCTCCTTCGGAGCATTGGCTCACATGGGCCTTTGTAGGGAGAGGCGATGTAAGCGTCCGGCCATCACACCTTGTCAGTGATGGTCGGTTTCCAGTTGTGCGGCAGGAGTTCGCCGATGGCGCTGTTCTTCTGCGTCGGCAGGCGAGCCAGCACATCCTTCAGATAGACGTAGGGATCGTGACCGTTCA
>DASUNW010000144.1:0-29430 GCA_036276955.1 Alcanivorax sp. | reverse complement strand
AATGCCGGGCCCGGCACGCGCCGATCGTGATGGTGGCCAGCCGCCGCCACGGCGCCGAACAGGTGGCCGCGCTTGAGCGGCTGATCGAGGGCCAACTGGGCCCGGTGGAAAAGACCTCCATGGGCTCGTCACTGAAGCTCTGCCTGGTGGCGGAAGGCGAAGCGGACATCTACCCGCGTCTGGCGCCCACCTGCGAATGGGACACCGCCGCCGCCCACGCGGTGGTCAATGCCGCCGGCGGCGTTGTCGTGAACACGCACTTCGAGCCGCTGACCTATAACAAGCCGGACGTGCTCAACCCGCATTTTCTGGTGTTGGGACAGTCGGTGGAAGATTGGCGCTTTATCGAGCCTGCGCTCGCCTGATCCGCTTCAGCCCAACCAGGGCGGCATCACATCCAGCAGCACCAGCTGCAGGCGCTGGCTGAGCAGGTGGGCGCCGGCGGTGATCATGCACAGATGCACCAGCGGCATCATCACCCCGAGCGCCAGCACGTTGACCAACAGCCGCTGGCGGATACGACCGGTCCACAGCACCGAGGCCACCATCACCAGCGCGCCTAGCGGGATCGCCATCATCTCCCACAGGTTGGGGTCGGGCAGCGCGAACGCCAGGGGCAGATCTTGCAGCAGGCTCGGCATAGGTCGTCACTCGGTGCGGCGGACTGTTTCCGTCCGTTCTTGTCTGTTACCAAGTGTTATCGACCGCTGATAGGAATTCCTTTAATTCCGTCACAAACTAATGTCAAAGTGCCATCACTCAAATAAGAGTTACGACCCGGTACGCTCGTCCAGGTAAGCCTTCAGGGCGTCCGGGTCCGGCACCGTGATCCGTCCGTAGCTGAAGCGGATCAGGCCGCGCTGTTCCAGGGCCTTGAGCACGCCGTGCACGCCCTGGCGGGTCATGCCCATCATGTTGGCGATGTGCTCGCGGGTCAGTTTGAAGGTCACCGGGCCGGGGCCGCGCTGGGGGTCGTGCATGTGCGCCAGGAACAGCAGCCGCCGACCGACCCGGCCGGGCATATCGCGCAGGGCGTTGTCCTCGATGATGGAAATCGCCGACCACAGGCGCCGGCTGAGCATGTCCAGAGTGCGCGGGTAGGCCTCCGGGTAGCGGGCCAGCAGGGCGCGGTAATCCTGGCCGGGCACCTCCACCAGCTCGCCGTCGGTGTGGGCGGTGGCGCCGAACACCCGCGGCATGCCCGGCGAGAACACCGTGTCGCCGAACCAGGCGCCGGGCTCGAACAGCGTCAGCATGATTTCCCGGCCCTCGGCGTTGGTGGAGCCGATGCGCACATTGCCGGCGCCCACCACCGACAACGCCGACTGCACTTCGCCGCGCTGGTAGAGCACCTCGTTGGCGCGGAACGGACGCACCCGGGCCAGCGGCGCCACCTCGCGCAGCGCCGCCTCGGGCAGCCCGGAGAGCAGCGAGCAGCTTTTCAATACTTCCAGAACGTGATCATCCATCGCCGAGACACCCCTGACGCCGCTCGCCAACTGTCAAACCGTTGACAGTCTCAGTCCGGCGCGCGGCTTAGACTGCCTATCATACAGCCAATAAACGCCAGGGCATCGAGACCCCAGCCGAGGAGAGAAGTATGGACGGCCATCACGACGAGCCGCGCGCTCAGTTCAAGCATATGGAAGAGGGCACCGCCGAGGATTGGAAAATCATCGGCCAGGCCTTCGGCGGTTTCGCCAAGGAACTGCCCGATCGCGTCATCACCCATTTGCAGCTGCTGGAAGGTGACTGCGGTGGTTTCCCGGTGGATCGCCTCACCCACTGCCTGCAGACCGCCACCCTGGCGCACCGCGACGGCCAGGACGAGGAGTACGTGGTGTGCGCCCTGCTGCATGACATCGGCGACACCCTGGGCCCCTACAACCACGCCGACGTGGGCGCCGCCCTGCTGGAGCCGTTCGTCAGCGAAGAGAATCACTGGATGGTCAAACACCACGCCATCTTCCAGGGCTACTACTTCTTCGAGCACCTGGGCCTGGACCCGGCGCTGCGCGAAAAGTACCGCGACCACCCCTGTTTCGACCGCACCGTGGAGTTCTGCGCCAAGTACGACGCCGCCGCCTTCGATCCGGAACAGGAAACCCTGCCGCTGTCGTTCTTCGAGCCCATGCTGCGCCGGGTGATGGCCAAGCCCAAGCGCTCGCTGTACAAGAACAAGCTCGACGCGGACCAGCAGGAACAGCGTCAGACCGCCTGAGTGCACCCACGCTCGCGCACCGAACGCCCCCGGAGCACCCGGGGGCGTTTTTGTTTGGCTGTCATATCTCTTCTATGGAACTGAAATTTCGGCGAAACCGTTTGTTCATCCCGTCGCGGTAGCGTGAAGGCTGCGTTCAGTCCTCATTACTCGGGAGTTCAACCATGTCGATATTGCACAAGCCCCGGTGGCTCGCCACCGGGCTCAGTCTTCTGTTGTGTCTGTTTCTTGTCGCCTGCGGTGGCGACAGCGATTCCGACGCGTCGGCGGTCACGCCGCCGGATAACGGCGGCGGTGACAACGGCGCCAACGCCTTTACCGTGGCGGTGATTCCGGATACTCAGAAATACTCACGCTACTCACCGGAACGCTTTACCGCCCAGACCCAATGGATCGCCGACCATTACCAGGACGAGAAGATCAAATTCACCCTGCACCTGGGTGACGTGGTCGATCTGCCCCGGCAGAATGGCGAGTGGGTGGCCGCCCGCGAAGCCATGCAGATTCTGGAAGCCAACGCGGAAACCCCGTACAGCGTGCTGGCCGGTAACCACGATGTGCTCAACAGCGGCCAGTGGGACGACCAGCGTGACCTGGCGGCGGAGCCCTTCCTGCAGCATTTCCCGGCGTCCCTGCAGGCCGCAAACTTCACCACCTTCCAGGGCACCGACAGCACCGGTTTCAACAGCTACCACATCTTCGAAGCCGGTGGCCGGGAATTTCTGGTGCTGGCGCTGGACTGGCGTGCTTCCGACCAGACCCTGACCTGGGCGCAATCGGTGCTTGATGAGCACCCGGACCTGCCCACCATCCTGACCACCCATCAGCTGCTGAACATCGCCGGTGACGGCGAAACCGCCATCTTCACCGAGCACGGCGCGCACCTGTGGGAAAACCTGATCCGCGATAACGACCAGATCTTCCTCACCTTCAACGGCCATCACCACGGTGAGGCGATGATGGTGGGCAAGAACAATTACGGCCGGGACGTAGTGATGGTGGTGGTCGACTACCAGTCCGGCTTCTGGGGCGGCAACGGCATGATGCAACTGGTCACCTTCGACCAGGACAACCAGGAACTGGATTTCCGCTCCTATTCGCCCTGGGTGGCCGCCATCCCCGAAGACCAGCGGCAAAACCAGGACGAGTTGTCGCGCTGGGCATTCAGCGTACCGATGGCGTTCGAAAGCCGCTTCGCCGACTTCAACCAGGGTGACACCAGCGATGCCCCGGGTAACATCGAAGGCACCCAGGCCTACTGGATTCTTGACGACGAGCACCGCATTACCAACGCCGACGGCGAAGTTCAGTTCCTGGACGCCTCCGGCAACGGCAACACCCTGAGCCTGGTTTCCCTTAACGATCCCCAGGGCGATCGCGGTGACTTCTTCCGGATCAGCGAACAGGCGCCGCCGTTCGGCTACGCCACCGGTGCCGCCCGCTTCATGGGCAACAACGACATCGGCGGCTACTACCTGCGCACCGACGGCCCCGGCCTCACCTTCGACAACAGCGCCGCCGGCAAACCCGGCTACCTGCCGCAGTACACCATCGAGGCGATCGTGCGCCTGCCGGCGGATTGGATTCCCGCGGAGAATCAGTGGTCCGGCATCCTCAATCACCAGCCGGGCATCAGCCAGGTGTGCGCCTACCACGAGCTGTCCTGCGGCGGCAGCGATGCCTCCCTGGGCCTGAACGTGTCCTCGCTCAAGGAATTCCAGTGGGTCAGCACCTCACAGAACGGCAAGGGTGAGGACAACTGGTCCTGGGAAGTGAGCAGCGACTACTGGTACCACATCGCGCTGGTCAACGACGGCGAGCGGGTGCGGATGTACGTGGACGGCGCCCTGGTGATGCGTACCGGCGTGGACGAGCAGCAGGGCCTGCTGGTGGAACCCGGCCAGCCCTGGGCGATCGGTGTTAACAGCTGGCAGGGTAACCCCGGCAATCTGTTCGCCGGTGATATCGCTGAAATTCGAATCAACAACCGTGTACTGGACTCCGGCGACTGGCTGTTGAATCAGTAGAGCTACACGCCCAGGCGTCGGGCCATGGTCTCCATCACCCGGAACCAGGCGTCGGCGCCTTCTTCGCCCACTTCGTCGAAGGCGTGGGTGAGCAGCTCCCGCTGGATGCCGGTAAGACGCGATTCCAGTGCCACGCCCTGCTGGGTGAGCGCCAGCCGTTTGACCCTCTTGTCCGAGGCGTCCCGGGTCACCTTGACCATGTCTTTCTCGACCAGGGATTTCAGCGGCTTATGGATGGCCTGTTTGGTCAGCCGCATACTCTCCACCAGCTCGTTGACACTGAGCCCCGGACTACGGCCAATAAAGAACAGCAACCGATGGTGAATACGGGACAGTCCCTGGCTCTTCAATATGCTGTCGGGTTCGGCCACCAGTCCCCGGAAGGCGAAATGCAGGGTTTCCAGGCACTTGTTCAGCCGGTCCAGCGAAGCGTCGTCAACCATATTGATTTACCACCAGTCTTGATTTTGGGTATAGGTCACAAAAGTTGACCCTGATCGGCGCGCAATGCAAACGTTTTCCCCCCGGGCGCCGTCTTCCGGCCAGCAAAGTGTAGCCTGTATCACCGTCAACCGTAGAGCAAGGTCGCGCCTGCCAAAGCAGCGAAAGGCTAACGTCCGGACGTCGGCAGCCGCGTGAAGGCATGTTTACCCGTAAGACTGCCGTGGCTTGACGGCCGGGTCCAGTGTTGCCAGGCCCCGAAATGAAGAACGCCCGGCGTGCCGTGGCACGCCGGGCGCTCGGATGTGGCCGCCGCGGAGGGTCAGTCGCGCAGTGCTTCCACTTCGTAGACCGCGGTGGTGCCACTCACTTCGTAGCCCACCACCAGCAGGGGCTTGCCGTTGGGGGAATCCGCGGCGGGGATGAACACCAGGCCCTCCGGGCCCAGATCGCCGGCGCTGGCCAGCACCGATTCGGTGTCCTCGGTGGCCCAGTCCTCGCGGCTGTTCAGGTAGTCCGTCATCACCGGGGCATTGGGATCGGTGATGTCATACACCAGAATGCCGCCCATGCGCTCCAAGCCCAGGAACAGGAAAGTCTTGCCCCCCAGTGTGCCCAGGGTCAGGCCTTCCGGCTCGGGGCCCTTGGCGTCACTGCGGCTGTCGAAGGCGCTGCCCTCATCGTGGCCGCTATTGAAGTAGTCCGCGCAGGGAACGTGGCGCTGCGCGCCGGCGAAGCATTCATCGCTGGCCAGGAACTGCTCGATGGCGTCACCGGAATCCCACACCAGCTCGCCCTGCGCGTCCCAGATCGAAAACGAACGGCCGCCATAGGCGTACAGCTTGTCGTACATGATGCGGTCGCCGGCCGGGTCCCGCACACCGGCGGCGGTGAACATCACCGGGTCGCCGTTGCTGTCGGTGCGGTAGCCGGCGGTCCAGGTGATGTTCAGGCGGCCCAGCACGTCGTCCTCGCGGCAGTCACCGGGATCGCCGTCGACCGCGCCACAGTAGCCGAACGTGGTGGGGTTGAGCAGCCCGCCGGCGCCCAGCGCGCGGAGCTGCGGCGGCAGATCGTCGCCGCAGCGGCGGTCGAAGCCGTCGGCGTGCACCAGGTGCTTGACCCGGAACTCCTCGACGAAGCCCTGGCTGGCATCGCCGGCGCAACCCGCGCCTTCGGTACCCCAGTAGGCGTTGTTGTCCTCGCCCCAGGCGCGCGCGTCACCTTCATTGGCGGTGACCAGATAAGTCTCGCCGCCCACGCTGTAGGCGTGAATGGCGTCCGGCATATAGAGGCCGACCACGCCGTCGAAGGTGCGGATGTTGATCACGCCGTCGTCGTCGCTGGCGTCGATGCCGTTGCCGTCCTGGCTGAGGTCTTTTTCACCCAGCGCCACGATGTCGGTTACCGTGGCGCTGGCGATGTCCACCTTGGCCAGGGCGTTGTTTTCCTGCAGCACCACCCAGGCGGTGGCGCCATCGGCGTCCAGGGCGATGTATTCCGGCTCCAGATCCTGGGCGGCGCTGGCGCCGGGGCCGAAGATCCGCACGCCCTGGTCGCGCAGGTCGTCTTCCTGGCCGTTGAAGGCGCTGAAGTCGGCGGTGACGACCACCGGGTTTTGCGGGTCGCTGATGTCCACCACGCTCACCGAGCCTTCCGGGTCGACACTGTAGTCATCACTGGGCTCGCCTTCGTTGGCGGTCAGCACGTACTGGCCGTCGGCGGTGAACGCCACCATGTCCGGCAGCGCGCCGACGGTCACGAAGCTGATGCGCTCCAGGGTTTCGGCGTCGTAGAGTGCCAGGTAACCGGCATCGGTTTTCACTGGCGCCTGTACCGCCACGGCCACCAGGCCATCGCGTACCGCGACGCTGTTTACTTCCGTGCCCACGGCGATGTCCGAGGTGATCAGGGTGTCCACCAGGGCGGGATTGGCGGGGTCGTCCAGGCCCAGCACGTCGAGCGCGCCCTTCTGAGCGTTAACCACGAACAGACGCTGGGTGCCGGCGTCGTAGGCGGGAATCTCCGCCGCGCTCTCATCGAACTGGCCGGTGCTGTAGCGGCCCATGTAGTTCAGTTGGGCGCCACTGACGGCGGGGGGCTCGGAGGCGGGCAGATTATCGTTGCTGTCGTCGCCGCCGCAGCCGGCGAGCATGGCGGCGGCAAGGGTGCCGGCGCCCAGGGCAAGCCAAAGTTTCATGGGGTTACCTCGTCATTATTCGTTTATCGGTCCCCAGGCAGTGGGCCGCAAACTCATGACAAGGCGATGACGAATTTTTTAAAGGTTCATTGAGGTTGGGTGTGTGGATGTTCTCTCTAGCGGGTTCTCTCCATCCGGGGACGCGTGTCTGTGTTCTGCCCTTCCGGGAACGCTGTGAATACGTCCCTGTACGCTCCCTGTCGAACGTCCTGTTCTCCAGGGTCCCGGAAGGGCAGAACACAGACACGCTCAGCAGCTAGCGGAACCGCTCCGGGTTATCGCTGGCGCCGAACCTTTCTACGAAGAGTTGGGTTTGTGGGAGCTTGCCTTGCAAGCGAAAGGGTGGCTTTAGCCACCCGGCAGGGTCCCGGAGACGCTGTTGGTGCTGCCGTTAGATATGTCTCTGGCATCCTGCCGGGCGCTTCGCTCCCTTTCGCGGGCGGGGCCCGCTCGCACGAACCATTACGCCGTAGAAGGTCCGGGCGGTTATTCGGCACCGCGTCTCCGATACGGAGCCCCCCTGAGTCAGGCGTCTTTCAGAAGCCGCCGCAGGACCTTGCCGGCGCCGGTGGCGGGCAGGCTGTCGATGAAGGCGATCTGGCGCGGGTATTTGTAGGCGGCCATGTGGTCCTTGGCCCACTGGATCAGTTCCTGCTCGCTGATCTTGCCCTGGTAGTCCGGCTTGAGCACCACGAACAGCTTCACCGTTTCGCCGCGCTGGTCGTCGGGGATACCGATGGCGGCGGACTGCGCAATCGCCGGGTGGTCCAGCATCAGCGCTTCCACGTCTTCCGGGAACACGCTGTAGCCGGAGCATTTGATCATTTCCTTGATGCGGCCGGTGAAGAACAGATAGCCCTCTTCATCGAAGTAACCCACATCGCCGGTATGCACGGCGCCGTCGCGCAGGGTTTCGGCGGTGGCTTCGTCGCGCTTCCAGTAGCCTTTGAACACCGCCGGGTTGCGCACCACGATCTCGCCGCTTTCGTTGGCGCCGCACGGTTTGCCGGTTTCCACGTCGACGATGCGGATGTCGTTGCCGGCCACCGGCAAACCGCAACTGCCCCACTTGATGCGCTCCTTGGGCATGAAGGTGTCGGAGGTGTGGGTTTCGCTAAGGCCGTAGGCGGCTTCGTGGAGCTGGCAGCCGGTGAGGGCTTTCCACTGCTCGGCCAGCTTCTCGGTGACCGGAATGCCGAAGCTGGTGGCCGGGTTCAGTTTTAGCGAGCTCAGGTCGCGCTGTTCGACGCCGGGGTGGTCGAGGATTGCCCGGTTCATCGGCGCGATGCTGTACCACATATCGCAGCGGTATTTTTCGAACGCCTGGATCACCGTTTCCGGATCGAAGCGCGCCAGGATCACCGCGGTGCGGCGGGCGTACACCGGCATGTAAACGCCGAAGTTCATGCCGGCGATGTGGCACAGCGGCGCCACCGCCAGGCCGATGCCGTCGCGCTTGGACGGATTGGCCTGGTAGGAGGCGGCCATTTTGAACAGGCTGCTGCCGTAGCTGAGCATGGCGCCTTTCGGGCGCCCGGTGGTGCCGGAGGTGAAGGTCATCAGGCCGACGCCGTTCCACAGGTCGACCTTCGGCGGCTCGCGCAGCGGCGCGGTGTCGGCGAGCACGCGGACCAGATCAAAGGTGTCGTCGCCGGGTTCGGGCGCGTCGGTGAGCAGTTCCTTGGGCACCGGCAGGGTCGGCTGTTCCGGCAGGTAATCCTGGTAAGCGGTGGTGACCACGGTTTTCAGGTCCGCCACCTGGTCGCGCACGCCGGCGACGATCGGGTACAGCTCGCGGGCCACCACCAGGGCGCACACTTCCGCGTTGCTGAGCTGGTAGGTCACTTCGGCGGCTTTGTACTGCGGGTTCACCGGCGTCACCATGGCGCCCAGGCACTGCACCGCGTAGTGCGCCATGATGTATTGCGGGCAGTTCTGCATGTACAGCGCCACCCGGTCGCCCTTACCCACGCCGCGCTGTTGCAGAAACGCCGCCAGCCGGCGCACGCCGTCGGCCATCTGCGCCCAGGTCAGCTCGGTGCCGTAGAACACATAGGCGCGCTGGTCGGGTAGCTTGTCGGCGTGGTCGAACAGGTAGTCGTGCAGTGGCTTTTCGCCGTCCAGATAGCGGACCGGATCGCCGGACCAGGCGGAGCCGGGCACCGGCACCGGGTTCAGGCCGGCCACGGTTTGAGTGTTCATGAGAGTCTCCTTTAACTGTGACCCTTGATGGTCGGGTCGAGGGCGGCGCGCAGGGATTCGCCCAGGGCGTTGAAGGCCACCGCGGTGATCATGATGATCACACCGGGGGCGTACATTTGTTCGGGAACGATGGACATATACATGTAGCCGCGCGCGATCATCGCGCCCCAGCTGACGTCCGGGGGCTGCACGCCCAGACCGAGAAAGCTCAGGCTGGCTTCGGCGAGCAGCGCCACCGCCAGCAGCAGGGTGCTCTGCACGATCACCGGCTGGATCGCGTTGGGCAGCACGTGGCGCCACAACAGGCGCAGCGGCGAGGCGCCGAAGCAGCGTGCCGCGTCGACGTAAAGCTCCCGTCGCACCACCAGGGTCCGGGCGCGAATCAGCCGCGCGATCTGCGGCGCGAACACCAGCCCCACCGAGAACATGGCGTTGGTCAGGCCGATGCCCATGGCGCCGGTTACCGCCACCGCCAGAATGATCGCCGGGAACGACAGAAAGGTATCGATCACGCGGCTGATCAGGGTGTCGGTCCAGCCACCCGCGAAGCCGGCGATCAGCCCCAGCGGCACGCCGATCACCAGCGCCACCGCCACCGCCAGCAGGGCGGCGTACAGAGAGTTGGCGCCGCCGTGCATCAGCCGGCTGAACACGTCCCGGCCCAGGTCGTCGGTGCCCAGCCAGTGCTCGGCGGAAGGCCCGTTGAGCATCCGGTCGAAGTTCTGCGCGGTGGGGTCGTGGGGTGCCAGCCAGGGAGCGAGCAGAGCGGCCCCCAGGATCACCACCAGCACCACCAGACTGAAGGCGGCGCGCGGGTCGCCGCGCAGCCAGTTGAGGGCGCGCCGGCCCAGGCCGGGTTCGTCCCAGACTTCGGCGATATCGTTAACCGTGGACGTATTCATGCTTCGCTGATCCTCGGGTCGAGAACGGTGCACGCCAGGTCGGTGAACAGATTGACCAGAATCACCGTGACCACCATCGCCAGCACGGCGCCCTGAACCACCGGGAAATCGCCTTGCAGCACGGCGTTGACGATCGAACTGCCGATGCCGGGAATCGCGAACACCGCTTCCACCACCACGGTGGCGGCGAGAATTTTATTGAACAGCAGGCCCACCACGGTGAGCAGGTTGACGCTCACGTTCTTCAGGCCGTGCTTCCAGAGAATGCGCGCCGGGCTCAGGCCCTTGGCGTGCAGCGTGCGAACGTGCTGGGACGACTGGATCTCCACCAGCGAGCTGCGCAACTGACGGGCGATTTCCGCGATGCCGTTGGTGCACAAAGCCAGCGCCGGCAGGGTGGCGTACCAGAGCGCGGCGGAAAAATCCTCGCGCGGCGAAACGAAGCCGGTGGCGGGGAATAACTTAAACGTAAGCGCCAGATACAGCACCAGGATCATGCCGAACCAGAAGTTGGGCACCGCCACGCCCAGCGAGGCGGCGCCCATGATGCCGCTGTCCAGCGGCGAGCCGGAGCGGGTGGCGGCGAGGATGCCCAGCGGCACCCCCACCAGCACCGACAACAGCACCGCGTAGACCGCGATCATTAGCGTATTGGGGAAAGTGCGCGCGATGGTCTGCGCCACCGGTTCGCCGGACAGCAAGGATGCGCCCAGGTCGCCCTGCACGGCCCGCCACAGCCAGTCCCCGTATTGCGCCAGAAAGGGTTGATTCAGCCCATAGGCTTCACGGATTTGCGCGATCCGCTCCGCCGAGGCGTTTTCCCCGGCCAGGGTTACCGCCACGTCGCCGGGGATCAGCTGCATCAGGCTGAACACAATAAAAGTCGCCAGCACCAGAATCGGCAGTGCCTGCAGCAAGCGCGACACCACCATTTTCTGTTTGACCCGGTTTGCTTTAACAGCCGTTGCCATAGCATCTTTCTCCGCCGCGTACGCGGCCCGCTCAACCTTTCAGGGAGACCCCGTTGAACTTGGGCTTGCCGAGCAGGTTGTTGCGATAACCGGTCACCTTGTCGTTGCTCGCCACGATGCTCTGGCGGAACGCCAGCGGTGCCACCAGGGCGTTTCCCATCACCAGCCGCTGCACCTTGGCCAGGGCGGCCTTGCGCTGGTCCAGGTCGTCGCTGCTGCGCGACGCCAGCAGGGCCTCGTTGAAGCCGTCCGGCGGCGCCACGCTGCCGGCGTTGAAGTAGGCGTCCTCGGTGTACATCAGCGAATAGCTGAGGCTCGGGTCCGGGCGGCCGGTCCAGGCGGAGAGCAGCATGTCGCCGGTCTTCTCCTGACCGAAGTAGGACGCCGACATATCGGCGATGGTGCCGGTGCGGAAACGACCGCGAATGCCGGCCTTGGCGAACTGGGCCAGCAGCACTTCCTGCATCTGCACCGACGACTGGTCGTTGTAACCGCGCAGGTCCAGTTCGATGCCGTCCGGGTAGCCGGCCTCGGCCAGCAGCGCCTTGGCTTTCTCCGGGTCATGGGGGTAGAGGCCGGCGGTCTGCTTGTCGAACGCCCAGTGGGATTCGGGCAGGTTCATGTAGGCGGGTTCGCCGGCGCCGGCCATGGTGGCGCGAATGAAGGCGTCACGGTCGATGGCGTGGTTGATCGCCTGGCGCACGCGCACGTCGTCCATGGGCTTGCGGGACATATTCATATACAGCTGATAGACGTAAATCGTCGACGACACCGAGCCGCTCAGGGTCGGCATCTTCTCCACCAGCGGTTTCTGGCGGCCGTCCAGGTGATAGGCGAGATCCGCCTGACCGGACATCACCGCGCGCAGCCGGGTGGCGCTGTCGGTGATGATCTTGAATTCGATACCTTCAAGGGCCGGGCGGTCTTTGCCGTGGTAGTCATCAAAGCGGCTCACCACCACCTCGCTGCCGTCGGCCCAGTTGGCGAAGCGCATAAAGCCGGCGCCCACCGGATCACGGTCGACGCGGCCGCCGTGCTTTTCCAGGGCGGCGGGCGACACCATCATGCCGGCGCGGTCGGAGAGGATCAGCGGCAGGGCGGTGTCCGGATTTTTGAGCGCCAGCGTGACTTCGTGGTCGCCGGTTACCGTGACGTTATCCACCGACGCTAGGTCAGCGCGAATGTTGGAAAATTCGGCGCCGCGGTTGCGGTCCAGATTGATCTTCACCGCCTCGGCGTTCAAGGCGCTGCCGTCATGGAAGCGCACCCCTTTTTTGAGCGTCAGCACCAGGGTTTTGGGATCGGTGAACCGCCAGCGCTCGGCCAGACCCGGCTCCGCTTTCAGGGTGTCAAAGTCCCAGGCCACCAGGGTGTCGTAGATCGTATACAAGAACACATGGTCGGAACCGGAACCGCCGGTGGCCGGGTCCAGGCTGGAGGGGTTGGCGTTGGCGCCCACCCGCAGCAGCCCGGTTTTGCCGCCGCTTTGCGCCCAGGAGCCGGTGGGGCCGATCAGGGTGCCCGCCGCAAGAGCGCCGGACAGGTAGCCCATGAAAGCGCGGCGGGAGACGCCGTTGCCGTTCACCGTAAGTTCCGTTTTCTGCTGATCGCGATTTTGTTTTTTCATTGTTGAAGCTCTCCACAAATTTTCTTGTTTTGTTCAAAGATTCGATTCGGCGAAATGGCACGCCACCCAATGCTCCGGACGCAGTTCCCGCCATTCAGGCACCTGCTCCGCGCACAGCGCTTGTGCCTTCGGGCAACGGGTGCGGAACGGGCAGCCGGACGGCGGGTTTAGCGGGCTGGGGATTTCGCCCTCCAGGCGAATGCGCCGACGGCTGTCGCGCAAGTCGCTGGGCAGCGGCAGGGGTTCCGCGGACAGCAGCGCCTGGGTATAGGGGTGCAGCGGGTGATCGCTGATCGCGTCCGCCGGTCCCTGCTCCATCAGCCGGCCCAGATACAGCACGCCGATGCGGTCGCTGACATGGGACACCACGGAAATATCGTGGGTGATGAAGGCATAGGTGATGCCGAACTCTTTCTGAAGATCCGCGAACAAATTCAGGATCGCGCCCCGGATCGACACATCCAGGGCCGCCACCACTTCGTCACAGACAATAAACTTGGGGCGCAGCGTTAAGGTGCGGGCGATATTGACCCGCTGCTTCTGGCCGCCGGACAGCTCGTGGGGGTAACGCTTGCCGATGGCCGCCGGCAGGCCCACCCGTTCGAGCGCATCGGCGGCGGTTTGCCGACGGCTTCGCCGGTCGCCTTCAGCGATGATGTCGAGCGGTTCGATCACCGATTGCAGAATGGTCATGCGCGGGTTCAGGGCCGCGTGCGGGTCCTGAAAAATAATCTGATGATCGCGGCGCAGCCCTTTGCGCTGCGCCCGCGACAGCGTGCGCAGATTGTGTTCGCCGTAACGAATGTCGCCGGCGCTGGGTTTCAGCAGCCCGGCGAGGGCACGCCCCAGGGTGGTTTTGCCGGAGCCGGATTCGCCAATAATGCCGAAGGTCTCGCCGGGCTGGATGGCGAAGCTGACGCCGTCCACCGCCTTGACGGTGCCCGCCTTGGTGGCGAAGTGGATGCTCAGGTCGTGGGCGGACACGCCGGCGGCGGCGCTGTCCTGGCGCGGGGTCAGGCGGGCATTCATGGGCTCACGGCTCCGGGCAGAGTCAATTCAGCGCTGCGCCAGCAGCGGGCCAGCCGCTCATCGCTCAGCGCCTGCAACGGCTGGCTTTGCTCGCAACCGTCGGCGGCGTGGGGGCAGCGCGCCTGAAAGCGGCAGCCCCGGGGCATGTGGTCCGGGGCCGGCACGCGCCCGGGAATCGAAGGCAGGCGCTGGCCGCGCTCGCCGAGGCCGGGTAGGGAGCGCAGCAGGCCCGAGGAATAGGGATGGCGCGGGCGGCGCAGCACTGAATCCACCGGCGCGCTTTCCACCACCTCGCCGGCGTACATGGTCAGCAACCGCGAACAGGTTTCCGCCACCACGCCCAGGTCGTGGGTGATGAACAGCAGCGCGGTGCCGGTGTTGTCACTGATCTCGCAGAGCAGATCGATAATCTGCGCCTGCACGGTCACGTCCAGAGCGGTGGTGGGTTCGTCGGCGATCACCAGCTTGGGCCGGCAGATCAATGCCATGGCGATCATCACTCGCTGCCGCATGCCGCCGGAGAACTGATAGGGGTAATCGTCGAGGCGCTGGCCGGGCGAGGGGATGCCCACTTCCGCAAGCGCTTCGATGGCGCGCTCGCGGGCTTCCTTGCGGCCGATCTTGCGGTGGCTGCGCAGGGTTTCGGTGAGCTGCTCGCCGATCGTGAATACCGGGTCCAGGGCGCTCATCGGCTCCTGAAAAATCATGCTGATTTCGCTGCCGCGCAGGCGCCGCATGCGACGGGCCGGCAGGCTGCTCAGGTCTTCGTCCTGAAAGCGGATCGCGCCGCGTACCCGGGCGGTGGCGCGCGGCAGCAGGCCCAGCAGCGCCAGCCCGGTGACCGTTTTGCCGCAGCCGCTTTCGCCCACCATGCCGACTCGCTCACCGGGCGCCACGGTAAAGGAAACGTCGCGGGTAATAGCGGTCTCGCCGCCCGGGTGCGCGAACGAAATGCTCAGGTTCTCCACCGACAGCAGCGGTGCGTCCTGGGCCTGTTCAGCCCTGTCGCTGTGTTGCGCCATAGAGTGTCTCCGGCACATCCACGGTCGGCCGCGCGCGGCGGCCGAAGGGGAGTGTTAGGTTCCGTAAGCGGCGGCGATGGTGTCGGTGACCGCCTTGTAGTGATCCAGCAGTTTGTTCAGGCCACTGTGCTGTGTGAGCAAGGAGCCGAAATACCAAAGCGGGGTGATCAGCATCACCACCTGGCGCACCGGCGTGTCCGGGCGCAGTTCGCCGGCGCCGATCGCCAGCGTCACCGCGTGGGCGACGTAGTCCTCGAAATGCCGCGACATCTCGGAAATGCCCGCCTGGATGCCCGGCGACAGCAGATGATTTTCAAACCGGGCCCGCGCCGACAGGCTCCAGGGGTTGCGGCCCCGGGTGTCGTCGTTGAACTCATAGAAGCGCCGTTCGCAGTCCTTGGCGGTGAGCATGATGCGCTGTTCCAGAGTTTGTCCGGGCTTGGCCCACACTTCCTTGAACTGTTCTTCCAGGCTGTCGAAGGTCTCCTGGAACACCGCGTCGATCAGCGCGTTCTTGTTGCCGAAGTGGTAATGCAGATTGGCCCGGGTGGTGTTCACCACTTCGGCGATATCGCCGTAGCTGACGTCGGCCAGGCCACGCTGAATAAACAAATCGCGGGCCGCTTTCTTGATCTGCGCCTTCATCGGCGGCTGGCCCAATTGCGATTTTTTCTCCGGTCTGGCCAAGCGCCGTGCCTCCTGTCCTGCTGTAGATCGGTCGTTACGGTCACCGTGACCGCTAAGTTCTAATTAATTTGCAAGTAAATAAAACCGGTGTCAATACTAATTGACGTGCAAGTCAGTATTTGGCTATCTTGCCCCTAACCCGGACGGCGCTTCGGCGTTCCGTGCCCGCCCCAGAACAAGACGGACCCTGCTTCATGACCATCAAAAAGCTGCTCATAGCCAACCGCGGCGAAGTCGCCGTACGCATCGCCCGCGCCGCCGCGGACCTGGATATCGCCGCCGTGGCGGTGTACCCCGCCGACGACGAACGCGCCCTGCACACCCGGGTGGCGGACCAGGCGGTGGCGCTGTCCGGCCAGGGCGTGGCCGCCTACCTGGACGGCGAGCAATTGGTGCGGGTGGCGCAAGAGCAGGGCTGCGACGCGGTGCACCCGGGTTACGGCTTTCTCAGCGAGAGCCGCGATTTCGCCGCCCGCTGCGCCGACGCCGGGCTGATCTTCGTCGGCCCCGACGCGGACACCCTGGCGCTGCTCGGCGACAAGGCGCGCGCCCGGGTGCTGGCGGAGGAATGCCAGGTGCCGGTGGTGCCCGGCACCGGCGCCGACACCACCCTGGCGCAGGCCCAGGCGTTCCGTGACGGCCTTGGCGAGGGCGCCACGGTGATCGTCAAAGCGATCGCCGGCGGCGGCGGGCGCGGCATGCGTATCGTCGGCCCCGGCGATGATCTGGCCGAAGCGTTCAAACGCTGCCAGGCGGAAGCCGGCGCCGCCTTCGGCAACGACGCCGTCTATGTGGAACGTTTTATCGATCGGGCCCGGCACATCGAGGTGCAGGTGCTGGGCGACGGCGGCGCTGATCCCGTGCACCTGTGGGAGCGCGAATGCAGCCTGCAGCGGCGCAACCAGAAGCTGGTGGAAGTGGCGCCCAGCCCGACATTGTCCGATGACACCCGCCAGCAATTGCTGGACGCCGCCCTGCGGCTGGCGGCGCGGGTCGGCTACCGCAGCCTGGGGACCTTTGAGTTTCTGGTCGACGCCGATGAAAGCCGCTTCGCCTTTATCGAAGCCAACCCCCGGCTGCAGGTGGAGCACACCGTCACCGAGGAAATCACCGGCGTCGATCTGGTGCAGGCGCAACTGAAAGTGGCCGGCGGTGCCTCCCTGGCGGACCTGGGGCTGACCCGGCCGCCGCGGCCGCTGGGCTTCGCCATGCAGCTGCGCGTCAATATGGAAACCATGGAAGCGAGCGGCGAGGCGCGGCCCGCCGGCGGCACCCTGGCCACCTTCGAGCCGCCCACCGGCCCCGGGTTGCGCGTGGACACCTTCGGCTACCGGGGCTACCGCACCAGCCCCCACTACGATTCCCTGCTCGCCAAGCTGATCGTGCACGGGCGCGGCGATTACGCCACCACCGTGCGGCGCGGCTACCGGGCGCTGTGCCAGTTTCGCATCGAGGGCGTGGACACCAACATCGGCTTCCTGCAGAACCTGCTGCGCCGCGACGAAGTGGTGGAAAACAACATCTACACCCGCTTCGTCGACGACCACATGGCGGAGCTGGTGGGCGAGGGCGAACACCCCTCGCTGCATTTCGGCGCGTCCGATAGCGCCGGCGGCGCCACTCAGGCGGTCATTCAGGGCCCGGCGGGCACCGAGGCGGTCACCACGCCGATGCAGGGCGTGGTGGTGGAGCTGATGGTCGGCGAAGGCGACAGCGTCCGCGAAGGCCAGCCGGTGGCGTTCGTGGAAGCGATGAAAATGCAGCACCAGGTGGTGGCCGGCGTCAGTGGCACCGTGCGTCGCATCGCGTTCGCCGTGGGCGACGCCATCGGCGCCGGCGACCCGCTGTACTTTATCGAGCCCGGCGACGTGGCCGGCGACGCCGACCAGGAAGCCGAGGATATCGATCTGGATTACATCCGCCCGGACCTGGCCAAACTGCAGCGGCGCGACGCCTTGCTGCGTGACGAGCACCGCCCGGACGCGGTGGCCAAGCGCCGCAAGACCGGCCAGCGCACCGCGCGGGAAAACGTGGCGGCGATCTGCGACCCTGACAGCTTTATCGAATACGGCGGCTTTACCTTCGCCGCCCAGCGCGCCCGCCGCTCGCTGGACGACCTGGTCCAGAACACCCCCGCCGACGGCATGATCACCGGCATCGGCGCGGTGAACGGCGACCTGTTCGGCGACGATAAAAGCCACTGCGCGGTGCTCGCCTACGATTACACCGTCCTGGCCGGCACCCAGGGCACCATGAACCACAAGAAAACCGACCGCATTCTGGACATCGCCGAGCAGCAGAAACTGCCGGTGATCTTCTTCGCCGAAGGCGGCGGCGGCCGCCCTGGCGACACCGACAACGCCACCAAAGTGGCCGGACTGGACGGCCCCAGCTTCCTGCAGTACGCGCGCCTCAGCGGCCTGGTGCCGCGCATCGCCGTGGTGTCCGGGCGCTGCTTCGCCGGCAACGCCGTGTTCGCCGGCTGCAGCGACCTGATGATCGCCACCGAGAACGCCTGCATCGGCATGGCCGGCCCGGCCATGATCGAAGGCGGCGGTCTCGGTTCGTTCAAACCGGAACAGGTGGGGCCGGTCTCGGTGCAGCGCGCCAACGGCGTGATCGATTGCGTGGTCAAGGACGAGGAAGAGGGCGCCGCCCTGGCCAAGAAACTGATGGGCTATTTCCAGGGCGAGATCACCGAATGGAGCTGCGAGGACCAGCGCTGGCTGCGCCGGGCGGTGCCGGAAAACCGGCTGCACGCTTACGACATGCGCCATCTGATCCAGGTGTTCGCCGACACCGATTCAGTGGTCGAACTGCGCCCGGATTTCGCCCCCGGCATGATCACCGCCTTCGTCCGCGTCGAGGGCCGCCCGCTGGGCCTGATCGCCAACGACCCGAAAGTGCTGGGCGGCGCCATCGATGCGGACGGCGCCGACAAGGCGTCCCGCTTTATGCAGCTGTGCGACGCCTTCGACGTGCCCATGGTCAGCTTCTGCGACACCCCGGGCTTCATGGTCGGCCCCGAGGAAGAAGAGACCGCCATGGTGCGCCACACCTGCCGCATGTTCGTCACCGCCGCCAGCCTCACCGTGCCGCTGTTCTCCCTGGTCACCCGCAAGGGCTACGGCCTGGGCGCCCAGGGCATGACCGGCGGCTCCTTCCACGCGCCGTTCTTCTGCGCCTCCTGGCCGAGCGGTGAATTCGGCGGCATGGGCCTGGAAGGGGCGGTCAACCTGGCCTACAAGAAAGAGCTGGACGCCCAGGAGACCCCGGAAAAACGCCAGGCGCTGTTCAGTGAACTGGTGGGCAAACTCTACGAGCGCGGCGAAGCCCTGAGCATGGCCGCCGCCCTGGAGATCGACGCCGTCATCGACCCGTCCGACTCCCGCGCCTGGGTGCTGCGCGGCCTGCGCGCCGCGCCCCTGGCCGGCCGCGAACCGATCGCCGGCAAACGCCGGCCCATGATCGACACGTGGTAGCTGCAAGCTACAAGCCACAAGCTGCAAGCAGGCCGTGCTGGAGTAACGGCCGTGCCGCTGGCCGGGCGTCAGCAAGTTGCAAGTTGAAGGCGGGGCGGCGGGCAAGGGCGATTCAGGATGCAGGATACAGGATACAACGCGGACGAGGTCTTAGAGTGCTGGCTGGCCGTGCGCCGCGCACGTTGCGCTTGCGCAATCCCAGCCTTGCGCAAAAGCAATAACCTGGGATCTCATTTAAGTCCTCCCCTGTATCCTGCATCCTGAATCCTGTATCGCCGCCACGGCACGGCCTCCCCGCAGGCACGGCCCCTTCAACTTTCAACTTGCAACTTGCTACCGTCCTGGTTAGCAGCACGGCCCCTCCGCCAGCACGGCCTGCTTGCAGCTTGAGGCTTGAAGCTTGCAGCTTGAGGCTTGCAGCCCGAGACTCACGCCTCTATAACAACTATCCTGTCGCAAACCAATTATCCTGTCGCAAACGAACTGAAATCGGGAGAGTGCTTGTGTCTCAACTGGTGCCCGAGATAGACCCGGACGGTCTGCTCGAATACTCCGTGGTGTTCACGGACCGGTCGCTGAATCATATGTCCCAGGCGTTTCAGCAGGTGATGCGGGACATTTCCGCCACTCTGAAACAGGCCTACCACGCCGAGGCCGTGGCGGTGGTGCCCGGCGGCGGTACCTACGGCATGGAAGCGGTGGCGCGTCAGTTCGCCACCGGCAAGAAGTGCCTGGTGATCCGCAACGGCTGGTTCAGTTACCGCTGGAGCCAGATTTTCGAGATGGGCTCGATCCCCGCCGCCGAGACCGTGCTCAAAGCGCGTCAGGTGGAGGGCGAGGGCGATCCGGCGCCGTTCGCGCCGGCGCCCATCGAGGAAGTGGTGGCGACGATCCGCGCCGAGAAGCCGGATCTGGTGTTCGCGCCCCACGTGGAGACCGCCGCCGGGTTGCTGCTGCCCAACGATTATCTGGACGCGGTGGCGGAGGCGGTTCACGAGGTGGGCGGTCTGTTCGTGCTGGATTGCATCGCGTCCGGTGCCCTGTGGGTGGACATGAAGGCGCGCGGCGTGGACGTGCTGATCAGCGCCCCGCAGAAGGGCTGGAGCTCGTCGCCCTGTGCCGCCCTGGTGATGCTGGGCGAAGAAGCCCTGCGCCGCCTGGAAGGCACCCAAAGCACCAGCTTCGCCGCCGACCTGAAACGCTGGCTGGGCATCATGCGGGCCTACGAGGACGGCGGCCACGCCTACCACGCCACCCTGCCCACCGACGGCCTGGCGCGCTTCCGCGACATCATGGAAGAGACCCGCGCCCAGGGCTTCCCGGTGGTGCAGGCGCTGCAGGAAGAGCTCGGCGGCCGGGTGCGGGCGCTGTTCACCCGTTACGGCATTCAGAGCGTGGCGGCCACCGGCTTCCAGGCGCCCGGCGTGGTGGTTTGCTACACCGGTGACGACGGTATGCACAACGCCAAGAAGTTTATCGGCGAAGGGCTGCAGACCGCCGCCGGCGTGCCGCTGATGTGCGACGAGCCGGACGGCTTCAAGACCTTCCGCGTGGGCCTGTTCGGGCTGGATAAGCTCAATAACATTGAGCGTACCGTGGCCAACCTGGAGCGGGCGCTCAAGAAAATCCTCGCCTGACGACCGGCTGTCGGTTTCGGCATACACCCCCGCCGCCCGCGCGGGGGTGATTTGATCTTCTTTTAAGAACCCCGTCCCGTTTTGCCCCTCTAAAATCACAGACAACAGGGTCGACTTTGTTTACTCTTTTGCGCGAGTCGCAAAGTGATAAAAAACATTGCGCACTGCAAAGAGATTGCCCCCTTAAGACTGTTCTGAAGTAGAGGACCCGCCATGATCCGTTCCATCCTGACCACCGCTCTCCTGGTCTTCGGCGCCGCCGCCTGGGCCGCCGACGGCGCGCACGCCATTGAAGGTATCTGGGAGACCGATACCGGTGGTTATGTACAGATCCATCAGCAGGGCGACGCCTGGGTGGGCACCGTGGTGGGCTCGCGCAGTGGCGAGGCCCGCTACGACACCGAGAACCCGGACGAAGCGTTGCGCGGGCGCCGCCTGCTCGGCGTGACCGTGCTCAAAGGGTTGGAATACGCCGGTGACAACGAATGGGAAGACGGCACCATCTACTCGCCGGACAACGGCAAGACCTACAGCGCCCGCGCCACTCTGGTCGACGAGAACACCCTGGAGGCGCGCGGCTACCTGGGTATCAGCCTGCTGGGTCGCAGCCAGACCTGGCAGCGCGTCGACCGTGACGCCCCCAACCTGCATACCGATCTGCTGAAGTAGCCGGTCAGTCGGTGCTCCCCACCCGTTGCAGCTCGCCGTCCACGAAGTGCGCGACCATGTCGCCCAGGCCGCGCACCAGGTCGTCAAAGGAGACGGTGGGGTTGGGCTCGGTGAGATAGCGAATCACCGTGAACACCCCACCGTTGATCATAATGAAGCCCATCGCCGGCAGGTTGCCCAGCCGCACCAGCTGCGGGTGGTGCATCACGTACTTCATCAGAAGGTCCATCAGCAGCCGGTTGATCGGCTCGATCTGATTGCGCGGCGCGAAGTAGGCGGCGTAACTCATATAGCGCAGATACCGTCCGTCATCGCGCTCCAATAAGTCACGGAACCGGTAAAGCAGTTCCGCCACCAGCTCGCGGATGTCCATGCGCACCAGCGTGGGGATCAGCGGCCGTACCATGCCCACCACCTCCCCGACCATGTGTTCGTGCATGGCCTCGAACACTTCTTCCTTGTTGGCGAAATATTCGTACAGCGAACCCACGCTGACCCCGGCGATATCGGCGATATGCCGGGTGGTGGTGTTTTCCACGCCGTTGCGGGCGAGCGAGATAAAGCCCGCTTCGACGATGGCACTGACGGTGGCGTGGGCGCGCGGCTGCTGGGGTTTACGAGGCATATCCGAGTTGAATCCGAACAATTAGTCGGACTAAGTTGCCATTAATCAATGTCACGGTCAATTCGGCGAGGTTCGTCCCGATGCTCACCAGCAAAGTGTTTACCAGGAACAAGCTCTCCAGAGGCAGCCGCGCCGTGGTCACCGGCGCGGGCAGCGGCATCGGCCGGGCGTTCGCCCTGGAGCTGGCCCGTCGCGGCGGCCGGGTAGTGTGCAGTGATCTCAACCCCGCCACCGCCACGGCTACCGCCGACGCCATCAAAGAACAGGGCGGCGACGCCCTCGCCGTGCCCTGCGACGTTTCCGAGCTGGCCCAGGTGGAAGCCCTGGCGGACCACGCCCAGGAATGGTTCGGCGACGCCCCCACGGTGGTGATCAATAACGCCGGTGTCGGCGCCGGCGGCAAGCCGGTCGGCGAGATCTCCATGGAAGACTGGCACTGGGTGATGGGCGTCAATATGTGGGGCGTGGTGCACGGCTGTCACGTGTTCACCCCGCGCCTGCGCGCCGGCGGCGGGGGCGGCATCATCAATGTGTGCTCCACCGCCAGTTTCGCCGCCGCGCCCGGCATGGGCCCCTACAACGCCAGCAAGGCGGCGGTGCTGGCCCTGTCCGAGACCCTGGCGGCGGAGACCGCCGGGGCGGGCATCACCGTCACCGCCCTGTGCCCCACGGTGGTCAAGACCAATATTTTCCGCGACGGCCGCATCGACGAGTCGGTGACGCCGTTGATGAACAAGTGGGTGTCGCTCACCGGGGTGTCCGCCGAGGGCGTCGCCGCGACCACCCTGAAAGCCCTGGATAAGGGCCGTCTTTATGTTCTGCCGCAGGTGGACGCGCGTCTGATCTGGCGCGCCAAGCGCTACCTGCCCGCCACCTACGCACGCGGAGCCGGCCTGTTGAGCCGCTTCGTATAACTGGAAGGAGACACACGCATGGCTTCCATCGATCTCGACAAGATGCTCGCGAAAATCAAAGCCAGCCAGTGGGCGCTGGCGGACATTGACTGGGACGCCCCCGGCGCCGACAAGATCACCGCCGAGCAGTGGCCCAAGCTGAAAGCCTTCATGGCCGATCTGATGTGGATCGAACACGTCGGCGCCCGGGGCTTCGCGGCCATGGCCAAGAAAGCGCCCGACGACACGCTCAAGGAAATCTACACCTATTTCCACGCCGAAGAGCAGCGTCACGCCAACGCCGAAATGGCGCTGATGAAACGCTGGGGCATGCTCGACGGCGAGAACATTCCCGAGCCCAACAAGAATCTGAAGCTGGTGATTCAGTGGCTGGACCGTTACAGCGACGACATGCCCCTGGAAGTGCTGGGTTCGGTGATCCCGATGCTGGAGATCGCCCTGGACGGCGCCCTGTGCACCTTCCTGCTGGAAACCGTGGACGACCCGGTCTGTCACCAGGCGTTCGCCAAGATCAACGACGACGAATCCCGCCACCTGGGCGTGGGCTTCCACGTGCTGGAAATGCAGGGCCACGGCCCGGTGTATCTCAAGGCCTTGAAAGCCCTGGGCACGATCGCCGATCCGCGTCTGATTCTCGGCGTCGCCTCCTATGTGCCGCTGCTCAACCGCATGCGCGACAACATTATCGAGATGGGCCTCGGCGAAGAGCGTCTCTACGCGGCGATGAAAAAGTTCGAGCGTATCGGCGGCCGCACCCAGGAAGGGCGCAACAACCCCTGGTACCAGATCATCAGCCGCCACGGGCGGATGGTGGTGAACCGCCGCAACCGCCTGTACCACGCGCCGGTGGACGCCATGGTCAAACTCACCGACCGCGTCCCCGAATGGGTGATGCCGTCCCGCGTGCCGACCTGGGTGAAGGGTATTACCTACAAGCCCACCGCCTAGCCTTTGTAGAAGCGCCCTTTAATCCGATCTTTCAGACAGTGAACAGCTATGAATGACGAAACCCCGAACAGCAACGACAGCCGCGTCGCGGACCAGCCTGAAGTGAAAGCGGAAGAAACCGCTGCTAACAACGGCGCCGCGAAGAAAGCCGCGGCGAAGAAGGCCGGGGCGAAGAAAGCGCCAGCTAAAAAGGCGACCGCCAAGAAAACAGCCGCCAGAAAAGCGCCCGCCAGAAAGGTGGCGACCAAGGCGGCAGCCAAGAAGGCTGCCACCAGGAAAGCGGCGCCGCAAAAAGCCGCCACCAAACGCCAGGCGAAGCCGGCTTCGGTGGTGATCGTCGGCGCCGGCTTCGCGGGGCTGGGCATGGCGATTCGGCTGAAGCAGGCTGGGATTAATGATTTCGTCATTCTGGAGCGCGGCGATCGTGTCGGCGGCACCTGGCGGGACAACACCTACCCCGGCGCCGCCTGCGATATCCCTTCCAATCTGTACTCCTATTCGTTCGCACCCAACCCGGAGTGGTCGCGCAGTTTTTCCGGCAGCGGTGAAATTCTCGATTACATCCACTATCTGGTGGATACCTTCGATCTGAAAAAGCACATCCGCTTCAACTGCAACGTCACCGATCTGTCGTTCCAGGAAAAGGCGGGCCTGTGGGAGGCCAGGCTGGAACAGGGCGAAGTGGTGCGTGGCCGCGCCGCGGTGATGGCCCAGGGCCCGTTGTCCAACGCCAGCTTCCCGAACATCGAAGGGCTGGAAGAATTCCGGGGCAAGAAGATCCATAGCGCGCGCTGGGATCATGAGTACGACTTCAGTGGCAAGCGCGTGGCGGTGATCGGTACCGGCGCCAGCGGCATACAGATCGTGCCCGAATTGGTGAAAACCGTGGGCTCATTGAAAGTGTTCCAGCGCACCCCGGGCTGGGTGGTGCCGCGCCCGGATTTCAAAACCCCGGATTGGCACAAAAAACTGTTCAAGAAAATCCCCGCCAGCCAGAAGGCGGTGCGCCAGGCGCTGTTCTGGACCCATGAAACCATGGCCATGGCGGTGATCTGGAATTCGCCGCTGACCCGTGTCGCCGAGCGGCTCAGCCTGGCGCACCTGCACACCCAGGTGGAAGACGACTGGATGCGCCGGCAGTTGACCCCGGACTTCCGCATCGGTTGTAAGCGGGTGCTGGTCTCCAATGACTACTACCCCGCTTTGCAGAAGGACAACGCCGAGCTGATCACCTGGCCGATCGCCCGTCTGGCGCCTAACGGCATCCGCACCTCGGACGGCGTCGAGCATCAGTTGGACTGCATCGTGTTCGCCACCGGCTTCGACGTCAGCAAAAGCGGCACGCCGTTCCCGGTTAAAGGCGTGGCAGGTCGGCGGCTCGACGAGGAATGGCAGGGCGGCGCCCAGGCTTACAAGAGCATCAACGTGGCCGGTTACCCGAACCTGTTCCTCACCTTCGGCCCCAACTCCGGGCCCGGCCATAATTCAGCCCTGGTGTATATGGAATCGCAGCTCGATTACGCGGTGAAAGGCATCCTGCGTATTCTCGACGGCAACCTGAAAATGCTGGACGTGAAAGAAGACGTTCAGCAGCGCCACAACCGGCGCTTGCAAAAAAGGTTGGCGAAAACCAACTGGAATTCCGGCTGCAAGAGCTGGTACCTCACCGAGGACGGCTTCAACGCCACCATGTTCCCGGGCTTCGCCAGCCAGTACCAAAAGCAGATGGCGGACTTCGAAGAGCATGATTATCAGCTGGTGCCCGTCTGAGGGCGGATCGCGCCAGCGGATTGGCCGTAGCGACGATGGAACGGCCCACTCTGCACTTTCGGTAGCGGGCGGGCGAAGGCATCATTGCCTCCCAATGAAGATGCCATTGAGCAATGTAAGCCTGAGCCCCGGCAAGCCGCGCACTGCGCGGCGCCGGCGGGTCGGCGCTGGAGGTAGTAATGTCCAACAACCATTTTGACGTTCTGATTATCGGCGCCGGCTTGTCCGGAGTGGGCGCGGCCTGCCATCTGAGCCGCAATTCCCCGGATCGCAGTTTCGCCCTGATCGAGCGCCGTGAGCGCATCGGCGGCACCTGGGACCTGTTCCGCTACCCGGGCATCCGCTCGGATTCCGACATGTATACCCTGGGCTATAGCTTCCGGCCCTGGACCGAGCCCAAGGTGCTTGCCGACGGCCCGTCGATTCGCGAGTACATCGCCGACACGGCCGCCGAATACAGTATCGAAGACCATATCTATTTTCAGCGCCGGATGGTTGACGCGGACTTCTCCACCCGCGACGGGCAGTGGACCGTGCGCGTGGAAAACGAAGGCAGTGGTGAAAGCGAAGTGTTCACCTGTCAGTTTCTGCTCTGCTGCACCGGCTACTACAACTATGACGCCGGTTACACGCCGGACTTCCCCGGCGCCGATCAGTTCAAGGGCCGTCTGATACACCCCCAGCAGTGGCCGGAGAACCTGGACTACAGCGGCAAGAAAGTGGTGGTGATCGGCAGCGGCGCCACCGCGGTGACCCTGGTGCCGGCCATGGCCGACGACGCCGAGCATGTCACCATGCTGCAGCGTTCACCCACCTACATCGCCACCGTGCCGGAACGCGACGAGCTGTCGGTGAAGTTGCGCCGCTTCCTGCCGGAAATGGTGGTCTACCGCATGGCAAGGGCGCGCAACATCGGTTTGCAGCGTCTGGTATACCGGCTCTCCAAACAGCGGCCGGGGCTGGTGCGCCGCGCCCTGCTGGCCGCCGCCCGCCGCCAACTCGGCGACGACATCGACATGAAGCACTTCCGGCCCAGCTATAACCCTTGGGACGAGCGCCTGTGCGCGGTGCCCAACGGCGACCTGTTCAAGGTGCTGCGCCGGGGTGAAGCCTCCATCGTCACCGACCGTATTGATACCTTCACGGAAAACGGCATTCGTTTGAAGTCCGGCGAAGAGCTGGAAGCGGATATCGTGATTAGCGCCACCGGGCTCGATCTGCAGCTGTTAGGCGGCGCCGAGCTGTCGGTGGACGGCGAAACCCGCGAACCGCGCGACGTGCTGGTGTACAAGGGCGTGATGCTGCGCGACGTGCCCAACATGGCGATGGTGTTCGGTTACACCAACGCCTCCTGGACCCTGAAAGCGGACATCGCCTCCGAGTACGTGTGCCGGCTGCTCAACTATATGTCCCGCAAGGGGCTGCAGCAGGTCACCCCGAGAGACCACGACGGCAGTGACACCGACAAGACCTTCCTGGATCTTCAGTCCGGCTATGTGCAGCGCGCCGCCCATCGGCTGCCGCGCCAGGGCGACAAGGCCCCCTGGAAAGTGCTCAGCAATTACCTCTACGATCTGCCGAGACTGCGCTACGGGCGGCTCAACGACGACGCCCTGGAGTTCGTCAAGGCGGAAGGCGGCAAGCGCCGGCGTATCGGCGGGCTGTCGCGCGGCTGACGCCAGGCCGCTGCTCCGCATGCGCTAAACGCCCGCCGCCCGGCGGGCGTTTTCGTTGGCGGGCGCTGTCATTTAGTTGTCACGGTAATTGTCGTCGGAAAAATTCATAATCGGCACCTCTTAGCACCGCCAACCCCGGAGCCCTCTATGAGCAAAGCCGTGACACCCGCATCGGATTTGTCGGGACGCCTTGCCGGCGCCGCCTGCCATCAGGATGAAACCGTACTCTCCTTGCTCGACGGTCAGAGCAACCTGACCCCCGACCAGGTGCATCAGGTGCGCGTGGCCGTGAAACGGCTCCGTGCGATTTGGCGTGTGATGGCCGGGGTGGTCGATAAGAAGACCGCGCGGCGGCAGGATAAAGCGCTTCGAATGGCGGCCCGCGCCCTGGCCGGCGCCCGCGATCTGCAGGTCATGGGGGAAACCCTGGACAGTCTGCGCAAAGGCGCACGGGACTATGAAGCCGACGCTATCGATGCGGTGCGTGCCCTGGCCCTGGAGGCGCGGCAGGACGCCGTCTCGCCGGCCACGCCGGAGGGTCTGGAAGGTGTGTTCCGGGCGGATCTGTATCTATGGCGCAACCTGAACATCGAAGCCAATGACGCGGATCTGATTAAGAAGGGCTTCGGCCGGTTGTACGCCGAGAGCCGGCAGCAGGGGTTGGAAGCCGTGGTCGAGAACGAGCCCGCCCTTTGGCATGGTTTCCGCAAGCGGGTGAAGTATCAGCTCTATCAACTGGAGCCGCTGGAAAGTTCGCTGGAAGACTCCGATATTTCACTGAAGGAGTTTCGCAAACTGGGTAAGTTGCTCGGTGAACTGCACGATCTGCATGTGCTGGACGAGCATCTGCGGCGGCGGAAAAAGGAATGCGAGGACAAAGAACCGTTCGTAATCGTGCGGCAACTGATCGCCAGGCTGGAGGCGGACCGGGTGGCGGAATGCCGCAAGCGCACCCGCCGCTGTTACAGCCTCAAACCCAAGGCGTTCCGGAAAAACCTGGCCGGGGCGTCCCAGCGCGGCACCGCCTGAGCCTCGCGCTCAGTCGGTCTCGCCGTCCTCGTCGTCATCGATCTCCAGATTCGGCTCGAAAGCACGCTTGGCATCCGGCAGCGCGACGGTGTCACCCACCGCGATGCCATCGTGCTCGGTGAGCCGCTTGCGGGTTTCCGGGTCAATCAGCGCCACCACTTCGCCGTAGCTGGTGCCGTCGGTATAGGCCTCCACCCGCACCCGCGCCACCAGGCCCTTGAAACGGGCCGACAACACGCTGCCCTGGTGCGGCGTGGCGTCGATGTTCGGATCCTTCGCGTAGTACTCGACAACGCTCTGGTCGCCGGGGGAATCCCATTCAATGGCTCTCATTCAGTACGCTCCCTGTGGCGTGACGCTTCATTGGACAGAGTGCGCCACCGTGCCGGCTTCGACAACACAGGGGCACGCCGCAAACGCAAACTCCTGTAAAGGGCGCCGGTTCAGGCGCCGGAATCCAGTTCCGGGTAGTGGCGGAAAATGCCGCTTTCGTTGAACGGCTGGCGCCGCTCGGACTGCAGATACGCTTTGATGCCGGGCCGCTCGCCGACCCGTTCCACCAGTGCCAGGGTCTTGGGAATGCGTGGCTTGTGCGCGCTCATGGCCCGCGGAAAGGCGTACCGCAGGCCGAGAATAACCTGGAAAAGGGACAGGTCCGCGTAGCAAAGCTCGCCGCCGGCCAGATAGTCGGGTCCCGCCGGATTCTGTTCCAGAACCCGTTCGAAGTAATCCAGAAAGCGTGGCAGCCGTTCCTGGTGGAAGAGCACCGCGCGTCGCCGCGCTTCCGCCTCCTGTTGCTGGTAATACAGCGACGGGCCGATCGGGTGATGAATGTCGTGAATCTCCGCCACCCAGTCACTGAGGGTCAGCTGCAAGCCGTGGATCCAGTAACGGGCCGGCTCGTTGTCCGGCGCCAGGGCGAGCGGTGGCCCGAGGAACTGGAGGATATTCGCCACGTGCGAGATCACCAGGTTGCCGGCCTTCAAAAAAGGCGGCGCGAACGGCGGGCGAGGGGTGGCGTCACCGTTGAGGTAACTGTCGATGGCGGGCAGGCCGAGACCGTCGCGGGGGTCGCCAAGCCCCACATCGAGATACGGTGCGCCGGCATCTTCCAGGGCGAGTCGGACGAACTCGCCGCGTCCTTGAATGCCGGGCCAGTAGAAGAGTTCATAGCGCATGGTGTTCCTCCCAGCGCGGCCCGGATGGGCTCGTTGCTGGAACGGTAGGACAAACCGTCGGCGCTGACAAATCTATTCTCGTCCCGGGTTCACGGTGTGATGCCGGGCTGGTCGCGGAGCAGGGCAACCAGCCAGTCGACGATCACTTTCACCTTCCCGGACAGGTGCCGGTT